>CAMKSZ010000164.1 GCA_946415525.1 uncultured Prevotellaceae bacterium | reverse complement strand
AATGTTGTACCTTTGTGCATAAATAATCTTGAGTTACTCGAATAAAAATACAATTCTACTTCAATGAAAAGAATAACTATTGCATTATTAGCCATACTTGCAGGTGTGTTAACAACTCATGGACAGACATCCGAGCAGATTGTGCCTGTTGACACCGCCATACGCCAGGGCGTTCTGCCTAATGGCATGACGTATTATGTGCGTAAGGCAATGAGCAAGAAACATATCGGTGAGTTCCGACTGATACAGCGGACGGGTTCTTTAGTTGAAAATGACGATGAACTGGGCATGGCGCATTTCCTTGAGCACATGATGTTTAAGGGCACGAAACATTATCCAGGCAACACAATCATCGACTTCCTGCGCAGCATAGGCGTGGCATTCGGTCCAGATGTCAATGCCCGCACATCATTCGAGAATACTCAGTATATCCTTTCTGCCGTACCACTTACGGGGGAAAGCCGCATAGACAGTTGCCTGATGATTCTGCGCGACTGGAGTGCAGACGCTCTCATCGACGCTGCTGCACTCAATGCTGAGCGCAACGTGATAGTAGAGGAATGGCGAGTGCGTTCCTTTGGAGATGAGGGAATGAAATTGTTTAAGGAGCGCAACGCCGGCACGCAGTATGCGGAGCGCAATCCTATCGGTAGCATGGATATTATCAATACATGCACCGCCGAACAGATGCGGGCATTCTACAAACGTTGGTATCAACCACAGAACCAGTGCGTCATTGCATGTGGCGACTTCAATCCCGACCTTATGGTTAGGAAAATAGAAAAACTCTTCGGCGACTTGAAGAAGGGAAGCACAACGGTGCCGGAGTTCAGTCTGCCTACCGAGACAGACCAACCATTCATTGCCGTAACACAGAGCAAACAGGTTCCGACGGCTGTCATCCAATTGGTGTCACTTTACCCTTCCATGCCACAGAGCGAGATGCGGAAGGTGGCGTTCTTCAAACAAAGCGAGATCAACAATATCGTGGTACAGATATTGAGGTCGCGCATGGATAAGTTGAAGAGCGACAATCCGCAAGTTGTCATGGCTAATGTCGTTCAGGTTAGACCAATAGACAACTACAGCATCAAAGCCGACCAGACGGCAGCATTGCTCATTACATCCACACCGGATTGGCGCGAGATACTCAAGAAAACGTTGATTGAGGTGGAGAAGATGAAGCGGATAGGTGTTACCGACGCAGAACTTGCAAAGTATATCTCATACAGGGACAGTTCTGACTTCCGTGCCATCGAGGACACCACCGTCATAGAATGGAACGATACCCTTTATGGAAACAATTCTGATTTTGTCAATGCCAATGGTGCTGCAGAGAATTGCATAGAGCATTACCTCAAAGGAACCATTGGCATTTCGCCTATGGTGCGTGCAATTCTCGACTCCTACAACCGCCGTCACATCTCCCGAAGCATGGTGCAGACTGCCGCACAGACGATGTTCGACAAGGCACGTTGTACATTAACCATTACCTTCCCTGAGAACAACGATACTGCATTGCCATCAAAGGAGGAAGTGCTTGCTTTATGGAATGAAGTGGAAGCAATGGCGTTTGCCACCGACACCATATCCTCTGCCAATGAAAAGGAGGAGAAGAAGACGTTCGACATAAGTCCGAAGCCGGGCAAGGTGGTAAATAAGAAAACATTTGCATACGACAAATCCTTCACCGAATACACCTTGTCCAACGGTGTGAAGGTGGTGCTGAACAATAAGCCTGACAAAAACATGTACCAGACGGTGGTGCGCCTGTTTGTAAAAGGTGGCGAGACGTTGCTTGAAAACGACGAGGTGATTTACAGCGAGCACCTGAAAAAGGCTGTTCGTAACTTTAATGAATACGAGCAACCCGTGTCCATGACAAAGGTGAATCCTGCGGAGGTGTTGTATAGTGCGAATGCTGACAGCACTCAGTTGGAGAACATGTTCAAGTCGTTGCACGTCAGACTCACCACGACGGACGTTGACACCGTGGAGTACAACAAACTGACAGCACAGACACGCATGGCAGTAGAAATGCCGTTGACACCAATGTTGAAAGCCTTCATTGAAATTATGTCTTATCCATACGTTTCCGATGAGCGCACGAAGATGCCAACAAAGGAGGAGGTTGAAGCGATGAGCATCAGCAAGATGAAGGAGATTCTTGCTCGCCTGCACTCAAATTACAACGGCATGGTGGCGGTTGTACAGACTGACAGGAAACCTGCTTTGGTCCTTCCACTGATAGAGAAATATCTTGGCAGCCTGCCTTCGAAGAAAAACGCCGTAGAACGTGTTGACCGCATGGAACAACACTATCGCACGAACGATACGATTACCGTCCAGAATGTTGACGGAAATACGCCGAAAGCAGACTGCACCATGCTGCTTGCATGGGAAAAAGGTCTGAAGTATGATGCTTCACATCAGGTACACATGGATGCATTGCGGGGTGTATTGGGTGAGGCTTTGATCAACCGCATCCGCATCCAGCACAGCGACATCTATAGCATTGGCGTTATTCCGAAATTTACCCAGCACCCAATCCCGCAGATGCTTTTCACCTTCTCGTTTATATGTAATCCTGAGAAGGAGGCTGTCATCCGTAATGACATAAAATCTCTTCTTAAGGAAATGTCGGAAAAAGGTATAGACGAACAGTTGCTTGAGAACTTCAAAAGCACGAAGCGCAAGAACCGCAAGTCACCTTCGCTTAACAAAGGCAAGAGTGCCGATGACATTAGCGAATACTTCATCCACGACGGCATTGTGGTGGATACCGACGACCTCGCCTTATACGATGGCGTCACCGTGGACTCGCTGAAGGATTTCCTTAACCGGATGCTTGCCAACGGACATATCTACGAGTATATTTTGAAAACAGAGAAATAGTAAAAATAAATTGCAGATGCACAACAATTTTAATGATATGAAGAGATGAAAAACAGGAAACTCTGGATGCTGACCGCCATCTTGACCATCAGCGGTCTTACACTGCAAGCCCAGGGGCAAGACTTCTCCACAAAGAAGGCTGCGCCGAAGGCCAAAGTGTTCACTTTCAAGGGGGGCCAGTCGAAGGCCAACCCACTCTCACCAACGAAGTCGAAAGAGAAGGTGCGCAAGCCTGGTATCCCCTTCCGCGATGCGCAGGTTGCCGCTCCGTAGTCCACCGACGGGAAACCAACCACCAAGGCGCCTCTCCTGCCAAGTGACGGCCGTAGGGTGGCACGTCCCTCACATGTGGACATGGGGATGCCGATGCGGGCCTTCAAGGCCAGTGGCGAGGTGGTGGATGAGCATGGCATCATCGTCACGCCCGCCGAGGGAGAGCGCAAGGTGTATGCCCGTAGCGGCATGTACTATTACAACGGCGATGAATTGATGAAGTTGGAGCAACGCGGACAGGTGCATGTCGTGACTTGCGACGATGGCACTGTGTATATCCGCAACATCCTCTCCAACTACCCGACAGGAGCCTGGGTGAAGGGAACGCGTGAGGGAAACACCATCAGCGTGCCCGTCAAGCAGTGCATCGACTACAACGCAAGTTCTGACGTCACCCTCAGCCTGCAGTGGGGTGTCTGCGACGAGTTTGGAGGCTTCAGCAATTATGACGGCTACAATGACGGCAAGTTCACCTTCACCGTTGACGACGCTGAGGGCACCATCTCGTTGGAGAAGTCCTCTGAAACATATTTCATGGGACTGTTCTGGGACGACTATGATTCTTTCGCCTGGCAGGGCGATTATGAGACCGTGTGGACCTACGTGGGCGGGTATGAGCCTATGGAGACCGTCACGGTGACTGCCCCCGCCGACTTGCAGACAGAGACGTGGTATGTCAAGGGACATGTGAAGGAGGGCGATGAACAGCACCTCTACAAAGGCAATGTGACCATCGGCTTCCAGGATGGCTTCGTCTATCTGAAGGGGCTCTTCGCCAACTATCCCGAAGCATGGATGAAGGGGAAGATTGACGGCATGGACGTCTCTTTCGAGGGATTGCAGACGCAGGGCACCAACGGCGATGCCACGGTGTATGCCGCGGGCTGTGAAGGGGGAGACCTCGTCGATTTCAGCATGCTGTACGACAGCGATGCCCAGACGCTGACCTCTACACGAATCCTGCTGGCGAATGCCGACAGGGAGAATGTGAAGGCAGAGGTATGGTTCAACGACCTTGTCTTGTCGAAGGACGATCCCTTCGCCCCCATTGAAACGCTGCCCTACACCAATGGCTTCGAGAGTGTGGACGAATGGGACAGGTTGACCATCATAGACGCCAACGAGGATGGGAGCACTTGGCATTCGTTCTATGGCGAGGCTTCTTATAAATACAATAGCGACAACAATGCCGACGACTGGCTCGTCACTCCCGCCATCCGCTTGGAGGCTGGCAAGACCTACAGTTTCCTTATCGACGCGCATGGTTCGACGGACGCCTATATCGAGCGCTTTGAGGTGATGATGGGAACGGATGCCACCGCCGAGGCCATGACCACCACGGTGCTGGAGCCTACTAACTTAGAATCGGAAATGCCCCAGACGTTGGGGAATTAGTTCGTCACTGTGGCTGAGACGGGCAACTATTACTTCGGCATCCATGCCATCAGCGACTACGACCAAGCATCGATTCGGGTGGACAACTTGGTGGTGGCTGAGACCGTCATGACCGCCCCGGCTGCCGTGAGCGACCTGACGGTGACTGCCGACTCGGAGAAACCCGCCGCCACCATCACGTTCACCGCCCCGACGCAAACCATCGGTGGCGAGAACCTGACGGGCAACCTGACAAAAATCGAACTGTTGCGTGACAACGAGGTGATCACGACCTTCGAGGACGTGGCTCCTGGCACGGCTTTGACTTATGTGGACGACGACCCGGAACTGGAGGGCATCACTTACCGTTATCAGGTGGTGGCTTACAATGCCGACGGCCAAGGCGACAAGAGTGACGTGGTGAGCGTGAAACTGTGCTTTGTCTATGAAATACCCTACGTCGCCGATTTCACACAGGATGCCGTGGGCGGACAGTTCATGCAGATTGATGCCAATGAAGACGACCGGCGCTGGGAGTGGGATGGCGGTACACACGCCACCTATGAGTATAATTCCGACCAGGCTGCCGACGACTACCTCGTTTCGCCCGCCTTGCATTTCGATGCCGGCAAGCGCTACAGCATTACCGTGAATGCTGGTTCGGCTGGCTATCCTGAGCGCTTCGAGATAGTCGTGGGACGGGAGCCTACCGTGGATGGCCTCAACGTGAAGGTGCTGGAGGACTGCGTGGTGACCGATGAGGACGAGAAGGACTTCGACGCCGTTTTCGCCGCCGAGGAGAGTGGTTCCTATTATGTGGCCATCCATTGCATTTCCGATGCCGATATGTATGAACTTTGGATCAACAAGGTCATCGTTGAATTTGCTCCAGAACCCACGGCTCCTGCCGCTCCCGAACTGGTGGTGACTCCCAGGGCAAAGGGTGAAATGTTGGCCGACATCGTCGTCAAGATGCCGGACACTTCTGTCGATGGCAATGCGCTGACCGCCAACATCACACAGGTGGAACTCTTCCGTGGAAGCGACCTCGTCAAAGTGTTTGAGGATGTGGCTCCTGGTGCTACGCTCAACTATACCGACAATGAGGTTTTCGAATCGGGTGAATATGCTTATCAAGCCATTCCCTATAATGCCGACGGCATCGGGCAGAAGAGTGAGAAGGTGAAGGTATTTATCGGTATCGACATCCCCGAATGTGTGATGAATGTCAAGGCCGTTGACCAACAGAATTCGGTGCTGCTCACTTGGGACAAGGTGACGGAAACAGGGTACAATGGGGGGTATGTGAACCCCGCCGAGGTGGAGTATAAAATCTATGCTTGCTATCCTGGCACATTAGTGCCCGACGAGGTGGTGGCAACGGTGACGGATGCCGACTCGTATGTGTTGGACTTTGTCACCAATGAAGGTGAACAAGGATACCAGACTTGGTATGTGTCGGCCAACAACGAGACGGGTGAGTCGTTTCTTGATGAAGTGTCGGCAGCGAGTGTGCTGATCGGTAGTCCTTACGACCTGCCCGTGGTAGAGGGATTTGCCGACGGCAACCTCCACTACTTCTGGGATAGCAATAGTTATCCTTTGCTCTATACGGATTCGAGCGACGACGATGGCGTGGCTATGGCAATGAGTGCGCGGGAGGCTGGCGGCATCTACCTGATTTCTGGCAAACTCAATGTCAAAGAGGCTACCAATCCCGTGCTGTTCTTCGATGCCATGGGCTATGGCGTTGGCCGTGTGAACGTGGTCGGCCATGTGGATGGCGCCGAGGGGGAGAATTTGACCTCTACGTCGCTGAACAGCATGTTCTACAAGACCGTGAAGGTGCCGCTCAACGACCTGAAGACGGGCAGTTACGCCCAGATTGACATCACGGCTACCATCAACAAACCTACCGTCCTTGATGACTGGGGGGAAATCGAGGAGGAGGGCGATGTCCTCGTCGTCGATAACATCCGTATCGTCGATTTGCTGGCGCACAACCTCTCTGTCGGGATGTCGGCTCCCACTGCCGTGAATGCCGGCAAGAAGGCAGACATCACCGTCACCGTCACCAACTGGGGTGAACAGCCTGCCAAGGACTTCACCGTCATCGTCACCGCCGATGACGAGGTCTTGATGGAGGAGACCGTAGGGGTGGAACTCGCTCCGTTTGCCTCTAAGGAGTTCACGGCCACATTGGCTTCCTCTGTCTTTGATGAGGCGGGCGACCGCACTATTAAGGTCATGGTAGATTATGAGGCTGACCTGAGGCCTGCCGACAACACCGCAGAGGCCACCATCACCGTCAACGACAGCAACGCTCCCGTTCCCGAGAACCTCACGGCTGAGGACAAGGGAGATGCTGGTGTGGAACTGAACTGGGAGGCGCCTGCAGTAGAGGCCAAAGACCACACGGAGTCGTTCGACGACACGAATGCCTTCCCCACCTTCAGCATTGGCGGCATCACCGAAACGGAGCATAGTGGCTGCATGGGGGAATGGACGCTCTACGACGGAAATGGCAGCGAGGTATATAGTTGGCAGGATGAGAGTATCAACTACGACAACCGCTATGCTCCCTCGGCATGGATGGCTTTCGACATTGCCAAGGCTGGATTCTCCACAGGGTTGGGACATAGTGGTGAACAGGTCATGATGTCGATGTGTCCGGTGCCTGGCGAGGGTGTCGGTGCTACCGACCATTGGCTCATCTCGCCCGAACTGCCTGGTATGGAACAGGAAATCAGTTTCTATCTGCGTGCCATCACCAGCCACTACGGCGAAGAGACGTTTGAGGTGCTGGCCTCCAAGACCGACAATCAGCCGGAGAATTTCGAACTGGTGGAGAGTTTTTCCACCGACCAGGAGGCATGGACACCGTTCTCTGTCAACCTGCCCGAAGGCTCGAAGTATTTTGCCATCCGTCATACGTCAAATGATGTGTTTGGCGTGTTGCTCGACGATGTCCGATTCAACTATGTCGGTAAGGTGAGCAAGTTCAATGTTTACTACGAGAAGCAGTTGGTGGCTACTGTGGAGAATGGCGTGACCACCTACACCGTCGCCGCTGACCAGATGGAGGATGGTGAGCGTACCTTCTCTGTGACTGCGGTCTATGCCAACGGACAGGAATCGAAGCCTGTCTCCGTTACCATCACTGTGGCTACCGGCATCCATCAGATAATGGCGGACGGACAGCCCGTTGACGTCTTCACCCTCGACGGCAAACTGGTGCGTAGCAACGCCAAGTCGTTCGATGGCTTGAAGGGCGTCTATGTGGTGGGTGGCCAAAAGGTCATCATCCGATAGGGCTTCCCTTACAATAAATGGCAACTTCCATCTATTCACTGAGTCCACTTTTTTAGTGGACTCAGTTTTTTCTCTTCTTGTTGCATGTTGTCCTTTGTTGTTCCGTGTTGTTTGATATTATTTTCACGCGGATTTTGCCGTTACAAAATAATTGTTTATCTTCGCAGCGTCAACCCAAAC
>CAMKSZ010000163.1 GCA_946415525.1 uncultured Prevotellaceae bacterium | reverse complement strand
AAGCAAGTCCCTACGGCTTCTGAGGCATTTTTGCACACGTTAAATGGCCTGTTGCAACCGTAGGGACTTCTGGGGCATTTCAACCACGCAAAATTTACAGGGAGTATTGCAGCATTACCATTGAGTAAGGCGGCAGGTCGAGTTTCATCTTGTTTTTGACTTTGATGCTCTCCTGGCGTGGCTGGATGGGTTGTTGTTCGAAGTTGTTCTCGTCATTAGGTTGTCCGGTCAGAATGGTCTTTGTGGCCATCTTTTTCAGACCCTTGAAGCGTGAGAGGTTGATGTTGGCCTGTTTGGCGTCGGCACTGGCGTTGCACACCTTGACGAAAAGTTGGCGCGTCTTGGTGTTGAGGACGACCGACTGTCCCTGCAGGTTGGTGGCATTGTCGATGGTCACGCAGTCGCCATAGTAATAGTTGCCCGCCGACTGTCCGAACATTTGTTGCACATAGTAACTGCAAGTCAGGAACGGTTTCTCGTTGTCGAAGTAGATGAGGTCGGGGTTCCAGTTGGTGGCGTTCTTACGGGCGAAGAGCGGTGCGTAGGAAGTCATTGCCACCACGTCGCCGTTGCGCTCCACGTGCAGCAGGTAAAGACCCTCAGCCAAGGCATCGATGAGTTTCTTGTCCTTGGCGGCATACTCGCCGAGATAGACCTTTGTCTTGCGGTTGCGAGGATAGTTGTCGTATTGACGGCTGGTGAGGAAGTAGTCGCGAGGCTCGTAGTAGTGCTCGTCGAGGATGGGCAGTCCTATCTCCTCAGCCAGTTTCCAACCCGTCTCGAAGTCGTTGTTGCCTGGGTGCGAGCCAGGGCCGGCGGTGCCCACGATGACGATTTCGGGGTGTGCGGCACGCACGCGCTCGTAGATGTATTTGAAGCGCTCGATGAATTCAGGCGAGATGCGCTCCTCGTTGCCTAAGCCAAGATATTTCAGGTTGAAGGGTTTGGGGTGTCCCGCCTCGGCACGTACGCGTCCCCATTTGGTGGTGGCGTCGCCATTCGCCCACTCGATGAGGTCGAGCGCCTCGCTCACCCATTCGTCCATCTGATCCATCGGCACCCAGTCCTGCGCTTGGTCCTTCATGCCCCAGCCGCCATTGGTGCCCTGGCAACTCACGCCGCAGGGAAGGATAGGCAGCGGTTCCATACCCAAGTCCTCGCAGAATTGGAAGTATTCAAAGAAACCCAGTCCCATCGACTGATGGTACCCCCAAGTGTTTTTGAGGCTTCGGCGCTGCTCCTTCGGTCCCACCGTGGTCTTCCAGCGGTAGGTGTTCCAGAATCCGTCGCCACCGCCGTGCACCACGCATCCGCCAGGGAAGCGCATGAATTTCGGGTGAAGGTCTGCCAGAGCCTGGGCGAGGTCCTTGCGCAGTCCGTGGCCTTTGAAAGTGTCCTTCGGCATGAGCGACACCATATCGACGTCGATAATGCCTGTCGTGAGCACCAGCACCTGCAAGACGGCACGCTCGCAATCAGCGTTTGGGGTGAGCACGGCTTCGTATTTCTTCCATGCCGTCCCGTCGGCCTCGAAAGACGCTTCTGCCAAGAGTTTCGGGTCCTTTCCCCAACCTTGCGGTTCGACGAGCGCCACCCTCACCTGTTTGGCACCGGCGGTCACGTTGCGGAGGAAGACGGAGAAGTCGTATTGGGCACCCGCTTTCACCGAAAAACCGTCGAAACCGTCGTTCTGTAAGCCGAAGCCCTTCCATCCCTTGTAGTCGTAGTATTCTTTCACGCGCTCGATGTGGAGCCGCATGTAGGTGGGGTTGTTCGGGTGGATGGGGGCTTGCATGAGCGGTTCCATGTGGCCGAGGGAATGTCCGGGACGCACCAGTCGCCAGGCGGTGCCGGGTCCCCAACCGTCGCGCTCGGTCGGGTTGAACTCAAACGAACCGTTTTGGACGAGTTCGGCATAGAGGCCGCCATCGGCACTGCTGCTGATGTCCTCGAAGAAGATGCCGATGAGTTCGTCGCTGATGGGCTTGCCGCCTGCCGGCGGGGTCATGCTTTTCTGGGCGTGTAGTCCCATAGTGGCAACCAATAAGGCTGCTCCAATAATTGTCCTTTTGTTCATTTTACTAATCGTTATTTAGGTTTTTGTTGCTGCGAAGTTAGTAATAAAAATTGAGTAAACGAAAAGGGACATGAAAGATGGTACAAATCATCGTTTTTTCGTAACATTTTGCAAAGCCCCGCCCACGTTCTCCAAAAAGTCCACCTCCACGATGCGCAGGTCGAGTTTCCCTTTTTGGCTCATGATACGGTCGAGTTCGTTGGCTTTCCCTCCAGCCAATTCCTTCGTGTCGCCGAAAGCGCTGCTGTCCTGTGCGGGGGCAATCATCTGGATGGTGTAGGTGTCGGCAGCCACGGAGCGGTCGATATGGAGGTGGACGTAGCCCAAGGAGGCAGGCGTGATGCCCTCCCATACCTTCTTCTTGCCTGCAAAGACCGCTATCGGGTAACATTTGCTGCGCCAGCCGGTCAGTTTGAGCGTGATTTCTTCGACTTTCGCCTTGTGCTCCAACCGATAGGTGATGGCCGCGCCAGCAGGAGTGCCATCGCTCTTCCATTCCGTCAGTTCGTTGTCGTCGTAGGACGCTTGGGCGTCGATGCCGCTGGCAGCCGTAGCGCCGACGATGCCGACGGTGGCCTTGCTGTCGCGGTAGGATGGGGTAGAGGGCGTCTCGCCACGGTCCATCCGCCCGTCGAGCGAGTAGGCAGGCAGGTAGTGGTGCGTATCGACGGCATGGGTGGTGAGTGTCGCCACGACAGGCCGTCCCAGTCCCTCGGCATGGGCATGAATGCGGATGTCGCCAGGATTGACGGTGCTCCGCACCAGTATGCGGTTGACGCCACATTCCACGGGCAGTGAGGTGGCGAGCACGTAATTGTCGGAGATATTCTTGGTGTTGGCGGCGTCGAGGAGCGACTTGTCGCGCTGGCTGTCCTCGCGTTGGAATGCCTTGTTGTCGCGAGTGGCGATGCCGCCTCGCCATCGTCCTTCACCTGTTAGGGTGAAATGCACCATCCTGTCGTCCAGCGGACAGCGTCGTCCATCGCGGTCCACCACCTCCACCTGGACGATGGCCATGTCGGCACCGTCCGCCTTGAAACCTTCGGGATTTTCGATGGTCGTGAGTTGCAAGTGGTGAGGGGCACCGGCCGTCTCCAGTGTGCTGCGACTTTGCTCCCTTCCTTCGTCGTCATAGCCCACCGCCTCCAGTTTGCCCGAGGCAAAGGCGACGTCGGGGAAGGTGAACAAGTAGCGGTAGGAACGCTGGCCATGTCCCAAGGACTGTCCGTTCAGCAGCAGTTCCACGTCAGGGCTGTTGCTCACGACATACACCGTCTTCACCGTTCCCGCGTCGTAGTTCCAGTGGCCGATGATGTGTGTGCGAGGCTTTTCGTCATCCACCCATCCCGTCCACATCACCTGATGGGCGTAGAAGGCATCCTTGGGAATGCGCATCGGGTCGGTGACACCACTCATGCGGTAGTTCGACTCCCCTCGGTGGTGCGTGTTGGTGTCGCTGAAGACGATTTTCACGCCGCCGCTGCTCACGCGCTTTCCCGTTCCCGGGCGCTCCAACCAATATTCATGCCAGCGGCGCACCATCTCGATGGCAAACTGGTCCATGTTGTGGTTGTACTCCCTTGCCGGTTTCCCCCGATAGAGCGGTCCTTCGCCTTCCTTGTGGAAGGGGTAACTCTGTTCGTCCCAATATTTGCGCAGGCCTTCGTCTCGGCAGTATTCCATCGCCCACATGGGTTTGGTGCCCGACTTGTTGATGTAGAGCATCTCGCCGCCGTATTCCGCCTCGGGGCGGTCGAGCATCTCGCGAGAGCCGATGGCCCGCCCACCGAGTGGGTCGTAAGTGTCGCGTATCTTCTTCATCTCCTCCATGTGCTCCTTGGAGATACGGAAGTTGCCACATTCATAGAAAATGATGGAAGGGTTGTTGCGGTTGTAGATGATGGCGTCGCGCATCAGTGTGGTGCGCTGCTGCCAGCGCGCGCCATCGACATCCTTCTCGGCATCGCCGGCAGGCATGGCCTGGAGCAAGCCCACACGGTCGCACGACTCGATGTCCTGCTTCCACGGGCAGACGTGCATCCAGCGGACGAGATTGCCTCCCGACTCCACCATCAGACCGTTGCTGTAGTCGCTCATCCATGCCGGGACGGAGAGTCCCACGCCTGGCCACTCGTTGGAGGTGCGCTGGGCATAGCCATGCACCATCAGCACGCGGTCGTTGAGGTAGAACATGCCATCCTTGAACTCCGTCTTGCGGAATCCCGTGCGTGTGACCACCATGTCGTTGGCGGCATCCAGTTTGTCACGCAGATAGGTTTCGATGGTATAGAGATAGCCATAGCCCCATGACCAGAAGTGCAGGTCCTGCAACGCTTTCTCGGCTTTGGCAATCACCGTTTCCCCCGGTTGCAATGTGTACATCTCGCCACCGTTGAAGCCTGCCACCTTGTTTCCGTCCTTGTCTTTCACCACGACGGTCAGGAAGAACTTTCGCTCTCGTGCGTCCTCGTTCTTCACCTCCGACTCCACGTGTACTGTGGCCTTCCTGTTGGCGATGTCGAAATCGGTGGCATAGACGTAGGTTCCCGTCGTGCCAAGGTTGCTGTAGAGCGGCAGGGTCTGATAAAGTTTGTCGGTCAGGTGCAGGAAAACGTTCTTGGGCAGTCCACCATAGTTGGCGTTGAAGTTCTTGTCGTTCCATTGGTAGCGGCTGTCGAGCGTGCGGTCGCGGTAGGTCCAACTGTTGTCGCAGCGCACGGCGATGACGTTCTCGCCAGCCTTGGCATAGGGCGTGAGGTCGAAGCCGAAAGCCATCACGCCATTGTCGGAAAATCCCACTTTTTCGCCGTTGAGCCACACGTCGGCACCTTGGCGTGCCCCTTCGAACTCGATGAACACCTTGCCTTGCACGTCTTTTTCCGTGAGGGTGAAGTGCTTGCGGTACCAGCAGACGGTGTCGGTCAGGTCGATGATGTCGCGTGCGAAAGCCTCGTCTTCGTTGAAGGCATGAGGCAGGGTGATGCGCTGCCATTCGTAGTCGTCGAAGGCAGGAGCCTGTAGTCCGTCGCCGTCGCCGATGTGCAGCAGCCATTCACTGTTGAAATTGAGTTTTTCTCTTCCTATCGCCGATGTGATGGAGAGGGTCAACAAAAAGAAAAGGGCAAGTAGTAGTTTGATTTGTCGCATGGATTTGTTCTTGTAGGTTTGTTATCTGTGTGCAAATATATTAAAAATAATTGATTGCGCGCGCGGGTGTATGTACCTTTTTTCATCTCGGCTTCGACATTTTGTATTCCATTGGTGTCATGCCCGTCAGTCGTTTAAAGTATTTGCTGAAAAACGATGCGTTGGGAAAGTTCATCTCATCGCAGATTTGCGTCACCTGCTTGTCGGTATGCCTCAGTTCCACCTTGATGCGAGCGACGATGGCTTCGTCAATCCATTCCTTGGCAGCCCTGCCGCTGACTTTCTTGACGATGGTGCTCATGTAGCGGGGTGAGAGGAAGAGGTGCTCGGCATAGAAGTCGATATTGTGCTGCTGGGGGGCATGTTGGTTGACAAGTTGGATGAAGTCGTGAAACAAGCGCTGTTCGCGTGAAAACGACTGCCGTTCGGTGGCCTCGTGGTTTCCCCAGAGATGGTCGATGTACCACAGGAACGAACTGGTGAGGTGTAGGGACGCCTGAGTGCTGGAATCTTCACCTTGGCAGTTTTCGAATATCAATTGGTGGAGCCTGTCGAGGAAGTCCATGTCGGTAGGCGACAAGTGGAAATGGAAGTTGCGCAGGTGTCCGTCGAAAGCCTTGGGGATGAGGTTGCCCACCACTAAGTGGAAGAGGTTGTCGGTCATCGATATGCCGAATCCATCCAGGTCGTCGGAAAAATTTTCTATTTGAATAATGCCGTCGCGACCGAGAAACACGAGGTCGCCCGCTTCGTAGTATTGAGGCTGTAGGTTGACGATGGGTCTCGTCCATCCCTTTCTCAAGATGAGGATGCGCATTTCGCTTAGCAAAATGGCTTCTTTGCCAAATAATTCAGTCAAGATATTGACATGGGCGTTGCGCACGAGAAACAAGTTCTGTGTGATGTCGTAGTTGCCTATCCCGTTGTTGTAGTCGAACAACTGTTTGAGTTGGTTGAATGATATTTGTTGTAGTTTCGACATGGTCGTTTTCGATTGATATAGGACACAAAGATAATCAATTCTTTTGAACATTTGTAGTAAATATCGAATTTCGTACGAAAAGGACATTATTTCCATTGTTTGGGTAATCGCCGAACCTTTTATTCTTCCTAATTTTGCACCGAAATAACAAATCTGAAAGGATGAAGAGAGTATTTTTGATAGCGATGCTGCTGCCCATGCTGGCACAGGCTCAAACCTTGGAGGAATGCAGTCAGGCAGCCGAGCGCAATTATCCGCTCATCAAGCAATATGGCTTGATAGAGAAGACCACCCAACTGACGATGGACAATATCCAGCGAGGGTGGTTGCCCAAGGTGTCGGTCAGCGCCCAGGCCACCTACCAAAGCGACGTGCCCGCTTGGCCCGACAACATGCAGACGTTGCTCCAGCAGATGAACGTGGATGCCAAAGGATTGCGAAAAGACCAGTATCGCGTTGGCGTCGATGTCAGCCAGACCGTGTTTGACGGCGGAGCCATCAGCAGTCAGAAAGAGTTGACATTGCGCCAGGGCATGGTGCAGGAAGCAGAGAACGAAGTGAACTTGTATGCCGTGCGCAAACGGGTGAACGAACTCTATTTCTCGCTGTTGCTGCTCGATGCGCAAATCACCTTGAAGCAAGACCTGCGCGAACTGCTCGCCTCCAACGAGCGGAAACTCGCCTCGATGCTGAAGAAGGGAACGGCCGCGGAGAGCGACTACAACAGCGTTTGCGCCGAACGGTTGTCCGTGGACCAGCAACTCATTAGTTTGCAGTCGCAGCGCCGCACCTTGCAGTCTGTCCTCAGTGCGTTTTGCGGCATGGAGGTCACCCAGGTGAGCAAGCCGGTCCCTGTGGAGATGAAGGAAGGCAACCGCCGTCCGGAACTGCGCCTTGCCGACGCCCAATTACGTTTGGCCGATGCCCAGGAGAAATGGCTCAAGTCAAGGTTGCTGCCGCAGTTGAGCGTCTTCGCCTCGGGCTATTATGGCTATCCCGGTTACAACATGTTTGAGGACATGATGCGGCATCGTTGGTCGCTCAATGGGATGGTGGGTGCCCGACTGACTTGGAACATCGGCGCATTCTACACCCATGGCAACGACCGAGCGAAAGTGAAATTGCAGCGCGAGATGGCAGAGAATGGCCGTGAGGTGTTCCTCTTCAACAGTCGCATGGAGCAGATGCAGCAACAGGAGAGCATCGACCGCTACCGCAAGTTGATGGCCGACGACGAAGAGATCATCCTCCTACGTCAGAAGGTGCGCAAGGCGGCAGAGTCGAGGTTGGCCCATGGCATCATCGATGTCAACGACCTGGTGAGGGAAATCAACAACGAGAATGCCGCCAAGGTGCAGCAGTCCATCCACGAGATAGAGATGCTCAAGGAGCAATACGACCTGAAGTTTACAACCAATTTTTAGTCGAGAAGATGAGAAAGACAATCGTATGGGCAAGCCTTGCGCTCCTGCTGCTGGCTTGCGGCAACAAAGAGAAGGAATATGACGCCACCGGCACCTTTGAGGCCACCGAAGTGACCGTGTCCGCCAAGGCATCGGGCGAACTGCTGCAGTTTGACGTCGCCGAGGGAGAGAACGTGAAAGCAGGCACCATCGTAGGGCGCATCGACTCCTACCAGTTGCAACTCAAGAAAAACCAGTTGGACGCCAACCGCCGCCAGTTGGATGCCAACCGCCGCCAGTTGGGTGCCACGCGCAGTGCCACCGACAGTCGCCAACTTGACTTGGAGAAGCAGGTCGCCGCCCTTCGCCAGCAGATAGCCAATGCCGGGAGGGAGCGCCAGCGGTTTGCCGAACTGGTGAAGGACGGCGCCGTGCCCCGCAAGCAACTGGA
>CAMKSZ010000162.1 GCA_946415525.1 uncultured Prevotellaceae bacterium | reverse complement strand
GTATAGAGGAAGCCGGTCTCGTCGAATGCCGGGACGAATTTGTTCGTCACCTCTGCGATGTGGCCGCTGCTGACGTCAACAAAGTTTTCCACATAGTCCGCTCCCTCCTTCAGTCCGATGTTCCGCAGGGCATGGAGCGTGTTGAACGAGGTGGAGAGCATGCTGTTGCCCATTGTGATGAGGCGGTAGCGGCCGTCGGGAATGTCGGTCAGCGTCAGGTTGACACCGTCGTAGCGTGCCCAGGTCTGCAACTGGTCTTGTTCGTTGAAGAGCAACCCCACGACGCTCTCGTTGTCGGTCATCTCGAACGACGCTTCTATCTGTCCATACTGAACGATGGGCAGCGTGGCGGTGGCATGTCCTTCACTGTTGACGCTGCAGGTGACCGTCGCGGGCATGAACTTCTTGTACATGCTGGTGGCGGTGACATTGAGGTGCGTGCCCTCAGGCAACTCCTGATCGACGAGTACAATCATGGGGTACTGCACCGACATCACGTCGCTGAAGTCACGGCCGCTGCCCTCGTCGGTAATGGTGATGTTGACGTTCTCGTAGGCAGTATAGTCACCGGTGTTGCTCTCCTCGCCATCATGAACGCTGGGACGGTAGTATATGTCGATATCGACGATGGTGCCCGTAATGTCGCGGAGGGCGAAATCGATGGGTGCAGAGGTGAACTCCTCGACCACGGACGTCTGCTTCAGATAGTCGCTGTGGGTGACGGTGAAGGTGGCGGGAGCATCGTAGGCTGTCAGCGTCCATCGTCCCTGTGCGTCCGTCTTCACCATTTGCGAGGTGGCATAGAGGCCGTTCAGCATCTGGTTGACGGTGACAGTGGCGGCGCGCACGGGACTGCCTGTAGAGGCTTCGGTGACGGTGCCGCCGATTTGCCGTTGCGGGATGGGTCGGAGGGTGATGTTCATGGACGCCCCTTGCGCTACGGAGAAGAGCGTGTCGGCAGGTGCCTGATACTGGCGGCCGAGGGCTTCTTCCAAACGTACTTGGCAGCGCACTTGCGAACCCGCTATTTGTCCGAGTAGGGTGGTGCCTTGGGCGAGGTAGTTGCCCTGACGGTCGGTCCAGGTGGCGGTGAAGGCATCTTCCCCGACGGGGGAACCGTCGGGCGTGGTGATGTGAAGGGTGACATCGATGGGCGGCGTCAGGTTGGGGAAACTAACCTGGATGTCCTGGTCCTTGATGTCGATGTCGGCCACGGTGCCGAGCACGTCGCCACGCTGGTTCTTCAAGTAAAGGGTGTGTCGCGTGTTTTGGATGAGGTTGACGAAAGTGTAGTTGGTGGCTCCGGTGATGACATAGCGCCGGCTCTGTAGCGTCTTGGTGTTCACCAGTTCCAGGAACATGTCCTTGTAAGTCTGTGCCTGTGGTAGGTTGACGGTGAGTTGCTGCACACCCTGTGTGATGGGCAGAATCATCAGTTCCTTCCATCCACGTGCTTCTTGATAGAGCGGCACGGCCTCGGCAGGCACATGGACGATGATGTTGTCGAGCGTCAGACCGTCGAAAGCCCATGTGGGGTTCCAATAGGAGCCTCCTTCCCGATAGCCTTCATCGCCAGGCATCAGACCCTCGAATTCGGGGGGCGTGGTGGCGAAGCAGGTGACGGAGGTGAGGGCGGTGCAGTGATGGAAAGCAGTGGAACCGATGCTGCCCACCGTGGCAGGAATGGCGATGGAGGTCAGTTTGGCCCTGCTGCTGAAACAACCGTTCGGAACGGATGTCAGGCCGCTGGTGCGGCTGAAGTCCAGGAATTCCACGTTTGAGGCATCTTTGAAGGCTCTCCAGTCACTGAAGGTCGCCCAGTCGTCGCCGGCTTGTAAGGCAGGACCATCCACGATGGCACTCTTGATGAGGTTCCAGTCGCTGTTCCAAGGGTCTCGGCGTGTCACCTCTGTTATTTGCTGTGACAACTTGCCTGGGGTGAAGTCGCTCATGATGAGTTCGCCGGTCTCTTTGTCCCACTTGTTGCCATGGGGATGGGCTGGCGCATCGGGGTCGTACTCGTACATGGCATAGAGGGTCATGTCGCGCTCAGGCATGGTGAAGGTGTAGGGGTTGTCGGTGCTGACTATCTCGCCATCCAACTGCCATCCCGCAAAATAGAATCCCGTGGCGGGATAAGCCTGCACGGTGAATTCATAGCCCGTCCAGACCAACCAGTTCTGGGCGCTCTCGGCACCCAAGCCCCAGGTGAAGGCTCCGCCATACTCTGGGTTGGAGCGCAGATAGAGGCGGTTCCACATGTCGGTGTAGCCGTCCTCGCGCGGACCCGGCGGGCTCTCGGGGTCGTACTCGGTTTGGCCCGTCAAGGTAATGTCGCGTGAGGGCATGGTGAAGGTGTAGCGCAGTGAGTCGCACACCACCTTGCCCTGCTCGTCGGTCCAACTGACGAAACTGTACTCTGACCGGAGACTGCCTGTCAGGTGCACCTCCTCGCCAGCGGCATACTCTGAGCGGCGGTCCCAGGTGCTGGAGCCATAGGCGTAGGCTTCGAGCGTGGCATCGCTTGGGGTCTTCAGTGTCACTGTATATTTCGTCTGTGCATGTGCTGCCAACTGTAGCAGCAGAAACATGCTCGCTAATAGAACTTTCTTCATAGTCGCTTGGTATTAAAGACAATATGAACAACTAAGGACATCTGTTACTTGACGACGACCTTTTGGCCGTTCTTGCCTTGGGAGCGTCCTTTGCCTGAGCGTTTTATATAGATGCCTTTCTGCGGCTGGCTGATGCGGCGGCCCTGCAGGTCGAAGAACTGTTCTTCCTGCAGCGTCTCATTCCCGACCAACTGGATGCCGGTTGCAGCGCCAAGGCGGATGATGAAACGGCTGTTCAGTGTGCCGGCATCGGCTTGGAAGGTGTAGGCAGTGACGGTGAGGTCGGTCTCAGCACCCGTCTGCTTGTCAATGAGCCACAGTCCGGAGTTTGCCTCGGACGCCTCTTGATTTGCCACGGTCTCAGACGGATTTTTGCGGGATGTGCCCAAACTGATGCTGTAGGTGCCGCTGACAGGCAACTGGAGGCCGAGCAGGATTTCTCCAGAGGCGACAGGACGCTCGTTGATGGCATACTGGACGTCGCCGTTGATGGTGTAGAAGTGGGCGACGCCCTCCGCCAAACTAAAGAACTTTGGAGCGTCGAGGCCGTCATCGTAGCCAAGGGTGGCGCTCTCGTTCAGCACGAAGCGTGTGCGGTCGAGTTGCTCCCCGTCCCCATTCAGCAGCAGGTTGAACACTTGGCGATGATGGCCGGCCACTTTCGCACGCGAACTGTTGTAATATATCGTGTCGCGGATGGAGAGGTCGAATTGGCGTCCCTCCTTCAGGAAGACGACCTGGTTCTGGTCGAGCGGTCGCTGGATGAAGAAAGCCTGTCCTGGGTTGAGGATGTAGTCGTCGTCAAGCGGCGAATAGGTCTCGTAGTTCGACGAACGGTTCCAGATGGTGATGGGCGACGTGGTCTGCATGGCACGGATGTCGAAGAAGCACGGGTAGGGATTGCCGATGAAGTTCCATGAGCGGTTGTGGGCAAATTCCGTAGGATACTCGTTCAGGGGCACCACTACGTCGTCGTTGGTGAAGAAGCGCGGCTTGTTGGCGTTGTTTATCGAAGGCAGGAAATAGTTGTTGTAATACTGGTCGAAATCGCCGTTGGTGGTGCGGATGATGTAGCCCTGTCTGGCGTGCAGGATGCTGTCCTTGGTCATCTTCGTCCATGCCTCGGTGTTTTGGCCGTCGGCACGTTTCTTTCCGTCGTAGGTGCGGATGACGAAGGGGTCGGCGGGGTGTGTGCTGGTGATGTCGGCCACTTTCACGTCGTAGGGCAGGGAGAAGAATGTCCAGTAGTTCTTGGAGATGTTGATTTCCGTGCGGATGACGTCGGCGCGCGCCGTGCCGTTCACCACAATGGGCACGAAGAACTTGCGTTTGTCGGCCTCCTTGGCGGAGTAGAAACTGTAGTAGATGTTCAGCGTGTCGGCCGACATCGATGCCTTGCTGCCCACATGGAGCGAGCCATAGGTCAGCATGCCGCCGTTGCCGCCCTCGCTGGAGGTGTTCTTCACGTTGGGCACGATGTAGATGTTGGGCTTCCATGTGGTCATCACCTCGGCGGGCCACGTCATATTGTAAGCCTGGTTCATATAGACGTTCTTCGGCAGGTCGGGGTGTGTGAGGATGTTGTGCGTGTCCCATCCTGCTGTCTGCTTATAGACGTTCTGCGAGAGGTAGGGCACGCGAATGTTGCGTGGCACGTTGCTGTTGAAGGGATTGTTGTTGTGGTTGGTGTAGGGGGGCGCCACGCTGAGGCAGGTGACATCCATCAGGCTGTCGCAACGGTTGAAGGGCTGGCCGTAAAGGCCCTGCAAGGAACTGGGCAGCGTGATGTGCCGCAGCGCATTGTTGATGGAAAAGGCATTGCCCCAAATCTCCACCAACCCCTCGTTCAACTGTATGTCCTCCAAGCGGGAGCAATTCTCAAAGGCATTACTGCCGATGCTTTGCAGCGTGCTTGGCAGCACAATCTTCTTCAGGTGCGTGCAGACGGCGAAGGCATAAGAGTTGTTGATGGTGAGCAGACCGTCGGCTAACTGGATGTCGGTCAGTTCGTAAGCGTAGTGGAAGGTGTGCTCGCCGATTTTGGTCAGCGTCGATGGCAAGACGACTTTCTTCAGGCCGCAGTATGCGTAAGCGCCGTTGCCCAAACTGGTCACACCCTCGGGAACGATGGCCTGGCGGAGGTTGTAGCAGCGCTCGAAGGCATTGCTGCCGATGGCCTTCATCGAGGCAGGAAATACGACGGTGTTCAGGTTGTAGCATTGGAAAAAAGCCCTGTAGGGCAGCGTCTCGAAATAGTCGGGCAACTTGACATAGCGCAGGTAGTAGTGGTTCTGGAACTGTCCATCGACAAAGGCGGTGTTCAGCGTCTTGCTCATGTCTATCTCCACCAGTCCCGTGCAGCGGTCGCGCAGGGTGATGAGGTCGGCATCGTTCATCTGGCCTTTGATGCGCAGGCGCTTCAAGTCGGGAAGGTTGAAGTCATTGCCCATTTGGGCGAAAATCTCGTCGCCCAGTGTGCCGGGCTGCTCGATGGTGATGTCGAGCATCTGCATGCCCTGCCGCTGCTGCTCTTCCCAGAGGGCGAGGTAGTGGTTGAGTGCCTCGCGGTCGGTCAGTTGCGCGCTGAACGACGGCTCCAACTGCTTGATGGCGGCGAAGAGGCGGGCGGAGGTCTCGGCACGACCGACGGCATTGGCAAGGGTCCGGGAGGATGCGGACTGCAGGTCGGCCTTGGCCTTCGCGCTCATGGGCTTTTTCAGCAGTTCGTTGGCGTATGCCTGCAGGCTGGTGTTGCTCGAGAGGTAGGTCACCTTGACATGGTCGAAGAAGACGGGCGCCTCGCGGTTCTTGTCCGTCTTGCGCCAGCCGATGGTGAGGATGCCGTTGTTCACAATACCGATGGCGCAGTTATTGTAAAGATAGGGATTGTATATCAGTGCGGTGATAGAGGACGGATTGTCCCACTTGGGCAAGTAGAGCGTGGCGGCCTCGTTGGTGAAGTAACTGTCGCTAAAATGCACACCCTTGTGGAAACGGTAGATGTTCTGGCCGCTGAGCGCGTCGTCGTAGATGTTCTTCATCAACACTTGTTGGTCGTTGACGAAGAGGAAGGTGCGCACGGTGTCCATCTCCATGAGTTGCTGCTCTATCCCCACGTAGTCGCGACCCACCTGGTCGAAGGCGTTCATCTGCAAGAGGTAGAGTCCGTTGGGCAAATCATAGAGGGTCTGCGAGATTTCCATCGGGTTGCTCGGATTGCAGTAGCCGATGGTGTCGCCGAGGGTGGCGTTGCCCGATGTGTTGATTTTGGCGCCGTTCCAGCCATTGGCGCCGTTGCTGAACTCTGGGTTCTCTATTTCCACCTCGTCGCCCACATTGAGTTTCTTCGGGTCCTTCACGGAGATAGCGGAAAGAAGGGCAGCCCTCCAGTCGGTTCTGTCAGGATACCGATAGGTGATGTTCAGATAGTATTTGCCTTTCTTCATCTGCTTGGTCTGCACTATGTATGGCTGTGGGTTGTTCCAACCTTGGTTCTTGAGGGCGAAGGTGGCTTCGGCCACCACGTCGCCGTTTTGGCTTTTCAGGTTGACATCGATGAATACGTTTCCATGGTCGGTGCCGAAATGGAAACGCAGGTTTTGGTAGGCGGCATCCTGCTGGTTCTGCAGCAGGTAGATGAGTTGTTCGCCGTCGAACATGTAATCCACGCCTTTGTCGGTGAAGTGCTCGTTGGTGCTGGCACTGACGGGCAGTCCCTTCGTCAGGTCGAAGGGGTTGCTGTCGCTGGTGGGGATGTTGACTGCCTGCGTGGGAGCGGCGACAAAGGTGATTTTGCTGATGTTGGCCGTGTTGTTGTTGGGTGTGGAGTGGAAGGTGAAGGTCAACGTATATTTGCCTTTGCTCATCTTCTTCGTCTTCACGCGATAGATCTTGCTCTTGTTGTACCAGCCGTTGCGCATGATGCTGAACGTGGTATCGGCCACCACGGTGCCGTTCTGGCCCTTCAGGTTGAAATCTACGGTCACGTTGTCGATGCCCGTGTCAAACCCGATAGAGGCGAGGTAGAAGTCTGCATCCTGTGGGTTTTGCAGGGTATAGACGATTTTGTCGCCGTCCATCATCCACTCCACGCCATTTGAGGTGAAGTGCTCGTGGGGGGCGGTGCTGGTAATGACGCCCTTCGTCAGGTCGAAGGGATTGTCGGTGCTCGTCGGGATGACGACATCGTCGGCCAAGGCTACATTTGCCAAGCAAAAGGCCATAGCGGTGAGTAAAAATTTGATGTTTTTCATATTTATTTTGATTTTGTATTGTTTTCGTGTCAACAAATTTAAATAATTAACATTAAAGTGCCTTCTCCATTTTCCCTCTTTTTTTTGAAACACCGTTTCTCATTGACGAAGCACCCCTTTTCCTTGACGAAAGGTTTTGGCGTGACAAAATCCCAATTCTTTCCGCATCGCCCCTTTCCAAGAATTCTTTTGAAAATTTGGAGGTTTTTATGATATTTCGTACTTTCGCAGAACATAAAGACTTTGAAAAATATGGAACATCTATTAGCCACCCTCATCCTGGCAGGTGTTACTTGCCTCTCCACATGCAATACAAGCAACCCAAACCCTAACGCCATTCAGAAAAGCGGATGTCCCATCAAGAAAGAGACAACCGCCATCCGCTACACCGTCTCTACCAATTCTGGAGTTGCCGTGGAGAAAGAATACGACATCACCTCCGACTCCCTTTCCTGGCACTATACCGATCACCGCAACGGTTTCGCCCTCGGCGATGTGGTGAAATACAGCAGGGAGGACTTCGACAGTCTTGTCGGCATCCTGTCGCAGGTTGCCTTCGAGGTGCGCCATGTTGAAAGCACCCCCACAACTGGCGGAGGCGGTTATGCCTATTCCTTCTTTGACAACAAGGGGAGGTACCTCGGCTATGGCGTCGTCAACAACATAGCCTTTGGCGACAACCAGACCGCCGAGAGAGCCATCGGCCAATTCCTCGAGACCCATAAGACTGCCGGCGAGCAAGCAGTGGAGGAGGCCATGAAAAAGGGCTTGCTCTATATCGACATCGAAGAGTTCCCTGAAACCTTGGTGCCGTATAGAGTTGAGTAATGTCCAGACTCCCAATTTCCTAAACTCCAAAAAGTTGAGCAAATGCGACACTTGAGTAGAGTCCATTTTAATTAGTCGTAGGGGCATACTTTTTAAAGTGGACTCAGAAAAAAACTATTTCCCGATTATATATTTTCCCGAAAGGTGGTAATATATAAGTGGAAGGCATCAAGCGAATGGAAACGATAACAGGCAATACATCCAAAGCCATGCAGGAGGAGACGCTGCTCATCCGCAGCATCCTTGACGGACAGACAGAACTGTTCCGCCTGCTTGTTGGCAGATATGCCGTGGAGGTGCTGCGGATGGTGGCACGCCTGATTCCTTCGCAAGAAGAAGCGGAAGAGGCGGCACAGGACACGCTGCT
>CAMKSZ010000161.1 GCA_946415525.1 uncultured Prevotellaceae bacterium | reverse complement strand
GGTGGCGCGCAGCACGGCGTCGAGGTTGTCCATCGGCTCGCCCTGTCCCATGAACACGATGTTGGTGAGGGTGTCGCGCTCCGGCAGTGCCAATATCTGGTTGAGGATGTCGCCCGCGGTGAGGTTGCCCTCGAACCCTTGGCGCCCCGTCTGGCAGAAACGGCAGTGCATCTTGCAACCCACCTGTGACGAGACGCAGAGCGTGGCGCGGTCGCCGTCGGGGATATAGACGGTCTCCACCTCGCGGCCACTGGCCGTGGGGAAGAGGTATTTCACGGTGCCGTCGATGGAGCGCTGGCAGTCGGTGGGTGGCATGAGGCCTATGGTGAAGTGCTCGGCGAGGCGGGCGCGGTTGGCTTTCGAGATGTTGGTCATGCCATCGATGTCGGTCGCGTGTTGACGGTAGAGCCAGTCTGCCATCTGTCCGCCGGTGAAAGCGGGCATGCCGAGGGAACGGGCAGTCTCCTTGAGTTCGGCAAGGGTCATTCCTATGAGGTTTTGTCTTTGCGTTTCCATCGTGGGCGTGACTTTGTTGGGTTAGTTTACCTTTTAAAAAGCAAAGGTAGGAAAAATTATCGAGAAATGGAAATAAAGTGAGTATATATTTAATTTTGTCGGCATTCTCCGTGGGTTCTCCATCGACTGAGGCTTTGCTCAACACCCGGATAACGGTTCCGAGGGCGACAAATTGAGAGAGAAAAAGTGGGGCGCGAAGTCATCGCTCGGATGACTCGCGCCCCACAATCGTTGGCGTTTTTCGCGTTGTTATTTCTTCGGCATCATGAGCACCTCGATGTGGTTGCCGCTATTCAAGATGTTGTTCTTGAGATAGTTGCTCACAGCCTTGGCATCCACCGACTCGATGGTCTTCTTGTAGTCGGTGTGGATGTCAACGCCGAAGCGGTTGAGGCGCTGGATGACGGTAATCCAGTAGCGGTTGGTCTTGGCGTCAACGTCGGCCTGCTTGAGCAAGATTTGCTTCACCTTGTTCAGGTCGTCCACGTCGGGGCTGGCGACGGTGGCGTCCATGCCTTTCTTGAACTCGGGGATGGCTTCTGCCACCTTGTCGGGGTTGAGCATGGCGTTGCCGGTGATGCAGTAGAACACATCGTTGCCGTCGGCGTTGATTTCGTTCTCGGCACCTGCATGGTAGGCAGCGGAGAGGCGCTCGCGAATCTCACGGTTGAATTTCATGTCGAGCACGCGCGAAGCCATGTCGTTGAGCACGATGTTGCGCAGGGTGTAGGGCATGGCATTGGAGCGCCAGAATTCGGCAGCCTGAGCCTGCGGGTTCTCCATTTGCTTCTCGAAGTTGTTCTTCTTCTCGCCCTTGACGAAGGTGCGGATTTCGCCGGCTTTCAGGTCGGCCTTGCCTTTCGAGGGCAGCGATGCGATGTACTGCTCGATGTAACCGCGCAAGACGGCCTCGTCGAAGTTGCCGACGAAGACGAAGTTGAAGTTGGCGGCGTTGCCATAGAGGGTCTTTCCGATTTCAAGCACGCGGTCATAGTTGATGCTCTCCACTGCCTCGGCGGTGGGGATGCGGAAGCGCGGGTTGTTGCCAAAGACGGTGCTCATCAGTGAGTCCTGGAACACGGCGGTGTTGTTGAGGCTGATGTTCTTCAGCACCATCACCATCTGGTTTTGCAGGTTCTTCACAGCCTTCTCGTCCTTGTTGACGTTGGTGAAACTGAGATAGACCAGTTGCATCATCGTCTCCAGGTCTTTCGGGGTGGAGTTGGCGGCGATGCCGTGGCGGTTGTTGGAGATGGTGAACTGCGAGCCAACTTGCTTGCCAGCCAGCGCTTTCTTCAGGTCGGTCTGCATGAAGTTGCCCAATGCGCTCGATGAGAGGATGTCGCCGGCGAGTTGCAGGTTGTTGATGTCGGCCTTGCCGAAGAGCGACTCACCACCTTCCGACGAGGCGCTCATAATGATTTCCTCGGCGTTGAAGTCGGTTTTCTTGAGTTGCACCTTTGCACCATTGGAGAGGACGAGTTCCTTGAAGCCAAGAGCGGCATTCTCTGTCTCTTTCACAATCTTTCCCTTGGCGGGCAGGGTGGTCATGAGCGGTTCCTGCTTCACGTTGTCAACATAGGCGTCCACCTGCTGTGCGCGCACTTCGGCGACGGCCTTCTTCATGTCGTCGGTGCTGAAATAGGTCTTGCCTTCTTTTGCCTGAAGCAATGCCAAGGCGACGAAGTTGGTGTCGTTGAGGTTGATGATTTCCTTGGCGTATTGGTTGACCAAGTCGATGGGCAGCATGGGCACGATTTGGTTCATCGTGTTGTACTCATACTCGATGGAGGGGAAGGGTTCGGCATCGATGAAATTGCTCACATACTGCTGGCAGTAGTCGTTGGTCTTGTATTTCTCGCGGTTGTTGTAAATCTTCTCGATTTGGCTCAGGTATTCCGACTTGGCACGCTCATACTCTGTTGCGGTGAAGCCGTGGTCCTTCACGCGCTTCAGTTCCACGAGGGCGGCCTTCAGGCCTGCTATCTCCTGTCCGTCCTTGGGGAGGAGGGTGAGCATCAAGGCGTCCTTAGTGCGCGAGACGAGGTAGGAACCGTAACTGGTGCTGGCGCTCACTATCGGGCATTCGGGCTTCTGGGTCTCCTCGGTGAAGCGTGCGTTGAGCATCTCGCCGAAGATGTCGTTGAGGTAGTCCTGCACCATGAAGGCCATCGTGCCCTTCAGCGAGTCGGGCATGGCGTCCTGTTTCATCGCCACGAGGAACATGGGCATCTGCTGCTCTTTGTCGGTGCCGATGGTGAAGATGCCGGTGTTGTTGTCGGGCACGGGCACCGGCTCCACCTTGGCGGCGTTGGCGGGCACCTTGATGCCGGCGAAGAGTTCTTTCACCTTCTGCTCGGTGCGGTCCACGTCGATGTCGCCCACGATGATGATGCCTTGGTTGTCGGGACGGTACCACTTGCGGTAGTAGGCGCGCAGCGTCTCGGGCGAGCAGCCGTCAATCACCTCCATCAGACCGATGGGGAAGCGGTAGCCGTATTTGGAGTCGGGGTAGAGTTCGGGCAACTTGCTCTCGAGGATTTTCTGTGTGCCGACGATGCGCATGCGGTATTCGTTGTGCACGATGTCGCGCTCGGCGTCGATGGCTTCCTCGCTGAGGGTGATGCCGTTCGACCAGTCCTTAAGGATGAGCATGCACGAGTCGAGGGCGGTGATGCGTGCCGTGGGCACGTCGGTGATGTAATAGACGGTCTGGTCGGTCGAGGTGTAGGCATTGAGGTTGCGGCCATACTCCACGCCAATCGACTGCAAGTATTCCTGCAAGGCGTTGTCCTTGAAGTGGTCAGTGCCGTTGAATGCCATGTGCTCCAGCAGGTGGGCCAGACCGCGCTGGTCGTCGTTCTCCTGCACCGAGCCCACTTTCTGGGCGATGTAGAAACTGGCCACATGCTCGGGGTAGTTGTTGTGGCGGATGTAATACGTCAGTCCGTTGTCGAGTTTCCCGTAGCGGACTTCCGGGTCGTTGGGAATCATGGGCATCTGTTGAGCCTGAAGGGTGACTCCCATCAGCAGCAGCGCTGCTGTCAACATGTTTCTTAATTTCATTGTACGTTTATTTAAGATAATGATAATGAATAGGCACGAATAGGGCCAAATGCCCAACTCTTCGTGAGTTAGACGTGCAAAGTTATGGAAAAACTACAGTAATTACATTATTTTTTTTCATAAATGTTGCAAAATGGCAGTTTTTTATAACCTTTTTGGCATTTTTTTTGAGTCACTCATGTATCTTTATTCCTGACATCTACTGCTTTTCTCCATGAGAAAATGGAATTTCTTCCTCCGACAGGCTTACAATATGGATATTTTTTCCTAAATTTGCACCTTAACAAACTATTTTAAAATATGACATACCATCGTCTGCTACACTTGATTTCCTTGGCCTTGATGGCGGCTGTCGCTGTCAATGCACAAACCAACGACTTGGCCCACCGCGCACTCTGGGCTTCCATCAACGGCGAGAAAAACGCCTCGCTCGGCGACTACCAACAGCACACCGGCAAGGTGCTTGTCAGTTGGCGCATGCTGCCTGGCGACGATGCCGACACCGCCTTCGACCTCTATAGGAAAATAGGCACCGGCGAGGAGAAATGCATCGCCACCAATATCAAGAACAGCACCAACTACCAAGACGTGGGGGCAAGCAAGAGTTCCAACAACACGTATCGGTTGACTTACGCCGGCAGCGACGAGACACTCGGCACCTTTACGCTCAAGGTAGCCCAGGTCAGTGCCGGACAGCCCTATATCTCCATCCCCTTGCGCAGCACTCTCGATGTCTGCCGCCGCACCGACATCTGCTATACCGCCAACGATGTGAGCGTGGGCGACCTTGACGGTGACGGCGAGTATGAGATTGTGGTGAAACGGTTGCAATCGGTGAAGGATGCCAGCGGCAACATTGTCAGCGACGGTTCGGGCGCGAGTTACTCACAGCAAGACTGCCTCTACGCCGTCATCTGGGACGCCTACAAACTCGACGGCACATTGCTGTGGCGCGTCAAGGGAGGCCCCGGCATCATCCTCGGCAACAGTTCGGCGTTCGCCATTGCCGACTTCGACGGTGACGGTTGCGCCGAAATGGCCATCCGCACCTGCGAGGGAACCGTTTTCGGCGACGGCAGTCAGATAGAGGATACCAACGGCGACGGGAAAATCGACTACCGCACTTGGGGCAACCTCAACAGCAGCAGTCCTGGTTGGGTGGATCATTACAATTCCGCCGGACCGGAGTTTATCTCCATCATCGACGGCAAGACGGGACGTGAACTCGCCCGCGACAACTTCATCAACCGTGAGACCTCGCAGTCGTGGGGAGACGATTACTGGAAGCGCGCTTGTTCGTTCCGCGTCGGCGTGGGGTGTTTCGATGAGAGCGGCCTGCCGTCGGTGGTGCTGGGCCGCGGCGTCTATGCCCACTCCGTCATCGAGGCATGGGACTACCGCGACGGCCAACTCACCAAGCGCTGGCGTTTCGACACCAATGTCAATGCCAAGGGCAAGGACGGCAACCCATACAGCGCCTATGCAGGACAGGGCAACCACTCGCTCAATGTCGCCGACCTCGACGGCGACGGCCTCGACGAGGTGATGTATGGTTCGATGGCTGTCGATGACGACGGCGTGGGACTGTGGACCACCCGATTAGGTCACGGCGACGCCAACCATGTGGGTAAGTTCTTGCCCGACAGGGAAGGCTTGCAGATGTATCACTGCTTGGAGACCGGCAAGACGATGGTCGCCCTGCACGACGCCAAGACCGGCGCCACCATTTGGAGCAAGTCCGCCAGCAGCGACAACGACATGGGGCGCTGTTTGGTGGGCGACTTCTTCCCCCAATATCCGGGTTGTGAGTTCTACTACTACCAGGGCAACATCATCACTTCGGAGGGCAAGGAGACCGACATCAACACGTCGTCGAAGGCAGGATGGAAAGGCGGTTGCAGCATGGCCATTTGGTTTGACGGTTCGCTCTCCCGACAACTCATAGAGGACAACCTCATCAGCAGTCCCGCCAATGGCCGCACGTTCACCATGTACCGCTATTCCGAGACGTTCATCAACGGCACGAAGTCGAACCCCTCTTGGTATGGCGACATCCTCGGCGACTGGCGCGAGGAGGTGATTGTGCCCGACGGCAGCCGGTTGAGCGACATCAAGATTTTCACCACTTGGTATCCCACCACCCACAAGTTCCCCTGGCTGATGACCGACCACACCTACTGGATGAGCGCACTCAACGAGAACATCGGTTACAACCAACCCACCAACTTGGGCTATTACTTGGGTTCCGACTTGAAGAGCGACGCCGAGGCATGGGCTGCCGCCCATGAGGTGATGAACAGGACCACCCAAATCGAGGCTCCGACCGTAGGGACCGCCCATCGCGCTGCCGACGATGCCTGCTATACCCTCACAGGTCAGAAGGTGGAGCGCCCCACACGGGGCATCTACATTCAGGGCGGAAAGAAAATCGTAGTAAAATGAGAATATTCACCAGTTTTTTCGACAACTGGCGTGTGTTCAAGCCGCTGAACATCGTCATGGTTTCCGTCGCCAAGCGAAGGCCTCGGGGATTCAGCGACATCCCCGTGCTGCTGTCGCTGGTGCCCAACGAGGTGTGTGAGAAAGCCCCACAGGGGAAATTCGCCGAGACCTATTGGAGGGAGGTCTTGATGAAGAGCGACCCGACAGCACTCTACAACATGCTGAAGACCATCTCACAGGCGAACGACAACGCCGATATCGTGCTCTGCGACTTCTCCGCTCCCAGTGAGCACAACTACCGGCGGCAGATTGCCGCATGGCTGCAATACTATCTGCATGTCGTCGTCGATGAGTTTCCCGTCATCGCAGAGACAAAAGGCGTCAAGTTGCAATGACCTTCCCTACGGGGTGGCATTGAAACAGGAAACACGACATTCATTCTTTGATATTGTTAAAACTTTTCATATTCCATCACCATGAAACAACTATTCACTACCGTGTTACTCGCCCTGCTCACCCTGACGGTGGGCGCTCAGGGCATCGCGCCGCTCGACCAACTCAAGGCCGACCCAAGAAAAGCCTATGGCAACGACTATCCCTACTCTTTCTCAACGGTTCGGCTCACGAAGGCGCCGAAAGGCTACAAACCGTTTTACATCAGTCATTATGCCCGCCACGGGTCGCGCTACTATTGGACCGACCAACTCTACAAAGACCTCGACACTTTGCTCGCCGCCGCCCACCAGCGCCATCTGCTCACCGCCGAGGGGGAGGCTTTCCACGATAAGTTCATGGCCGCCAAAAAGGAACTGATGACTGGCGTGAGCGAACTCAGTCAGTTGGGATGGGAGCAGCATCAGGGCATCGCGCGCACGATGTACAACAATTTCCCCGAAGTGTTCAAGCGGGGGGGAAATGTATTGGCCATCTCCTCGTTGTCGGGCCGTTGCGTGCTCAGCATGTCGGCCTTCTGTCAGGAATTGGTGCAGTGCAACCCCAAAATCGAGATTCGCGAACAGTCGTCGCGGTTCACTCTCGACGGCGTGGTGCCCACCGACAGGCAGAATCCTGTGAAGCACAGATACCCTCGTGTGAAACCTCGCTATGAGAAAAACAAGAGCCAGTTCAGCGGCGACCCATCGCTACGGCAGAAAGTCGTCGACCGTGTTTTCACCAGTACAGAGGGACTGCCAAGCAAGCCCCACCGCATCGCCAGCGACCTCATCAACCTCTACACGACGCTCCCGAGCATCGGCCACGAAGGGATGATGGGGCATATCCTCACCGACGAGGAGATTGCCGGACAGTGGGAAGAGTCCAACTTAGGCTCCTACTCGTGGGTGTTTGGCCCGCAATATGAGACGATACCCATCCTTGAGGATATCTTGAAGAAGGCCGAGGCCGTCATCAACGGCAGCAGCGACCATAAGGCTGACTTGCGCTTCGGCCACGACACCTGCATCGGGCCGCTCACCGTGCTGATGGGCATCAACGGTGCCGACCGCGACCCCGAGGACCCCTACGAGGTGAAGAACTGCTATCAGAATTGGCAGACTTGTAAGGCATGCAACATCCAGTTGGTGTTCTACCGCAGCAAGAAGGGTGGCGACATTTTAGTGAAGTGTTTGCTCAACGGCACCGAGGCGAGCCTTCCCGTGCCCACCGATTCCTATCCTTATTATAAATGGAATGATTTCCGCCAGTTCTATCAGGCACGCTGCGCCCCGCCTGCTAACAACTGACACCAGGAGATTGAAAAGCCTGTATAAAAACAACTTTCGCAAGTGCATATTGCAAATGCGCTTGCGAAAGTTGAATGAAGAGTCCACTAAAGTAAGGCAAGGATAATATCCTCCCCTCAAAGGTTTTTGAAGGGGGCGCTACTTCAGGACGGTCTTGCGGTTGCCGATAACGTAGATGCCCTTCAGGCCATCGGTGGTGCGGGTGTTGCTGCGCACCTGCTTGCCGTCTGTAGCATAGATGTCGAAGGGCTTGTCGCTTGTGGCAATCTCTCTGACAGCGGTGGGATCGTAGTCGATGGTGGCGTAGGCAGGCACCGACTCTGTGTCGTCGG
>CAMKSZ010000160.1 GCA_946415525.1 uncultured Prevotellaceae bacterium | reverse complement strand
TGGGGACGGTTCTCGCGGTCCACTTTTGGCCCTGTTTATAGTCCTATGGCTGATGCCTGTGATTCTTGACAGTTGCCGCAATTTCGCTCCCTTGATTGACTGACTGTATGCGAAAATAAGACATTTAATGGAGATTCGAAAATTGATAGACGAAAATGGATCACGAGAACCGTCCCCACGATCCAAAGGATAATGGACGAATAAAAACCCTTTGGCAGTTTTTCATTTGGCGGCATGTTTGAAAAGACGTATCTTTGCAATCTAATTCCCCGTTGTCAGTTTCGAAGAGAGGGGCGATAGAGGGAAATAGAGATAATAAAATAAGGTAATACATCATGTATATGAAATGGACTGTGTTGTCGGACAACCGCGCAGAAGACCCTACGTTTGAGACGGAGCACGGGTTGTCCATCTTGTTGGAAACGGAGCGGCACCGCATCCTGCTCGATACAGGAGCCAGTGGCGTGTTCCTCCGCAACGCCAAGCGGATGGGCATTGACCTCGGGACGGTGGACTACGTCTTCGTCTCCCACGGCCACAGCGACCATGCCGGCGGACTGCGCCTTTTCATGGAAGTCAACAAGAGGGCGAAAGTCATCGTTTCTCCAGAGGCCGTCAACGGGAAGTTCTATTCCATGAGGAATGACCTGCACAGCATCACCACGGATTGGCCGGAGGGGATGGGGGAGAGGTTTGTCATGGTGGACCACACCTGTGAGGTCGCCGATGGCATCCACGTCATGGCACATATTCCACAGAGTCACTCCATGCCCAAGGGCAACCGGCACCTGTTCGTCAAGGACGATGGGGGGAATTACGTCCCCGATGATTTCCGACACGAGTTGGCCCTCTATACCGACGGACTGCTTTTCACGGGCTGCGCCCATAGCGGTTTGGAGAACATCCTGTCGGCATGTCCCTGGCCTGTCAGGTCTGTCGTGGGAGGATTCCACCTGTTGGACGGTCATGAGACGGAAAACGAACTGGCCGGCCTCGCCCGGCGGCTGACGGACAACTATCCCCAGACGATGTTCCATACCAGCCATTGCACAGGTGACATGGCGTATGTCATCTTGAAAAAGGCCATGCCCGAGCGGTTGCATGCCTTCTGCTGTGGCACCGTCCGCGAGATGGGAGAAACGATAGGAATGGCTCTTGATGAACAGCGATGATGGTATGACTGGATTGACTGAACGACTACGAAGAGAGTTGGAGACCCTGCCTGTGGCAGCGTTGGCGAAACCGCTGAACGATACCCTGCGGAGGGAGACGGCGGCGATAGTGACGGCAGCACCCGGTGCCGGAAAGTCAACAGTGCTGCCATTGACCATTCTCGAAGGGCTGCGGGAAGGCACAGGAAAGATTGTCGTGTTGGAACCAAGACGCGTGGCGGCACGGCAAATCGCCTCGCGTATGGCGTGGCTGCTTGGCGAGTCGGTGGGCGAGACCGTGGGCTACCGCATCCGGTTTGAGAGCAAGGTGTCGCCGAAGACGCGCATAGAGGTGGTGACGGAAGGCGTGCTCACACGGATGCTCCTGGATGACCCGGCATTGGAAGACGTGGCGGTGGTTGTCTTCGACGAGTTTCATGAACGGAGCCTGAACACCGACGAGGCGTTTGCGCTGGTCAGGCAGTGCCAGGATGTCCTGAGAGAGGACCTGCGATTGGTGGTGATGTCGGCAACGATAGACACGAATGCCCTGTCGGAAGCATTGCGCTGCCCTGTGCTGACCAGCGAGGGGAGGATGTTTCCTGTCGAGGTCATCCACAACGAGGAGGATGCCGATGTGTCAAACGTTTCGCAGATGGTGGCCAAGACCATCCTCCATGCCCACCGTTCGCACGAGGGCGACATTCTGGCATTCTTGCCTGGCGAAGGGGAGATACGGCGTGTTCAGGAACTGCTCTCGTCGGGCGGACTTGGCGAAACCAAGATTTTCACCCTATACGGCATGCTTTCCAATGACGAGCAGGCGAAAGCCATTGCACCGACTCCGGCGGGCGAAAGGAAAGTGGTGCTGGCGACGCCTATTGCAGAGACTTCTTTGACGGTCGAGGGCGTACGTGTCGTTGTCGATAGCGGCCTCTGCCGGAAGATGGTGTTTGACGCACGCAGCGGACTGAACCACTTGGAAACGGTGCGGATCTCATTGGATATGGCGACGCAGCGCACAGGACGTGCAGGGCGTGTCGCTCCAGGCGTGTGCTATAGGTTGTGGACAACCGTTACAGAGTCGCGCATGCCTGCTGTACGAATGCCGGAAATCCTGGAGGCCGACCTTAGTTCGCTGGTGCTCGATGCCGCCATCTGGGGCGAGCACGACGTGGAGGGGTTGCCGTGGCTGACGCCTCCGGGGAAGTCGGCGGTAGCCCAAGCCCGCAGGCTGCTGACGTCGCTTGGCGCGACAGACGAAGAGGGTAGGGTGACGGAGTGGGGGCGCAGACTCTCAAAACTGCCTTGCCATCCACGTATCGCCCGCATGCTGCTGATGGCTGACACCAAGGAACGGCGAGCCCTTGCCGCCGACATCGCCGCGCTGATAGAGGAGAAAGACCCTTTGGCAGGAGAGGGCGACATCGCCATGGACCGTCGGTTGGATGCTCTCCGCCGGGAGCGCAGAGGTGGAAAGCCTGGCCGATGGGGGCGCATGGCGAAAATCGCCCGTCAATATGCCGACATGATACACGCCAAGGTGGACAATGCCGCCGTCAACCCCTACGATGTGGGGGCCTTGCTTGCTTCGGCCTATCCGGAGCGTATCGGCAAGGCGTGGAAAGAGAGACTCGGCGTGTTCCAGTTGCCGGGTGGTGAACTGGTGGCGGTGGAAGCATCGGATGCCATGGCGGGCGCAGAGTGGCTTTCCATCGCTTCGATGCATCAGAAGGCTGGCGGTGTGGGGAAAGTCTTCCTGGCCAGTGTCGTTGACCCGGCCGACCTCAAAGATTATGCCCTTGAGCGCGACAACATCTTTTGGGATGGCAAAGCAGGAGCGTTGGTTGCCAGAAGGGAGACGCGTATCGGCACCATCCTGCTGGCTTCGAAACCTTTGGCAAATTGTGACCGCGAGAAGATGCAACAGGTCGTCTGCGAGGCGATTGCCAAAGAGGGGCCGTCGATGTTGGATTTCTCCGATGAGGTGCACAACATGCTGCGGAGGATTGCTTTTGTCGCTAACCGCCATCCAGAACAGTCTCTTCCGTCGGTGGACACGGAGACAATCTGCAGGAGTGCTGTTGAGTGGGGACCGCTTTTCATCGGCAAGGCAACAACAACGAATGAACTGAAGAAAATAGACCTTTGCGAGGTCGTCTGGAGCCGCCTTTCCTATGAGCAACAGAAAATGGTGGAGCGGTTGGCGCCTACCCATGTCGTTGTCCCCACAGGGAGCAGGATACGGCTCGACTACCGTTTAGGTGCCGAAGTGCCGGTCTTGCGGGTGCGCTTGCAAGAGTGCTTCGGCCTGCTGGATACGCCACAGGTGGACGGCTCGCCGGTATTGATGGAACTGTTGTCGCCTGGTTTCAAACCTGTCCAACTCACCACCGACCTGCACAGTTTTTGGCAATCCACCTATTTCGAGGTGCGCAAAGAGTTACGCCGGCGTTATCCGAAGCATTCATGGCCTGACCATCCCATGGAGGCAGACCCCGTAAGGGGAGTGAAGAGGAAATGAAGTGCAATTCATTAAAGTTGTTCCCTATGTTGCGTTGATAACGCAACATATCATTGTCGTGCTCTTCCGCGCTCCCCTTTTTTCGTCAATTCTAAAGGGTTTTAATCAAAAAAAGGCCCGTAAAGGACTCCAATTTAAGAAATCTTTGTATATTTGCAAGGCATTATGTCTATTACTGTCGAATTCACCTAAACAAAACAAATATGACGAAAAAACTACATTTCATTCTGTTGGCACTTTTCGCAGTGTTCAACACAGCCATGGCTCAGGAAGTCACCCTCGACTTCACCGAGAACACATGGGGGCTGCCCAACGACAGCAAGGAAAAACTGATTGACGCCGCACAATACACTAACGGCGGCTACACCATCACCATGGAGGGTTCCACGGGCGGTGGCTACTACTATCACTCTACGGGCAAATACGTGCTGATAGGCAAGCAAGGCGCCTCACTCACCCTGCCCGCCTTCAACTTCGACGTAGCCAAGATTGCCGTCACCGGCACCAGTGGCGCGTCAGCCGCCGTGAAGCAGAACATCTTCGTGGGCGAGGAAGCCATCAGCACCGAGACGACCGGCGCCAAGAACGTGACCAACGAGTATGACATCCCCGCCGCCTACCAAGCAGCCGGAACCATCTACAAGTTGCAAATCACCAGCGCACACAACACGCAAATCACCAAGATCGAAATCTTCAAGAATGGCAGCACCACCCCCACGAAGGCCACTCCTGAGATGTCGTTCAACCCCTCCAGCGTCTCTGTCACCATCGGCGAGAGCGTGACCGCTCCCACTCTCTCCTACAATGGCGACGGTGCCGTGACCTATGCCAGTAGCCATGAGGACGTGGCCACCGTCGATGCCTCGACCGGCGCCCTCTCCATCCTCGCCGTGGGCACCACCACCATCACCGCCACCGCTGCCGAGACTGCCAACTACAAGAGCGCTTCCGCCCAATACACCCTGTTGGTGAAGAGCGTGCCCGTCGTCATCGACGATGCCATCTGGTCGGAAAACTGGGATAGTTATGAGGCTGGCACCAAGGTGGAAGACATGAGCAACCCCGCCGCCACCTACACAGGCGACGACGGCCAATACGTGAAACTCTATGCCAACAGCAGCGACGCCACCAACATGGAGTTGCTCATCCCGAAGTCGAGCCGTGGCTTGTCGTTCACCGCCAACATCAACCTGGCTGGCAATAGCGGCAACCTCACCCTCACCTACTATGCCAACAAGGCCATCGACGTGACAACCACCACGGCTGGTGCCACCGTAGGCGAAGCCGCCGTGGCCGACAACACTTACACGCGCACCATCACCGTAGCCGCCGGCACCGACAGGCTCATCCTCACCTTCAGCATGTCCACCGACAGCAACGGTCGCCTCGACAACATCGTGCTCGTACCCGCTGGCGAGGCCGTGCAGAAACTCACCATCAACGGCAAGACGCCCTTCAGCGAATCGACCGAGGTCACCATCGTCCCCTCCAACCCCGACTACACCGTCTATTACACTCTCGACGGCACCAACCCGGGCACATCCAGCACCAAGCAGGTCTATTCGGCTCCCTTCAAACTGACTGCCACCACCACTGTGAAAGCCGTGGAGGAAGACTATGCCGAGAACCTGAGCGAAGTGGTGGAGAAGACTTTCGTCAAGGAGGAGGCTCCTGCCATCGCCACCGTTGCCAACATCGCCGACTTCAAGGCGCTGTCCGACGGCACCGAGGCTACGCTGACTCTCAAAGACGCCTATGTGCTCTGGGTGCATGGCAGCGACACCTATGTGCGTGATGCCAGCGGCGCCATCGACTTCTACGGCACCGGACTCACCTTCACCGCCGGCACGAAACTCAACGGTTCCATCACCGGCAAGCGTGCCACCTACAACAAGATTCCGGAATTGGGCAAGACCGGCAACACCAACGCCGACGGCTTCACCGCCACCGAGGGTGCTGCCACCGCCAAGACCATCACTCTCGCCCAAGCCAATGGAGAGACTTACTTCTGCGACCTCGTGAAGATTGAGGGCGTGAAGATTGTCTCAAAGGAGGAAGGCAAATATACCAACGTCTATGCCTATATCGGCACCGACTCCGTCATGGTTTACGACCGCTTCGGCATCGGCATGGGCAACTACAACGAGACCGACACCTACAACGTGGAGGGCATCCTTGTGCCGTTCAGCGGAAAGTATGAAATCTACATCACCCAACCGTTGGCCGAGGGTGGCGGACAGCAGGAAACCAAGGTTTGCAACAACATCGCTGAATTCAAGGCTCTTGCCGCCAACGATGAGGCTGAGTTGAAACTCAACAACGCTCGGGTGGTGTACGCTTCGGGTAAGGACGTCTATGTGCGCGACGATTCGGGTGCCATCGACTTCTATTCCACCGACATCGAGTTCGAGCCCAACATGGTGCTCAACGGTTCCATCACCGGCAAACTTGCCTTCTTCAGAAACCTTCCCGAACTGGCCAAGACCGACGCCACCAATGCCGACAAACTCACCATGACCGCTGGCAGCGAGGTGCAGCCCACCGCCGTGACCGTGGCGCAGTTGCTGAGTCCGTATTACCTCTGCGACCTGGTGGAACTCGCTGACGTGCAAATCATCGAGGAAGAAGGCAAACTGTATGTCACCGACGGCGACGACAAGGTTGTCATCTACGACAAGTACAAGGCTGTGGGCGAAGACCTCGTCGGCGGAGTCAAGGCCACCATCAAGGCTATCCACTCCGTTTACAACAACGACTACCAGTTGCTGCCTCTTTCCTACACCATCACCTCTGGCATTCACGAACTGACTGTTGGCGGCCTCGACCCCAACGCTCCCCTCTACAACGTAGCAGGTCAGCAAGTGAGCGCCGACTACAAAGGCATCGTGATGCAAAAGGGCAAGAAATTCATCAAGAAATAAGTCCTTTCCCACACTTTGGGCATTTTATTCAACAAGCAGGAGACCAGCACCCTACGAGGGTGGGTCTCCTGCTCGCGCGAAAAGTTCTTGGCGGTCATCTTTGCGCTCACCCGGTTTCCCTATGCAGGCACTTAACAGTGCGATAACACCAACGAGTGCAGCAAATTTATTTAATAACTTTTCATTTTTTAGAGGTTAATGATTTCGCGCTCAACAGTTATTACAGCACTTCGATTTCCTTGGCGGTGAGGCCAGTAATTTCTGCAATGTCCGCGACGGAAAAGCCTTTGGCTTTCATGCGGCGAGCAGACTCGACAGCCTGCTTGTAGGCGGCGTTATCAATTTCGGTGTAGGGGTCTTCGCCCTGCGCCCACTGTTCCCAGTCGATGCCAGCAAGGTAACACTGCACTTGCTCGCGGAGGGGCTGGATGTCGCTGGTGGCCGTCTGCCAGAGGTCGGCGTCGGAGACTTGCGCGTAGCCGTGAACTAACACATTGCGCATGCTGACGATGAGACGCCACGGCAGTTCCGTATGGGTCTCGCGGAAATGACGGGTCAGCATGTTGGCAGCCTCGCCGATGACTTCTACGTTCTTCATCACGGAGTAGTAGATGCGGATGTCGGCCACGAACTGCTCGTAGGTGATGCCGCTGACAATCTGCTCCACGTTTTGTGCGTATTTCAATATATCCTCCAGTCGCCAGCGGTCTCTGCTATGCTCTCTCATAAATCAGTTTTTTGTCACGGTTTACGCTTTCCACAGCCCACGGACGGAGCGTGCCTTCCTCTACGAGGTCAACCTCGCAGTCCAACAGGTCTTCGAGGTCCACCTTCATGCCGGCAATTTTCATCAGGCCGATGGGACGGCTGCGGTCGTACTGCACAAGGATGTCGACGTCGCTCCATGGCCTCTGCTCGTTGCGCGAGTAGGAACCGAAGAGCCATGCCTTCACGACGGGCTGGGTCTTGAAGTAGTCGGCAATCGTCTGATGCATCATCTGGGTGCTCATAAGCGTTTCAATTAGAATTATGCTGCAAATATAAACATTTTTTTCAATTATTGTCCTTTTTCCTCGTTAAAGAAGCAAAAAGCGGGCGATGATGCGCCAATTTGTCATTTTCGGCCACCAATACCTGATGTGATTTTCACTTCATTGCATCCTTTCTGCCATCCACGATGTTCACTCCACGCTGTAGTCTATCGTGCCGAATGCCGTTGAGGGAATCGATAGCCTCACCCCACAGCCTCTCCCCTTGGTAAATGTGAGGGGAACTGCATGGCGAGGCATTCTTGGCTCATCTTTTCAAATGTCGCCCTCATCCGATACCCTGGGTGTTACCCTGGGCTAAGTGCTTGTTGGCCGTTGCCAAACAAAGAGACGCCTCAATGAGACGTCTCTACTTTGTTGCACAAGGCTGGTCAAGAGATTGTAGAGACGTCACATTGTGGCGTCTCCTTTTCGTAAACTATTTCACCACCACCTTTTTCCCATTCTTGATATAAACGCCGCG
>CAMKSZ010000159.1 GCA_946415525.1 uncultured Prevotellaceae bacterium | reverse complement strand
AGAGCAGGAACGTCTCTTCGTCGAAGGTCAAGGTAATCTGGTCGTCAACCTCCACTTCGGTGCCGTCCTTCGGGTCGAAGGTCAATTCGAACGGAGCAACGGCCTTGATGGGATAGGTGGCGGTGAACACCTCGCTCTGGGCGTTGGTCTTGCGGTTCTCAAGGTAGGCCTTGATGACGAAGTTGCCCTCGCCCTTCACGGTGACCTTCTCGCCGGTGCCCCAAGCGCTGATGACGTCGGACTCGGGTGCCTTCGGGTCGCTGCCGTCGGTGGTGTAGTAGAGCAGGAACGTCTCTTCGTCGAAGGTCAAGGTAATCTGGTCGTCAACCTCCACCTCGGTGCCGTCCTTCGGGTCGAAGGTAAGGGCGAATTCGGGAACAGGCTCCACGCCACTCTTCTTCACTAAATAGATTTTGGTGATGACGACAGTGGCAGGGTCGGAAAGTTGGAGAGCAACTTGCTTCACTTGGCTTACGTTCTTTCCTTCAAATGGGCACTCGAGTTTGGTAAGACCTGGGTTGCCCCAATAAGTGATATCTTCAGTGGTGGTTTGGACGAAGCCTTGTACGTTGACTGTTGTAGGCTCAGCGAACTCAAACACGAGTTTCTCATAGCCCGACCAGTCAGAAGGAACGTCATTGTCAGCCATCCATGCGGCAGCACCACCCCAAGATACGCCATTATAAGTAATGGATTTGTCAGGATTGTGGGTGAGGCTTTCTTCCCCATTCCATGTATAGGTAAAGCGATCGATGAGGTCTTCGATATCACCCTCTGGCTCGGGTTCCAATGGAGGTCCTGCCTCAAACTGCACTGCAAGCACCTTGACGCCCATGCCTTGGATGCGAAGGCCGCCGTTGGTGTTGATCGTGTTGGCCATGTCCTTTGTCAGGGTGAGCACGGCTTTGCCTGATTCGTCAGGGATGAGGGCATCAGCCAAGTCGCTCCAGTCGGCATTGTTCTTCGGCAATACCTGTGGGCCCCATTGCCAACCTTCGACTTCAACAGGCTGGGTGAAGAAGGTGAACTTGTCGCCGGCTCTCGTGTCGGTCTTCTTGATGAGGAAGGAGACGCTCCAACTGTCGAATGTCATTGGCATGGCATTCTCGGGGTCGAACTCCACGTTGCTCTCGGGAAGCACCTCTGCCGGCTTGATGGTGTAGGAAGCCTCCACAGTCTCACTCTTGTGGCCGTCGGCATCCTGGCAGAAAGCCTTGATGGTGGTCGGCTCGTTGATAACGACCGGCCAATTCCTGGGATAGGTGTCGCCATAGATGGCGGGATCCATTCCGTTGGTGGTGAACGTGACAGACTGTGCGTTCTCACCCAAGCATACCATCACCTTGGTGCCGGCCTCCACCTCGCCTGGTTCGGGCGAGAAGGTGGGCACGCCCACGTTGATGACGACAGGACCGCCCTCCACGGTATAGGTGCAGGTGACGGTCTCGCTGCGCTCATTGGTCTTGAGGTCTTCGAGATAGGCCTTGATGACAAATGTTCCTTCTGTATCGACGGTGAAGGTCTCAGGCGACATGATACCGCTAATCACATTCAAGTTAGCGCCGTCCTTCGGGTCGCTGCCATCGGTGGTGTAAATAAGTTGGTAGGTGGCATCGTCGTAGGTGATGGTGCCCTCGCTGCCATACAGCACTGAAGCGCCGTCAGCGGGTGAGATGACGGGCGTGGGGATGGCGGGGGTGACAGTGCCGGACTCGACAGCCTCCACGGTGAAGCCATAGAACTGCAGGGTAGTGCCCCTTGCGGCAATGACATATTTGCCTCCCTCGGCAAGTTGCACGGTCTTGGTGGCATAGCCATACTTGTAGTCGGCCGTGGTCTCCACAATCTCCATTTGGCCGTCAAGCACGGAGAAGTTGGCTTGGTCGAACACCTTCACGTCCTTGCCGTCGTTGACAGCGAAGTCGCCGGAGATGTTCTCGTCGGGATTGTCGGGATTGGCCGTCTGACCAGTGGACTGGCGGCGATAGTAAATGGTAAGGCTGGCATCCTTCTTGGCCTCAACCAAGATGGAGGTGCTTCCACTTTTCTCCACGCCGACGGGATTCTCGGCGTTAGGGTCTTTGTCGATACGCACTTGGATGAAGTGGGTAAACGATTCTCCTGCGATGGTGCGGGCATCGGCTTTCAGCGTGGTGGCATACGTGGTCGTGGCAACGATGGCGTCGTTGTCGACCAAAGTAGTGCCCGCTGCTGTCGGTGTCTCTTCGGCGGCTTGCCATGTCGTCTCGGCATAAGCCAATGCGGACAGCAAGACTACCATCAGTAACGTTAACTTCGTCTTCATAATAAATTAAGGTTTAAATGATTATTAGGTGATTTAAGAGTAATTTGTGCAAAGATATAAAAAAAAGCAATCCATTCATACAAATTTGGAACTTTTTTTCAAAAAAAATTTCAATGTGAAAAGTATTGCGCCATAACAACTCCTCCATGGTTTTGAAAAGGGTTCCAAACATTGGCGGAGGCGCTACGTTTGTCGCGCCTCCGCCGCAATAAATCGTGTCATTTCACCACGACTTTCATTCCGTTCTTGATATAGATGCCCTTTCGCTGTGCGTTGGACGGGCGCCCAAACAGGTCATAGACACGGTCGCTGCCACCAATGGCGGGATTGGTGGGAAGTTCGGAAACGCCATCGACCACCATGGCTTCGTTTGAACTTGCCGACTCCCCCTTGTCATAGACGGCGGTGACGGTATAGGTGGCCGTGCCCCGCTCTGCCATATCGGTGAAGGTGGTGCCGGTAACCAATGCCTCGTTGATACGCTCGCCGTTGCAATAGACATTGTAACCCAGCAACGAGATATCCTGACGGGCCTGCGTCTCTGGCACGAAGGTGATGTCGTCGAGGAAGAACATGTTGCCGTCGTCCGACACCTTGTGGATGGCAAAGTGGCGGGAGCCTTCTGGCAACGGGTAAGAATAAAGGTTCCATGTCGATCCCTTGAAGGTGACTCTCTGTCCAGTGGGCGTGAAACTTTCCGGCTCGTCGTCGGTGGTCGAGTAGCACACTTCGAAGGTCTCACTATAGTTGCTGGTGGCCCTGGCATAGAAAGTGATGGTTTGCGCCCTACCCGAGAGTTCTGGCGATATCAACCAGTCGTCGGCGTCCAACCCGCTCGACGACATCAGCATTTTGCCGCCACTGTGGGCTTGCCAGGAATCGGAAAGTCCCTTGCCGCCGGTGGCGAGTTCCACTTCTGCGGGAGTCATCAAGATGAAGGCGTGGGGCTTGGTGCGGTTGGGCCAGTTGTAGTTTTCCCCCCAACTGTATGTCAGGTGTTTGTCCCTGTCTATCAGCACCCACTCGCCGAGATCGCTGATGGTGAAGTCGGCATAGTCCTCAAAACTCTCCAACAAGGGCTCGTCGGTGGCGCGGGGGGCCTGCGGAACGTTCCACTGCAAGATGCCGTCGGCCAGTTGCAACTGCTGCGGTGTGGGATAGGAAGGCTTTTTCACCCTTATGGACGCTGCCGCGCTTTGGTTATTGTCGGCGTTGAGGTCTTGGGCATAGTCGATGAGGGCGTACAACTGGCAGGTATCTTTCATGTTGGACAGTGCTTCTGTCGGAACGACGACTTCCACGCTATTCCCTACGGCCACGGCGGGACCGGGCACACTGCCGCACCGTTTTCCATCGACGACGATGGAAACGGTATAGTCGCCTTCGGCAACAGCGTATTTGCCTATGTTGTTCACCGATACCTTGACGTTGCGCGTCTCACCGCTCCTCAGATGCGAAGGCAGGTGGCCTAAGACAGGAGTGAGGTCGTAGTCCTTTTGGTCGTAGATGGCGATATTGTCGATAAAGATCAACTCTGCCGTGTTGGTCAGTGTCGATTCGAAGGCCACATGGCAACCCTTGGGGTTGGTGATGCCCGTGAGGGGGACGACAGCGCGGTTGTACTGTCCGGCGCGTGTCTCGTCGGAAGTGTCGAGACTGGCGATGGTGGTGAAATTCAGCCCGTCGTCGGACACTTGGATGTTGAGCGGATTGGGCATGGCGTAAGGATAATAGTAGTAGAGCGAGATGACGGGTGCCTGGGCGCCCGAGAGGTCGAGGCGACCGGATTGTGCCACGGCTGTGTCCTGGCTGGGACTGACTCCGTCCTCACTTTCCGGGAACGAGATGGTGTAGGCGAAGAAGCCGTTGTCGTCGTCCTGCGAGAAGCGCGAGTCCGACATCGAGTACCAACGGTTGCGGAAGGGGGTGTTGGGCTTGTACCAGAAGTGGGTGGCGTCACCGCCGGGGAACGACTCCGCAAAGGGGAGCGAATAGGGTTCGCCAATGACTCGTATCTCGGAAGTGGCCTCATCGCCGGTGCCCACGTCGGAGATGGCTTTCACATAATAGTACATCAGTCCCTGTCTATCGACAACGATGGTGCGCGCCACAGGTATGCCGTAGCGTTCCTCGGCTTCACGGTATCGCTCTTCGGCGGCCTCGATGAGCCATTCGATGTCAACTTCCTCCTCATAGCGGGTGTCGGTGATGGGTTGGTCGGTGATGGTTTTCTCGGAGGTCAGCGGATACTTGCGCAGGCTGTAGCGCAACTGGCTTGGGTCGATATAACCGCCATGACTGCCTTTGGTGGGTGCCTCCCAGGTGATGGTGGCCTTGTGGGTGTCGTAGTCGTAGGCAAAATGGAGGTTCTCCACAGGTCCGGGCAGGTCGATGCCGATATAGGCACTGGTCTCCGTCGGACTACTGCTGCCTTGTGCGTTGGCGGCGATGGCCTTGTAGGTGTGCATCCCGCTGGTCAGTCCTTCGCTGTCGTTGAAGGTGAGCGTGGTGGCTGGGGCTGGTGCGGAGAAGGTGTGGACGAGTTGGTTGTCACGGTAAAGGTCCACCTTATTAAGTTGGGTGAGTGTCTGCTGGTCAATGGTCTGGTCGGGGGTGCGGAGACTGACGGTGGCGCTGAGCGCCCCTTTCTCGCCTGGGGTGACGGTGAGTTGGGTGACGGGGCTCGGTGCTGCCTGACTGGTGGTTTCTTCGAGAAGGATGTCGTCAATGTAGAGGTAGTTGAAGTAAGGGTCACCCTTGGTGCAATGATGGAAACCGATGCGGTAGTCGTCGGTTTCGTCGGGCACAAAGATGGCGGTGAGGGTGACGGGGCGGGTGGCGGCGACGGGAGTGGCGGGTATGATGTTGGTGGTGAGTGCCGACACTCGGCGCCCGATGCCCATGAAGACTTCAACGGTCTCGGTGCTTTCCAGTTCGGTATAGGTCCTGAAGGTCAACTGGTATGTCTTGCCCTTTTGCAGTTCGAAGACAGGGGTGATGAGCCAGTCGTCGGCATCATAGTCTCGTCCGCACTTTGCTGCTTGGGTGATGTCATCGTAGAACCAAGTGGCCTCGTCGTTGTTTTCGTCGGCGACAAGGAAGGTTTCAAAGTCGCTCACATCATCAAAAGTCTGCCGATAGGGCAACTGGGTCTGCGCCAATAGGGGCATGGCGAACAATAGTGCGACGGCTTCGAGTGAAATTCGGTGGATGTAGTTGGTCATAAATGCTGGATGTTTCGTTGATGGTAGGTTGGATGGATATGAGACTTTCACCTGACGACGACCTTTCGGGAACCGTGACTGTCGGTGACGATATAGAGTCCTGGAGTGGACATCCCCTTGACAAGACGTCCGTCGATGGTGTAGCACCGGGGCGTCGGGGTTGTCTCGACGGGAATGTTGGCGACACCTTCGGGCGACAAGGCTGTTGCCTGTGTTGCGTTGAGCACTTCCCCTGTCGGGTATTTGGTGCTACGGTCGGCGGCAGCGGTGACGAAAGCCACGACACGCAAGCGGTTCACATCCCAACTGTCGTCGGCATTGGTGGTGAAGGTCTGGCTGAAATGGGTGTCGTCGGTCCAGCCGGGCAGGTCGCCCGACTGTCTGGTGAGCACGGCCCGCAGCACGTTGTCGTGGCGGCGTTTATTGGAGTCGCCGGCTTGTGTGCCCTCGGAGGGGGTGTCGTCCTCTACGAGGAAGACATTCAATGTCGCGCGGGGATAGAGATTTTGGAAGAAAGACCTTGTCTCACCATTCACGGCGGCGGTCAACTGCCCTTCCTCCGCGACGAGGCTGGCCGTGAGTGCAACAAAAGCGGGTCGCAGTGCCACCATGTCGAAATAGGTGCCGAGCACTTCTGCAGAAGTGGTGCTGACCACAAAGGCGGGTGTTTCGGAGAAAAGGGCGCAACGGTCGAGCATAATATATGGATTGCCTGTAACGCCAAACTTGAGGTAGGGTTCGCTGGCTGCCAACGTGAACTCGTCATTGCGGTAGCCTACGTGATGGGCAACCCATGCCACGTCGTCGCGGGCATCGACCACCTCTTCCAACAAATTGTCCACTGGCGGACAATTGACGCAGGGAAGCGAGGTGAAATGCTCGAGGAGCAACATCCTGTCGTAACTGGTCGCGTAGGTGTAGAACGTGGTGCGGAACGTGTCGTTATCGACTTTCTGGTCTGTGCCGACAGGATGAAGGGTGAGTTGCACATAATGCTCCCCTTCGTCGAGACCGTCTAAGTTAAAGATGTGGGTTGCCTCGCGGGTTTCGCCTGGGGCGAGGGGGCCATAAACGGTTTCATCGCTGTCTATGCCCTTCCCGTCGATGGCCCAGTCGATGGTGTAGCCTTCCTTGTCGGCGGTACCTAAGTTCTCGACGATGGCAGTGGCTTTCAACTGACTGGTGGAACGATAGAAATCGCTATCGACCGACATCTCTATAACGCCTAAGTCATGCGCTGGGAGTTCGGCCTCGGCGACGGCCTGGATGCAGAGGATGCCGACACCTTGGTAGTGGAAGTCATCCCACACATTGTCGATGCCCAACAGAGAGGTGTTGGCATTGCCCTCTCCCTGGACATAGATGCCTTTGGCACCGGCGGGCTGTGTATAGGTGAAACCGACGTACAGGCCGCTGCCGTCGATGTCGAGCGGACGATTGAGCGTCACCTCGTTCCAACCTTCTGTCATTTGACCGACGCTCTGCGTCACCTTTGAGTTCTCAGTGAGCGACGTGCGTATCCACACGGAGGGTTTCTCAATGCCTTCCGAAAGTGCCACCCTGATGCGGGTCACTTGCCCGCCCTTGTAGCGCTGCATGATGCTGTTGGGCAAGTAGATGGCACCCGACAAGCGCACTTCGGCATTGATTCCGAACTTGCCGGCTCCCGTGAGGTCGTCGGTGCAATAGCCCAACACATGGCTTTCCTGTGCATGCGCAACAATGGTTGGCCAACAGATGAGCAATAGCATGCGAAGAATGAAGACAAGTGACCGTCGCATAATAATTTGATTGATTTTAGTTAGTAACGCTGGCAAAGATACGAAAAGTAGAATGGAGAACAAAACAAACTGTTTGTTTTTTACACCAAAAAGTTACAACTTTGACAATGATTGGAAAAACAAACCAATAAAAACGAAATTATCATTATCGTTGTCGCCACAAACCATCCCATCGCCGCCGATTTTTATCATTTATCATCTATTTTATCTACATATTGCATTTTTTTCGAAGTTTTGATGGTCATGTCGCTTTTTTTTTCTACATTTGCTCTTTGAAGATGTGAAACACCTTCTTAAAGACTTATATAACACACCAATCATAAAATACTATGACAGCATCCACCCAAACAAGACAAGCGAGAAACTACGACGGTTTTCTCGCCGAAATTAAGAAATTCATTGCCGAAGACCGCATATACACCGACGAATTGCGCACGCTCGGCTGGGGAACCGACGCCAGTTTCTATAGGCAGATACCGAAGGTTGTCGTCAGGAGCGACGGCGAGGAGCAGGTGTCGCGCATCATACGTGCCTGCAACAAATACCACCTCCCCTTCACCTTCAGGGCTGCCGGCACTTCCCTCTCTGGACAAAGCATTAGCGACTCCGTGCTCATCGTTGCCGGCAAGCACTGGGAGAAATACGAAATCGGACCCGGCCAGGAGACCATCCGCATGCAGCCCGGCATCGTGGGGGCACGTGTCAACGAAATCCTCAAGCCCTTCGGCAGGGTGTTCCCGCCCGACCCCGCTTCCATCGGCAGCGCCATGGTGGGTGGCATCGTCTGCAACAACGCCTCTGGCATGAACTGCGGCGTGCATGCCAACAGCGACCGCATGAT
>CAMKSZ010000158.1 GCA_946415525.1 uncultured Prevotellaceae bacterium | reverse complement strand
TCACTATGCCCGCCTTTTCAGGGGCTATTAGAGTGACATAGTGCTTCACTTCCTGCCACACGTTCTCGTCGTTGACATAGATGTTCTCGTAGGAGGGGTTGAAGAGGTCGCGCAACAATGCCACTGCTCTTCCTGTCTCCTCAAACACCAACTGTGGGCGCTTTTGGGTCTTTTGCACTTTGCCGATGGCGTCTTCCCATCGCTGTAGGAGAATCTTGAGTTCCGTGTCGAGTTCGGCAACTCGCTTTCCCTCTGCCACTGTACGAACAATCACACCGAAATTCTTGGGCTTGATGCTCTGGATCAGTTGCTTGAGGCGGGCGCGTTCCTCGCCGCTCTTGATTTTCGTAGATACGGAAACTTTATCATTGAAGGGCATGAGCACCAGGTATCGGCCTGCAAAACTCAATTCACCCGTAAGTCGTGGACCCTTGGTCGATATGGGTTCTTTTACAATCTGTACCAGCACTTCCTGGCCCACTGTGAGCGTGGTGGCGATGCTGCCGTCTTTCTTAAGTTCGGGCTGGCGGCTGGCTTTGGTAATAGGATAAAGTTTCTTCTTGTCGCTTTCTACCTGCTTGAGGTATTTGGCATAAGAGTTAAATTGATTTCCCAAGTCAAGATAATGGAGAAAGGCGTCGCGCTCAAAACCAACATCCACGAAACAGGCGTTCAAGCCTGGCATCAGTTTTTTTACCTTCGCGATGTAGATGTTGCCTACCGAAAAAGATGCCGAGCGGGTCTCGTTTTGATACTCTACCAGTTTTTTGTCTTCCAGCAGCGCTATCGATATTTCCTTCGCACGGACATCAATCACTACTTCGCTGGTCATTCTTCAGAATCTTTACTTCATCAAAAAGGGCATGCCAATAAACTCCATGAGGAATCCTTGACACGCCATTCAGCCGAACAGACTATGGAGTGTTCGAAACTTATGTCCTACTTGCTCTTGTGCCTGTTCTTTCTCAGTCTCTTCTTGCGCTTGTGAGTAGCCATCTTGTGGCCTTTCTTTTTCTTTCCGTTTGGCATAACTTAATAATTGAATGGATTTTATATTTGTTGTTGCAAAAACGATGTTGGCAAGGATTATTCGTCGTCGCTCACATCCTCGCCTTTCATCTTGCCTACAAAACTCTTGGCGGGTTTGAAACTGGGGAAGTCGTGGGCTTCAATGACGATGGTCGTGTTCTTGGAAATGTTGCGGGCGGTCTTTTCTGCTCTATGCTTTACGATGAAACTTCCAAAGCCTCTCAGATAAACGTTTTCTTTTTGCAAAAGGCTTCCCTTGATGACATTCATGAATGCTTCTACGGTTACTGCCACGTCTTTTTTTGAGAGACCAGTTTCGGAAGAGATTTGGTTGATTATATCTGCCTTAGTCATTTTGATTGTTGATTTATGTTATGTATTTTTACTTCTTTTCTTTAATGGAATGCAAATATACGAGTTTTTGGCGTGATAAGAAAATTTATCTTTGAATTTTTTTTTATTTTCCCTTGAAAATCGAATTTTATGGTTAATTATCACTGTTTTAAGGTGTTATCTTTATGGTTGAAGGATTATCCACAAGGGGGATGGGAATATTTAATTTGTAAAATATAATTACTTTTTAAGGAAACAAAAAAGGTGCGCCTCCATGGGCGCACCTTTTATATAAGAGTTGGTCTTAGAAATTCCACCAGTGTTTTTGTTTGGGAGCGGCATGGTCGGCCAAGCGGGTCTTCCTTGCCTCCGAGATCATGTCTTCGAATGACTTGTGCTCCTTAATCATGTTGTACATGGTGCCCCAGTCGGGGAGACCTCCTACGTTTCGGTCGTCAATCCAGACCTCTGCCTTGATTTTCCGGGAGAAGTGATTGTTGTACTCCTTGGTCTCTTCAGGATAGTCTTTGTTGACAGCATAGAATTCCACGCCTCTTTGCCGGCACCATTCCACGGCATCCTCGAGGAGTTTCCCCTCGCGCACTGTCCACAAAATCACCTTATGCCGCTCTTTGATGAGCATTTTCAGCGTGTCGGTGGCAAAAGGAATTTCCGGGCCGATTTCCGGGTATCTGTGCTCGACGATGGTTCCGTCGAAATCCACTGCTATTGTCATCTATTCTACAGTTTGATGGAAGTGTCGTTCTTGTTGCCGTAGTGGCTCTTGCTGTAGTTGCCGTAGGTGCCGTAAGTGCTTCCGTAGCCTCCGTAACTTCCATAGTTGCCGTAACGACCGTAACTGGTGTAGCGGCTGTACTTGCCATACTTGCCGTAGCCATAGTAGTAGCCGTACTTCTTCTTCGACATGTCGATGCCGTTGATGACAATGGCCATGTTCGGGAGTTTCTTCTCTTGTGAGAGGGAGTTCACCAGATCGAAACTTGACTTCGGCGTGTAGTCGGCGCGGCACATGTAGATGGTGGCATCCACGACGCGGCCCACTTGCAGTGTATCGGTCACCAGTCCCACAGGGGCGGTATCGATGAGTATGTAGTCGTAGTTTTGCTTCAGGACTTCGATGGTCGTTTCAAGCGACTGGCGTGAGATAAGTTCCGAGGGGTTGGGAGGCACAGGACCGGCGAGCAGCAAGTCAAGGTTGCCGTTGACGCCTGACGGTATGATCTGTGCGTTCACGTCGGCCTCTGTGGGGTTCTCTTGTGCCAAAAGCGGGGTGATGCCGTGCTTGTGGTCGTCTATCTCAAAGAGTTCGGCCAGACGGGGCTTACGGATGTCAAGACCCACGAGCACCACTTTCTTGCCAAGAAGGGCGAAACTCACTGCCAAGTTGGCGCAGTTGAATGTCTTGCCCTCGCCGGAAGTGGTCGAGGTGAACATGATGACTTTTTGGCCTTCGCGCAACATGAACTGTACATTGGTACGCATGGCGCGGAAGATTTCCTCCATCTGGTTGTTCTTGTTCTCGTGCACCACGATGTCGGCTTTTGTCTTGGCTGTCTCGCTGGCAACGGCCACGTCGGCGATGATGGGCAATGTGGTGAGGCGGGCAACGTCGTCGTGACCTTCAATCTTGTATCTGAAGAACTTGAGGAGGAAGAGAACGATGCCGGGGATGAGCAGACCCACTACCAAGGCGATGGGGATGACGACAGAGGGAACGGGGGTCACCTGGCCACCCTGCTCGGGCTTCTCGATAATCTTGCCTTTGTCGGCAGTGGAGGCGAGGGAGATGGAGTTCTCCTCACGTTTCTGGAGCAGCATGAGGTAGAGGCCGGACCTCACTTCCTGCTGGCGGCCGATTTGCGTCAACATGCGTTCCTGTCCGGGAGTTGCCGACACCTGGCTGGAGTATTTGTTGAACTGCGAACTGATGGCGTTGCGCTGAATCTCCATGTTCTTGCGGCTTTGCGACATGGCTTTCTTGATGCTTTGGCTCAAGTCGTCGAGTTGGGCGGTGAGCGGAAGCACAGAGGGGCTTTCCTCAGAGGCGGTGCGCAGCAACTTGTTGCGTTGAAGCACGATGTCGTTGTACCTGTTGATGAGGCTGGCCGAGGCTTGGTCACTCAGACCTACGTTGGCGGGCAGCGTCTGGTATTTGTTGTCGGCGTTGTCCATGTAGTCGGAAATGCTGTTGAGCAGGGCCACCTGTGTGTTGGCCTCTGCCAACTTATGGTCGTACTCGTTGGCGCCGCCCATGGCGTTGGTGGCGTTCATCCTCAACTCCGTCATGTGCTGGCTCTTCTTGTAGGCTTCGAGTTGGCCTTCGGTCTCGCCCAACTCGGCGTTGATCTTCTCCAGACGGCCATTGATGAATTCCTCGGTGCGGTAGGCCACCTCGTTCTTGTCCTCATTGGCTTGGCGGTTGTAGCACACTGCCAGTTGGGCGAGGTAGTCGATGGCCCTTCTCGGGATTTCGTCGATAATCGACATCTTCACGATGGTCGTGTTCTTGGAGGTCGGGGTGACGTTGAAGTAACGCTTGAATTTCTTGGAAGCGACGTCGGGAGCCACAATCGACACAAAGAGCACGCTGCCCTCGCTAAGGGAGTAGTTGCCGTTGGTGGTGAAAGAAAGGTTGCCGGCACGGGTCTTGATGGTCTGGGGAAGGGTGTTGAAGGTCTTCTCGATTTTGAACGGACCCTTCGAGTAGCCTTCGTCGTCGGTGACGAAATAACTGCCCGACACTTTATAGGTGCCCTTCTCGTAGGTGATGGTGAGCCGGATGGGGCTCTTCAGATTGTCAAGATGAGCGGCGTCCACGTCCACGGTGATGGGCTGGTGCTTGTAGATGAGCACGTTTTTCACACGTCCCTTCATCTCATAACTGACATAGAGTTTCAGGTCCCTGACGACGTCGGTGGCCAAGGCGTGTGACGTGATGATTTCCATCTCGTTGTCAATGCCTTCTGTATTGGAGATGATACCCAGGTTGGTGGCGTTCATGAACGATGTCTTACCCCTTGGGTTGTCTTCGTCTTTGATGAGCATCTTTGCCGAGGCTGAGTACCGGGGAGTCGTGTACCTTAGATAAATGGCTGTCACTCCCAGGCAGATGATCAGCGAGAGGGCGAACCATTGCCAGTTCAGAATGAATGTCTGGAGAAGCGAGCGGAAATTAAAGAAAGACAATTCCTCATTGTCACGCACGTTCTCCTGATTCGTTACGTTGTTGTTTTCTTCCATTTTTTATTTGATTGATTTTTCTCTTTTCTCTCTCAACTATGTGAATTTATGGGGATTTCTTTGCCTTCCGACATTTTGGGCGCAAAGTTACAAATAAAACTTTAATAAGGAAACATATTGCTTGAAAATATTGTTTTTTTTATTGCTTTTTCTATTTTTTTTATCGTACCTTTGCATCCGATTACAAAAAATTAATGATTAAATATGAGTTTTTTTTCCAACCTTTTCGGTAAGAAGAAGGACGAGGGCACCAAGGTGGGCGGCATGGAAGACTACATGACGCTCGTCAGGGTTTACCTACAAGCCACCATCGCAGAGCGACTGGGCATTACCAATCTCGGCATGCTGCCCGACTTGCGCACTTTCAAGACCACGCTGAAAGTGCCTACTGTCAACAACAAACTTGGGCCTGGCGAGAAGAGCAAGTGCAAGAAGTTGATGAAAGAGATTTACAATACCGACGACTTGTTCTTTAAGGAAATCGATGCAACGGTCAAGAAGAATTGCAAGAAGATACAGGATTTGCAGCCTTTCATGTTCCAGTTCCAAGGTTTCACGCAAGACCTGATGATGCTGATGGGCAACTTGATGAAATTCAAACTTCGTCTTCCCTCGTTCTTCAAGAAAGCGCTTTACACCATGACAGAGAAGACTGTCAGTGACATATTCAACAAGAACGACTTCAGCGACCCGGGAGTTGTCAAGACCGTTTTAGGTATCAGGCAATACAATACGCGGTTGGGCTTCAGCCAGAAATGGGCGACAGACTTCGTGTATCAAGTCGTCATGCTGGCCAAGAAGGAGCCAAAACCGGCACAAGAGGATGCTGCAAAATAGCCCCCACCCGCACCGTTAAGACCAAAATCATCAAAAATAAAACTATTTTTTTTGGTTATTCTGATTTATTGGTGTAATTTTGTGGGCAAAATGTAAGTTATGACCGCAGAGGACAAAAAAGTCGCGCTTTTCACCACAAGGGTACGGCAGTTGCTGTTGCAGTATGAGCAGTTAAAGAAGCAAAACGCTGCGTTGCAAGAGGAATTGGCCAAGCGCGAGCAAGCCATCGAAGATTTGGAGGCAAAACTGAGTTCGGTGCAGTCTAATTACAATAGTCTGATGACGGCCAAGATGCTGGAAATCAGCGAGGGAGACATGGAGTCGGCCAAAGCGCTGCTGTCTCACCTGATTCGCAGTGTCAACAAGTGCATCACGCTGCTGAGCGAGAAATGACGTGAGCAATGTCGGAGGAAAGAACAGAAAAACTACATATAAGGCTGAATGTTGGCGATACGGTGATTCCCATGAGAATCTTCCCCGAGGAGGAGGAAACGTATCGTAGGGCTGCATCGCTTATTAAAAGCACTGTAACCCTTTATACTTCACGTGCCCAAGGCAAGAAGGGTGCCATAGAGATTCTATACATGGCACTCATCGATATTGCATTGAAGTATGAGCGCGAGGCACAGCGCAATGACACAGCCCCCTTTATGGATGTTCTTACCCGACTCACCACAGAGATTGAGGACGCACTTGGAGATGCCAGACTGTAAGTTTGGGATGGACAGTGCTTTGGCGACAGCCGACGGATGCATGGGTAAGAATATCACTAATAACTAAATATATATTATAATGAGTATTACAGTAACGATCATTATTGCGATAGTCTGCCTCGTTGTGGGTGGATTGATGGGCTACGTGCTCTTCCTCCATGTGATCAAGGGGAAATACAACGAGACCATCGAGGCTGCTGAGAAGGAGTCTGAGGTCATCAAGGAGAAAAAACTGCTCGAGGTGAAGGAGAAATTCATCAACAAGAAGGCCGAACTTGAAAAGGAGGTGCAGGTGCGCAACCAAAAACTCCAGCAGAGCGAGAGCCGCCTCAAGCAGCGTGAGGCTTCGCTCAACCAAAAGCAGGAGGAATTGGGGCGCCGCCGTCAGGAAGTCGATCAGGCTCAAAAACGCATTGACAACGAGAAGAAACTGCTGTCTGTCAAGCAGGAGGAACTGGAGAAAATGCAAACCCAGGAGCGTGAGAAACTGGAGGAACTCTCTGGTTTGAGTGCTGAGGAAGCCAAGCGCCGCTTGGTGGAGAGCCTGAAGGACGAGGCTCGCACGGATGCCGCCAGTTACATCAATGAAATCATGGATGAGGCGAAGTTGAACGCCAATGCACAGGCCAAGAAAATCGTCATTCAGACCATCCAACGTGTGGCAACGGAAACGGCTATCGAGAATTCCGTCAGCGTGTTCCATATCGACAACGACGAAGTGAAAGGGCGCATCATCGGTCGCGAGGGGCGCAATATCAGGGCTTTGGAGGCTGCCACCGGCGTGGAAATCGTCGTCGATGACACGCCTGAGGCCATCGTCATCTCTGCTTTCGACCCCATTCGCCGTGAGGTGTGCCGCCTGGCTCTCCATCAACTGGTGGCAGATGGCAGAATCCACCCCGCCCGTATCGAAGAGGTGGTGGCAAAGGTGAAAAAGCAACTTGACAATGAGGTGATAGAGACGGGCAAGCGCACGACCATCGACTTGGGCATCCATGGACTCCATCCCGAACTGATCCGTATCATCGGCAAGATGAAATACCGTTCTTCCTACGGACAAAACTTGCTCCAGCATGCCCGTGAGACGGCCAACCTCTGTGCCGTCATGGCTTCTGAACTGGGCTTGAATCCCAAGAAGGCGAAGCGTGCGGGCTTGCTCCACGACATCGGCAAGGTGCCCGATGAGGAGAGCGACCTGCCCCATGCTCTCTATGGTGCAAAAATCGCCGAGAAATATAAGGAGAAACCTGATATCTGCAATGCCATTGGTGCCCACCACGACGAGTTGGAGATGAACACGCTCCTTGCTCCTATCGTGCAGATTTGCGACGCTATCTCTGGTGCCCGTCCTGGTGCCCGCAGGGAGATTGTCGAGGCTTATATCAAGCGTCTCAATGATTTGGAGGCCATTGCCATGAGTTATCCGGGCGTCACCAAGACCTACGCCATACAGGCGGGTCGTGAACTCCGTGTCATTGTCGGTGCCGACAAGATGGACGACAAGGAGACCGAGGCGCTCTCCGGAGAGATTGCCAACAAGATCCAGAACGAGATGACCTATCCGGGACAGGTGAAAATCACCGTCATCCGCGAGACTCGTTCCGTGGCTTATGCCAAGTAGGCGGCAGGCAGTCGGCCTCCGACCTGCCCCTTAGAGATTTTTTTCGCCACACTTCTCTTTCTTGGGGAGTGTGGCGCTTTGTATGACAGAAAACTACGAGTAGATGAGATTCATAGAGCAGCCATTGGTCAGGGAATTCCTGTTTTTTCTTTCAATCGTCGTATTGATTGTGTTTTGCTTCGACAAGTCGAGGCAGAACAAGCGCACGCGATATGCTCTCTACAATTGTGTCTATCCCTTGTATGGCTCGGCGGTGTTCAAGGCGGCACAGTTGCTTGATGCCGTTTTTTCGGGCGGCACCTTGGGGCATATCGCCGCCCTGCTGACCACTGTCGTGGCTCTTCCTGTTTATTGGAGGTGGTTTCGCCGACAACCCGACATCCCCTACAATCGCCTCTTCCACACCATCGGATGGGTGGTGCTTGCCATCGTGCTTGTTTTCT
>CAMKSZ010000157.1 GCA_946415525.1 uncultured Prevotellaceae bacterium | reverse complement strand
TCATTCTTGCTCGGTCATGTGATTTTACAAGCCGAAAGTCTTTTTCCATTGTTCATAGTACTCACGCTCAAGGCTTTCTACACGCCCGTCGGCATTGATTACTTTCTGGATGAATTGACTGATGGTGAAAAGGATGGCCTTGCGCTCATCCTCGTTGAAGCCATCCACGAGTTCCGACGTCTCCTCTACGATTTCCTCCAAAGCATAGGAATGGTTGAGCGTATCCTTGACCTCGAGTTTCAGTTGGTCGTCGATGTCACCCACCTCCAAGATGCCATTGAGGAAAGCATTGATGAAGTCGCTCTCTCGTGAACTGAAATTCCCATCGCAATCGGCGAAAAACAGTCCTGCCTTCGCCATCAACTTGATAGTAGCAACGATTTTCTCCATAATCAAATAGATTTTCCAGCCAGTCCGATTGTTTTCAACACACTCTCGGCCAGTCCGCCGAGATTGCCCAAGTCGATACCCAACTTGCCAAAGATGTCGCCCAAGCCGCCTCCAGTGGGAATACTCACTTCCTCTTCCTGCGAGGTGCTGGCAGTCGTCTGTTCAGGCTCGTCCACGTCGAAGCCCGCTTTTTTCTTCATTTCCCTGACAATGTCGCTCATCGTACTGCCCTCCGACTGTGTAGCCGTGGTTTCCGAAGAGTTCTTTTTGGTAGAGCGAGAGCCGCCCATTTGGCGACGCAATTCCTCTGCCACGTCGCTCAATCCGCCTTTCGACGACCTGGACGACGAGGAGGACGTGGTAGTAGTCGAAGAGTTGGACGACGTGTCGCCACCCATCTTCTTCTGCAAGTCCTTGATGATGTCATCGAGTCCACCACCCGACTTTTTCCCTTTCGACGATGAGCCACCGCCCAGCACAGAGCCGAGCACGTCGCCCATTCCGCCTTTCAGAATTTCCTCAAAAAAACTTCCCATAATGTGATGATATTAGATATTGGTAGATAATGGTTTGCCTTCTTTATAGACATAGTCGAGTGCGGCGCCAATGGCCGTACAGAACTGTGAGTATTTCGGAATACGGAAATGCACGCCATAGAGTTGCTCCATCATGGGGAACACCTCATGACATTGTGGCAACAGCGTGAGGTTGCCAATCATGACAAACTCGTTAATGTCGGAATTGAGCGCGGCGAGCACAGCAGCACTGCCGATGGTCTGCAGCACGGTGTGGATGAGTCCCACGGCGATGTCCTCCTTGGCGGCATCGGTCTTGGCATTGCCAAAGAGTGACGCCGTGACATTCATCGGCAGTCCAGGCAGGGGATGGGCGCTGATGTCGCCAATCATAAGGCTGACGTTGGCGATGTTGCCATGCTTTGCCAATTCCGACACCTGTTTGATGTCGGAGGTTTGGAGCATGATGCGCGACAGTCCAGCAAGCGTACCACCGCCGATGCTAATGCCTCCGATGTGGCGGATGTCATCGCCGTCGCATCTGACGAGCGAGGTGCCAGTGCCCATGCTCACCACGATGATGCGGTCGAGTCCCGACTCGAAGCGGGCACCCAGTCCGTCGGCGACAAACTCGTCGGCCTTGCTGGTGGGCAGTCCATAGACAGGTTTCTCGATATAGGCACTTCCCACGCCGGTGAGCACCACCTGTTCCACATCTCCTAATTCGATGTGGTTCTCATAGAGATACTTTCCGAAAGCCCCATAGAGCGAGGTGATGGGGTCGGCAGCAGTGATACGCATGGGCGAGACCACCTGCATGTCTCTCACACCCACGATTTTCGTGGTGCTGATACCCACGTCGATTCCTATGACTATTCCCATTGTCAAAATGATTATGTTATTGCAGTATTTTGCTCACCAAACTCATCGCATCGGCGATGGTGGTGTCATTGTCGTCGTTGACATCTGCGTCAACAAGCATTAAATTACCTTTCTCTATTTTGCCCAACAGACGGTTGACGATACTCATGACATCGGCCACGCTCAAGTTGCCGTCTTCGTTGATGTCGCCCTTCATCTTGGGTTGAACGAGCACATACGGGTAGTTGGCAGCCGCCATCGTGGCCTTCACGCGCAAAAGAGCCTCATTCGCTTGGATTTTCAAGCCATACGAAGCCTCGTAGAAGCCCAAGGTGTTGTTCTCTCCCGTTAAGTAATAATATTTGTAGTCACTCTTGGGATCATTCAGTTCGGCAGCCTTGACGATGCAAATGTCGCCCTCCGCCACTACATTCTCTTCCTTCTCGTAAAGAGTGGTTTTGAATTCATATACCCCAGGCTTTCCCTTCAATAGCACAGCACCGTTGTAAGGCAACACTTGCCCAGCCACATAAGTGTCCTTGACGATGGGCAGTCCAGACCCGTTGTTTTCCAACGTGTAGGCAGTCAGTCCCTTGGGAATCACCGCCTTGTGGTTGTCCATGGCAATGTTGGTGAACATGGCGTAGCCTCTTTCTGGGATGGTAACCGTCTGCTCATAGATGAGTTCGAAGTCATCAATGAGCAACACATCGCCCACGGAACCTTGTCCAGGGTCTGCGTTGGTAGAAAATGTCACCATGATGGCCTTGGGCGAGTCGGTCTTGTTGAAATTAGGCGAGTCGTAGCGGAAAGGCACATACAAATGCTGCCACTTGCCACCGTTGGATGCGATTTTATTGTTTTGCGCATAACCAATCACCACCGAACTGTCTTTGTCGGCGGTTGGCTCTTGATAATATTTGCCGTTGGTGATGGCGGCACTTACGGTGGCATAAGGATGTTCCTTCTGCACAGTGCCTTGGGTGAACTTCACCCACACAGACAATGCGACAGGCCGCTTTGTCAATTTGGCATAAAAGGGGGTGCCGTTACTCGTTTCCGTCACCGAAATATCCATTTGTGCATGGTTCTTGGGGTCGTCGGCTACATAGGCACCGGCAATCATCTGACCGGTGGAAATCGTGCCATTGGCCATAGCAAAAATAATGCGGCGGGGCACAAGTTTCAGGCAAGACTTACCTATGGTGCCTTCATGCAAGCCTTGGGTTTCCTTACTGGTGTGTTTGTCCGAATTGGCTAAATTGACGATCAATTCATCTTCTCCTCCCACCGACTCAAAACTGTGCCAACCAACAGGCACGTTTTTGTATTCTGGTCCGTTCCAGTCCTCGAAGTCGGAATTGATTACTTGCGTACTTCCATATTGCGTAAAATCAATGGTCTGTGCAAGCATCGCCATAGGCGAGAGACACAGCGTGGAAGCCAAGGTTATCTGTAAAAACTTTTTCATTATAAATAAACTTGTTGAAACACTATTTTATCCATATTTTCTTGCCATCTACAATGTAGAGAGAGTGGCGACGGAGTGAGCCAACCTTGCGACCCTGCATGTCGTAGGCAGTGCCATCGAGACGTTTCATATTCTTTGTTCCGGTGGCAGACAATCCGTTGATGCCTGTAGTAGGTTCGTTGCCGAACACCACGTCGATGACTTGTTCGAGAATTTCCAAGTTGATGTGAATCTCGCAATAGAGTTGCGTCTCGTTGAAGCGTGCCACCATTTCCACAGGAACGGGAGCGACAGCCGAGATGGCAGGCCCCATCCACATTTCTATGTTGGGGTCGTCGCCTTCAGTGATGACAAGTCCGTCGTTGTAGGTGATGGTGGTGACGCCATCGACGGTGGTGCCTTCCCTGTCGGCCAAGACAATGTTGCCGACACCCAAACGCGTCACAGTGCCGTCATCTTCCGCAGATTCCAGGCAGAAATTCTTGAGCGAAAAGGTGTATTTCCCGTCTTCGCCTTGTGCAATGGTGATGGTGGCTTGCTGCTCCATACTCACGCCATTGACAGTCACAGTTAGTTTATCGGTGTACTCCGTGCCATTGGTGCTGGCAGTGGGCTCGTTGCCGAACACCACATCGATGACTTGATCGAGAATTTCCAAGTTGATGTGAATCTCGCAATAGAGTTGCGTCTCGTTGAAGCGTGCCACCATTTCCACAGGAACGGGAGCGACAGCCGAGATGGCAGGCCCCATCCACATTTCTATGTTGGGGTCGTCGCCTTCAGTGATGACAAGTCCGTCGTTGTAGGTGATGGTGGTGACGCCATCGACGGTGGTGCCTTCCCTGTCGGCCAAGACAATGTTGCCGACACCCAAACGCGTCACAGTGCCGTCATCTTCCGCAGATTCCAGGCAGAAATTCTTGAGCGAAAAGGTGTATTTCCCGTCTTCGCCTTGTGTAATGGTGATGGTGGCTTGCTGCTCCATACTCACGCCATTGACGGTCACCGTGAGTTTATCGGTGTAATCATTGGCACAAACACTCAACACGCATAACAGCATGCTGATGAGTGAAAAAATATTCTTCATAAAATGATATTTGTAATACTTTCTCGTTTCGGGCTGTAAAATTAGAAAATAATTATCAAGAAAAAGCATTTTTGATGGAGAAAACGTCTTTTCCATACCAAAATGCACCTTTTTTAATGGAATTATGCCCTTAAAAACCACATTATTATTCAAGAAAACAGCGGTATCAGCCCCAAGAGCAACACTTGTCGAGAGCACGCTAAAAATGATGCTTCGAAGACTCACCGAAGCAGGAGTCACAGGAATATGGAAAAAATGTAATGCAGGAAAGACAAGGTATTCGTCCCATTGCTAAAATAAAGAAAGGAATTATTTTGAGAATAAAGAAAAATGTCTATTTTTGCACTAAATAAGCAATCTAAACAAGTAATCATGGGAAAAAAACTATATTTGCAGCCAATAACAAAAATTTTAAACGACGGCAAACTCATGCGCAGCCTGTATAGATAACCTCATCTCGCAAAATCATGTTGAAAATATCATCTATTCTAAAGAAATGGACTGAAACGAACCTGATGCTCAGAATATTGGGCGGACTGGTTGTCGGTGCCTTCCTCGGGCTGACCGTACCAGAATGGCAAGGCATTTCCATCCTCGGGCACGTATTCGTCAGCGCCCTCAAAGCCATCGCCCCCGTGTTGGTGGCCGTTCTCGTAGCCTCATCGGTGGCCAAGGCCGGAGGCGGTCTTGGACCTCGGTTCCGAATATTGGTGTTGCTTTATCTGCTCACCACCTTCATCGCCGCCGTAATCGCCGTCATTGGCAGTTTCCTCTTCCCCGTCACATTGGAACTGCGGGACGTGGTTCCCCAACAGGCACCAGGTGCACTGACCGACGTATTCACCAACTTATTGACGAACATGGTGACCAATCCGCTGATGTCGCTCTCCAATGCCAACTACATCGGCATCCTGTTCTGGTCCATCCTCATCGGACTGGCATTGAAACAGAAAGGCAGCGCCACCACCATCGGTGTCGTGCACGACTTCGCCGACGTGTTCTCTCTCACCGTGAAATGGATAATACAGTTTGCGCCCTTCGGCATCTTAGGTCTGGTCTTCTCTTCCGTTTCAGAAAGCGGACTGGAAGTGTTCACCACTTATGGCCATTTGGTCTTGTTGTTGGTAGGTTGCATGCTATTCAATGCCTTGGTGGCCAATCCACTCGTCGCTTTCCTCCTTTTGCGGAGAAATCCCTATCCGCTGCTGTTCACCTGTCTGAAAGAAAGCGGACTCAATGCGTTCTTCACCCGCTCCTCGGCTGCCAACATCCCCATCAACATGAACCTCTGCAAGAAGATGGGACTCAATGAGGAATTCTACTCCGTCAGCATCCCGCTCGGCGCCACCATCAACATGGACGGCGCCGCAGTCACCATCACCGTACTCTCGCTCGCCGTTGCCCACACCGTTGGCGTGGAGGTGAGTTTTGCCTCGGCATTGTTCCTGGGCATCATCTCCACCATCGGAGCATGCGGTGCCTCGGGTGTGGCAGGCGGTTCGCTGCTGTTGGTGCCGATGGCCTGCTCTTTCTTCGGCATCGAAAACGACATCGCCATGCAGGCTGTCGCCATCGGCTTCATCATCGGTGTCGTGCAAGACTCCGTGGAAACCGCCCTCAACTCCAGCGGCGACGCCTTTTTCACCGCCACCGCCGAATTTTACGACCAAAAGCGGCAGGAGAAAAAGGATAAGGACGCAATTAGCACCTAAAAAATTTGCAATTTTTATGCAGATTGAATATATTTGCATGCACATAGCGGTCATGGAACCGCCAAAACTTTAAATCGTCAGACATGAAAAAACAAATCGTGGAGTGTGTGCCCAACTTCAGCGAAGGGCGCAACCCGGAAATCATCAAGCAGATAGCCGCTGAAATAGAAAACACCAAGGGAGTACGCCTCCTCAATATCGACCCCGGAGAAGCCACCAACCGCACCGTCATCACCTTTGTGGGTGAACCCGCCCCAGTGGTGGAAGCCGCCTTCAAGGCAGTGAAACGCGCCGGACAACTGATAGACATGCGCCAGCACCATGGTGCCCATCCCCGCATCGGCGCCACCGACGTGCTGCCCCTCATCCCCGTAAGCGGCATCACCTTGGAGGAATGTGCGCAACTCGCCCGTCAACTGGCACAGCGCATCGCCGACGAACTGCTCATCCCGTGCTACTGCTACGAAGCAGCCGCCTATGCCGAGGAGCGCCGCAACCTCGCCGTCTGCCGTTCCGGTGAATACGAAGGCATCCCCAAGAAACTCTCCACGCCTGGCCAAGAGCCCGACTTCGGCAGCCGTCCCATGGACGAAGGCATCGCCCGCACAGGGTGCACCGTGGTAGGCGCGCGCGACTTCCTCATCGCCGTCAATTTCAACCTCAACACCACCTCCACCCGCCGCGCCAACGCCATCGCCTTCGACGTTCGTGAAAAAGGGCGTCCGAAGCGCGAGGGGCACCCCATCACCGGCAAGCCGATGAAAGATGCCGAGGGAAAGACCATCATGCTGCCCGGCACGCTGAAGAAAACGAAAGCCATCGGATGGTATATCGACGAATACGGCATCGCACAAGTGTCGATGAACATCACCGACATCAACGTCACCCCCCTGCACAAAGCCTTCGACGAAGTGTGCCGCTGCGCCCAAAACCGTGGCCTACGCGTCACAGGCACCGAGATTGTAGGTCTCGTGCCCAAGCGGACGCTCATCGAGGCGGGCCGCTATTTCTTGGAGAAGCAGCAACGCTCCACCGGCATCCCCGAAGAGGACATCATACAAGTGGCCATCCATTCGATGGGACTTTCCGACCTCCGTCCCTTCAACCCCCGGGAGAAAGTCATCGAATACCTGCTGGAGGATGCCGAACGGCACCCGTTGTTGGCCGACCTCACCGTGAAGGCCTTCGCCGAAGAGACCTCACGCGAATCTCCCGCACCGGGAGGAGGCACCGTCGCCGCCTACATGGGCGCTTTGGGGGCCGCCTTGGGCACAATGGTGGCCAATCTGTCGAGTCACAAGGCAGGATGGGACGAGCGTTGGAAGGAATTCAGCACCGCCGCCGACGAAGGACAAGAAGTGATGGCCGAACTGCTGCGCCTCGTCGATGAAGACACGATAGCCTTCAACCGCATCATGGCCGCCTTCGGTTTGCCCAAAGGCACCGACGAGGAAAAGGCCGTCCGCACCGAGGCCATCCAGACGGCCACCCTATATGCTGCAGAGGTGCCCTTGCGCACGATGAAGGCGTCGATGCGGGTGTTCCCCCTCTGCCGGCGCATGGCAACGACAGGCAACCCCAACAGCATCACCGACGCCGGAGTGGGTGCCTTAGCCGCACGTGCCGCCGTCGTAGGTGCCGGACTCAACGTGAAAATCAACGCCTCATCGCTGAAAGACCGCTCACAAGCACAAGCCCTTATCGACGAGGCCGACCGACTCATCGGCGAGGCCAATGCCGCCGAACAAGACATTCTGGCCATCGTGACGAAAAACCTTTGACCCCTACCCTAACAATCACGCAAAAACACCTAACGCCATGACTTTTCAAGAAGAAATAAGGGCCGGCATCCCCGACTTCCTGCCTCAGGCCAAAGCATACGATTCGGAAATCAACCATGCGCCCAAGCGCAAGGACATCCTCACCACCGAAGAGAAACGACTTGCACTGCGCAATGCCCTGCGCTACTTCCCCGAGCACCTGCATGCCCAACTGGCTCCAGAATTTGCCCAAGAATTGCACGACTACGGCCGTATCTACATGTATCGCTACCGCCCCGACTACGACATCCACGCACGCCCCCTCGGAGAATACCCTCACCGGTCGGAACAGGCGGCAGCCATCATGCTCATGATACAGAACAATCTCGACCCCCGAGTGGCACAGCATCCCCACGAACTCATCATCTACGGAGGCAACGGCGCCATCTTCC
>CAMKSZ010000156.1 GCA_946415525.1 uncultured Prevotellaceae bacterium | reverse complement strand
AAGCAATTGGTGTTGGTCACCATCGAGCGTGTGGGTGGAACCATCGTGAACAAACATCCAATTATGGTTCGCATAGAACAACAAGTGAAGAACCACGAAAAACTGACCATTACCCCCAAAATCAGCGACGACAACTATATCCCCACGTCGGCCCTGACCAATAACGCCCAAAGCGGCAACGACGGCTTATATACGGAAATAAGGAGGACAGACTTGATAAAATGGAAGCAACACGAGAGTCCGACTTCGATAGAGAAACTGATACAAAACCCCATAGACTATACTTTGGAGGACATTGCCTACATCAGCGACAACGGACAAAGTGACCTAAGCAACATAGCCCTAACAAAAGGCAATGTGGCGCATGGGGTCATACAACACCTTTTCTACATCCCAGGCGACCTTCAGAGCGGACGCGCTGCCGCCATCAAACAGCGGGTAGCAGCCAACTACAAGTCAGTATTTGACCATGTGACGGAAACGAAAGGAGCCATCCTACTGCTTCAGGAAAACGCCATCGAGCGCCGTCAACTATTCGAGCAGTTAAGAGAATGCATCGACCACCTGATCGACATCATAGAGAAAAACGACTTGCATGTAGTGGCATGCGAGAAACAACTTGACGGCAACACCTTCGGCGTGCCCAACGAGGAGACCCCTACCATGCACGGATTCGCAGACATGGTGCTTGCCCGTGAGAATGGACAGCACATCATCTTCGATTTCAAATGGACAAGTTCAAAAAACTATTATCAAGGACTGTTGCAGAGCAACCGTTCGTCGCAGTTGGCCATCTACTCAGAATTGCTGAGAGAATTGACAGACGAAAAGACCTTGCCAACGGCCTACTTCCTCATGCCACGCGGTCGCCTATACAGCGTAGAGCCTTTCAAAAGTTACTGGGCCAGCCTGATAAACGTGGATGCAGGATGTGAAGGAGACCTCATCAGTAAAATAGTGGCCTCCTACCGTTATCGCCGCCACGAAATTATGACAGGCAATATCGAGATGGGTGAAGGTGCCTCTTTGGAAAATCTCAACTATTACAACGACACGGAATCATACCACCTTTTCCCACTGAAACCACAATACGGAAATGATGAGATAAAGGAACAATATGCATTCAGCAAATACAAACACCTCAAAGATTAAGACAATATGAAAAACGTAACATATATCAGTGCAGGAGCCGGCAGCGGCAAGACCTATACGCTCACCACCAAGTTGGCTGAACTGGTCGCCAAAGACAAGAGCGACCACGACCACGTGGAGCCAGAACAAGTCATCCTAACCACCTTTACAGTTAAGGCAGCCAATGAGTTCAAGGAAAAAGCAAAAGCGGAACTTTACAAGATAGGCAAATATGACGAAGCCTCACGATTGGACCATGCCCTAATGGGCACCATACACAGTGTGGCCTCCACCTTGATACAGAAATATTGGTACACCATCGGCCTTTCGCCCAAACAAGGCGTGATGGACGACAGCGCCAAGGCGACGTACATCAACCAGAGCATCGCCAACATCCCCACAGACGACGACCTGCATTTTTTCGCCCAGTTCCGCAAGGCCTTCAATATCATAGGCAGCGACAAAAAGCCCGATGACAATTATTGGAAAGGACACTTGAAGGACATCGTGGAAAAGAGCATCAGTTTTGACATTACCGACTATTCCAGCAGCATAGAAGAATCACTCCGTGTCTTGAAAAGGCTTTGCAACGGCATCACCATCCATCTTGACACCGGTCAGCGCATTGCCGTGTTGGAAGCACTCTATACCGAGGTGGAAGGATGTAGGGAGTCAGGCAAGAAAAGCAAGACACTCACCGACATCGATACCCTCCAAAAACACAGCCGCTACTTGGAAGACATCGAGTGGTACGCAGAGTTTTCGAAAATCTTGGGAGGCGCGCCAGCCCTTCCCAAGAACGCCGTCCCCATTCCCTTTTTAGAAGAAGCCAAGCAAAAGGCAGCCGATTTGTGGCGCAGTCAGGAAGTGTATGACCTGCAAGAGAAATATATCCGCACCATCTTCCGATTGGCAAAAGAATGGAATAAGCAGTACACGCAATACAAACTCAACAAACGAATTGTCGATTTTTGTGACATAGAGCATTACATGCACATGCTTCTCCAAGACAAGGAAGTGGCAAAAGAGATTGGCCACACCTACACCCATTTGTTTGTAGATGAATTTCAAGACTGTTCACCGATTCAGGTGAAGATTTTCATGGCTTTGGCCGATGTCGTGAAGAAAAGTTATTGGGTGGGAGACACCAAGCAAGCCATATACGGATTCCGAGCCAGCGACACAGCACTTACCAAAGCCGTGGCAGACATCATTGCCAAAAGCCAAGGCAGCGAAGGTTGCCATTCCGAAACCCTCACGGAGAGTTGGAGAAGCGTACCCGCATTGGTGAATGCCTGCAACAAGACTTTTACAAAGATTTTCAGTCCCATATTTGGCGAAGACACAGAAAACCAGGTGTCCCTCAATTCTGCCATGCAACTGCACCCAGATAAATTCAACACACCCCTATCAGACCGAGCCCAACATCCTTTGCGCTACCTTGCCATAAAAGAAAAGAGAAGCACCAGATCAAACAAACTGAAGGTGGAATACGTGGCCCAGTACATTAAGGATGTCATCGAAAAGGAAGGAGTAGCCCCATCCGACATTGCCGTCCTTGGTAGATATGGCCGTGACCTTGACGATGTGCAGTCGGCACTGATGGGCCTTAAAATTGCCTGTGACCGAGAGACCACGCTGAATAAGGAAAGCAAGGCCTGTCAGTTGATGATGGCACTGACGACACTCACCGTCAATCCCCAGGACGACTTGGCAAAGGCCGAGATAGCCTATCTTACCCAAGACAACATGGGAATCGGAGCCATTATCGACTCCAAGTTGGAATACAACAACACCCCCAAAGAAGAGCGAGCCACATGGCTTGGCGAAACGGAGATGATTGGCAGGGTGAATGCCCTACGTCCGCGTGTGATGTATCAGGGAATTGGCGCATTGATGGAAACCCTCGCCGTGGAACTTGACGTGAAGAACATCATGGAACGGTGGCCCTTGCCCATAGAGGAATACATGTCCGATGTCAAAGCACTTATCGCAACCGCCAAGCAATACGAAGAGCGCAGCAGTGAGTTGGCACAGCCAGCCACCCCCTCGGGCTTTGCCTCCTTCCTCGACGAAAGCGAAGTAAAGTTGCCCATCATCGGCAAAGGAGTACAATTGTTGACCTATCACGGAGCCAAGGGTTTGGAATGGAAATATGTATTCCTTCTCATGGACGAGACGTTGGAGCCCATGGACATTCTGACGCGAGACATGTATGGCATCCACCACTTCCACCCCACCCCGCCATCTGCCGACAACCTTCACCCCCAGATGAGCATCCGGCTGTTGCCATGGATTTTCGGCACACTACAAAATGTTCCTGCCCCCATTGCCCAGTTGTTGTTCACCTCAGAAGAATACGCCAAATTGAGCAAGCACTGCTTGCAAGAGAACGCACGGCTGTTGTATGTCGGCATGACGCGAGCCGCCGAGGTATTGGTGCTTGTACCTTGGTTTGCCCAAAAGGAACTGGATTGGTTCAAACGTTCCGGGCTGGACGAAGCCGGCTATAACGAAAACGGCGATGTTCTGGGCGTCGGCGTACCGTTCGATGTCGTAAGAGTCGAACTCCCCAACCAGGACGAAAGCGAGACAGAGTCCCAACCCAAGGAGTACCGCCATTTAGGTTATCATTCCAATACCCCTTCAGAAGCAACATCGAGAACGGTCGCACCCAGCGGATTGAAAGGCAAAGCCGACAAAGTGCAAGTAGTATATCGAAGCGAGCAATTCATCCAAATTAATTCTGGCAAATTGCACGGACGAGCCTACTCCGAAGTGGGCGACTGCATACACAACGTATATGCTACCATCGAACACTTGGACCAGCAAGAAGTGGCTCAACTCATCTGTTCGCACGGTATGGACGACGTGCTGCCCAATGAGGACGAGGTCATCAGGGCATGGAACAATCTTCAGAACTTCCTCGTTCAAGAATTCGGAGAGCCACAGTCTGTGTACCACGAGCGCCCGTTCCGCAGTTTGCAGGAGAACGGAAGCATTGTAATAGGCAGTATCGACTATGTTTATCACACCAGCGAAGGAACCATTCTGATTGACTTCAAGACATTCCCACAGATAGAAGCAGTCACAGACCCAGCCTCCAGCCACTACGCAGGTTTGTATGCCGGGCAACTCAATGCCTATTCCGCAGCATTGGAAGCCGCAGGCGAAAAAGTCATCAAACGCTATATTTACTATCCCGTGAGCGGTATGCTGTGCGAAATAGGCAAGTCTGTTTAGGATGAATTATGACAAAATCTGAAAAAATAGCCAATTTATGAAAATGAAGAATAGTCATCCACGAGACAGGCCCTACATCTCCTGCCCTATGGCATTGTATTTCCTTCCATTCCTTTCGATGCGCAACTGGCCATTTTTGAGATATTTTTTGGGCGCCACCGTCTGGGCATTTCCCCTTCCGAAAGTGAGCACATTGTCAGCGATATCAGGACGCTCATAAGGTCCCATGTCTCGCTGTTGACCAGTTATGGCGCGTCTAAGGAAGGGGAAGTCGGCGAGGAGACTTTCTGGAATGTCATGACTGCCATCGCCAGCGTCTATCAGTTTGCTGTCGGCAGCAAGCCGTGCAAAACGCCGTGGCAGCGAACCATCGATTGCCCTTGGCATGAGCGCATCCTCCTCATCGAGCGAGACAAAGTCGTCGTGCCCAATGCCCGTCACCAGATGATTGCTCCATCCATCTTTCGCCATGGGCGTCGATATCGCATTGTAATCGTCGGAGCCCACACATATCTCCTGCTTGCCCAGGCAGATGTTGTTGTAGAATTTGGTGTTGGCATTGGAACCGCCCGACTCAAACATAAAGTCATAACTGTTGTTAAACGCCAAGCAACCAATGAGCACATGTCCACCTTTATGGTTGTTGCAGTCGAACCCTTTGACGCTACTGCCAGCGTTACAGTTGAAAGCCACACAGTTGTAAGCATAGTGGATGCCTTTCGATGAGCCACCCGTTCCATTCCCACCAAGTTTGATGCCATTTCCGTTACCCGAGAACGACATCGACCCACTCTTTTTGATGTAATCCTTCACCCACAGATGGTCTTCCGCCTTTCCCGAGTCCCATGCCCAACATTCTGCCAGGACGACGTCGTAGTCGGTCTCGTAAAGGTCCCACGCATCGTCGCTATTATGCCATGCACGGCAGCGTATGAATCGGTTGCCTTTCCCATTGTGCATCTTACAGGCAAAGCCATCCGCGTCAGACCCGTAGTTGGAATCATAATCACAATTGTGGTGAGAGTCGCAGTCGATAACGTCGTTATAGGCACAATATGAGCCGTCGTTTTGGCTCAAATTTGGGAAAGTGTCGCTGAATTTATGACCGAAGCCCAACTGCAGACCCGTATCAAGATTATAGGAAAACTCACAACGCTCAATCCTGTTGTGCGACCCTTCCAATTTGATGCCATTGTCGGCAGCATGAGTGATGTGAAGACCGAAGAGCCACCAGTAGTTACCCGTGATAAGCACGCCCCGGTCGCCTATGCTCTGATCATTTAGTTGCTGCACAAAGTCAAACACCGGTTTTTCGTCCTCATAGTTTCTGATGACGATGGGAGCATCCGGCGCCCCCGAGGAACTGATGCGCACGGTGTATTTTTTGCCATCCTTTTTCATGGTAGGTTTGTAAGTCCCTCCACGACATACGATGTGGTCGCCCGCCACAGCATGGTCAACAGCATATTGCAGGTTGAACCACGGTCTTTCCAGCGAGCCATCGCCAGTGTTGTCGCTGCCATCAGGCGAGATGTAATAAGTGTGCAATGCCTTTGGAAAAGGTTTTGTTGGAACAGGTATTCCCTCAGTGATATAAGTAGGGTCGTCCGGCTCCACAATAGCGCCACTGACGGCATGGAGCGTAATTTCCATGTCGTCCAGATAGATGGTGCCGCTAAGACAAGTGAAGCGAATCCTCACCTCGACATCCTCCTCAGCGGAATTGACCTTGAATGAACTGCTACCGTAGGGCGTCGAAGAAGAAACGGTAGCCGTACCGAGTTCGACCCAGGTGACGCCACCATCAAGCGACTTCTCCACCTTCAATTTTTTGCCGCTACCAGAAGCCCTGTGTTTGAACGAGACACGACCAGGCTGGTCAAGGACAGGCGTGACCAGAAAGCCATTGCTGCTCATGGAAGCCCTTTTGCTGCCATTGTCGCTTTTGGCGCATACCCCCTTGATGAGCCACGAGCCCGAAGCCAAAGTAGCCTGTGTTTCCGACGAAGGCGCCGACAAGGGCAATCCCGTTTCAAAATCTTCTGTCAGGACAACCCCCGCCTGAACCATTGAACTGCAGAACAGCATCAGTATGAACGACAACAGTTTTTCCATAGTAATTGCTTTTTTATTTTACCCTTTGTACAAGCGCCACCCATTGGCACCCTGCACGGCAGCAAAGATACAACAATATTCTGAAAAAAGCAACTTTATTTCCTTTTGGATTTAAGATGTTTGAATACGAACCTGACCAATACAAAATTGGTAGGCACAGCGATGGCCAATACAGCGAAGGGAGCCAATTCGCGGCTCAGTCCCAGCCAAAGGAAGAAGTTGAAGAGCACGATGTGCATCAGATAGTTCACCAGATGAGCGCCACCAAATCCGATGCCATTCTTGGCCGATGTCTTTTCATGGAAGGTAAAGTGAGCAGAAAGGTAGTAGTTCATCAGGAAACTGAGGAAATAGCCAATGGTGTATGCCACATTGACATTAATCCAATGTTGCAGCACCCAGTAAATGCCATAGTGTACGGCAACAGCCAAGCATCCAACGATGCCGAAACGTATTATTTCGCCAAAAGTCTCTTTCTTTTTCATATTCATCAAAGAATTACCCCAGTGTTTTTATCCTGCAGGAGTTTGTCTGCTGCAAAAGTAATTCAATTGCTCATATTACACAAAAAAAAACAACGTTATTTGCCTTTTGGGGATTTTTGCTTACCTTTGCAGATGATTGTGCCATTCAACGATTGACGAAGCATTACCACCCCATATTATGAATTTGTAGAAAGGAAACAGCAATGATAAGATTAGCAACCGTTTCGCCGTGTTATAATGAAGAGGAAGTCCTGCGCAATAGCGTAGAGAAATTATCAGCCCTATTCAAGCGGATGATTTCCGAGGGCCTTATTTCCAAGGACTCCATGATTGTGCTTGTCAACGACGGCAGCCGTGACCGTACATGGGAAATTATTCGTGAACTTCATGCCGAGAATAAGTTTGTGCGCGGCATCAACATGTCGCATAACGTAGGTCACCAGAACGCCATCATGGCAGGAATGATGACGGCGCGAGAATGGGCCGACGCCGTCGTGACGCTCGACGCCGACCTTCAAGACGATATTGAGTGCATCCCCAAGATGGTCAAAGACTTCGAGGCAGGCTACGACATCGTCTATGGCGTGAAAGTGTCGCGAGAAGCCGACCCGTTCATGAAGAAATTCACCGCACAGGCATTCTACAAACTACAAGATTCCATGGGTGTGGAGACCGTCTATAATCATGCTGACTTCCGTTTGATGAGCCGTCGCGCCTTGGATATGCTATCGACCTATAAAGAGCGCAACCTCTATCTGCGAGGGCTTATCCCGATGATAGGCCTGAACCACACCACTGTCGATGACGTCATCAGCGAGCGCCTTGCCGGGCAGTCGAAATACACGCTAAGCAAGATGTTGGGCCTTGCCCTCAACGGCATAACGGCCTTCTCTGTGCGACCGCTTTATATCATTTACAATATCGGCATACTGTTTTTGATTATCGCCCTCATTATTGGCATCTATGTCATCTATTCCCTTGCCATTGGCCATGTCGTGAAAGGTTGGGCCTCACTGATGATCTCCGTCTGGCTTGTTGGCGGTTTCATCCTCATTTCAATGGGAATAATGGGCACCTATATCGGACAAATCTACACCGAAGTGAAGCAACGCCCACGCTACCACATTGCCGAAATACTTGAATAAGACATCACCATGACGGGGAAAATTAATTTCCCCGTTTTCTTTTCAAGCAGATGCGACATCCCCCATCCTAAGAATAGAGGACGAAAAAAATATTTTTTTATGATTTTGAGAAAATAATTCCGGTTAGAAGACCAAAATCAGCAAGTTTTTTATATCTTTGCAATGTTTCAAAACGTTGCTGCCTTCAGTGGTGTTGCTCCCCAAGCGCATACTACATCACGAGCCAGCAGATATCATTTTGCACACTGTCCATAAC
>CAMKSZ010000155.1 GCA_946415525.1 uncultured Prevotellaceae bacterium | reverse complement strand
TTTGCACTATCTTTGCAGTTGGAACAAAAATTAAGACATGCGAAAAGTAATTGGAATAGGAGAAACGGTGCTCGACATCATTTTCAAGAACGAGCAACCGATAGGAGCCGTGCCCGGTGGCTCCGTGTTCAATGGTATCATCTCTCTCGGCCGCTCCGGCATCCCCGCCTCGTTCATCAGCGAAGCCGGCAACGACCGAGTTGGTAAAAACATCATCAAGTTTCTGAAAGACAACAACGTCAACGCCGACGAGATCCACGTTTACCCCGAAAGTAAGTCGCCCATCTCGCTCGCCTTCCTCGACGCCAACAACGACGCCGAATACCTCTTTTATAAGGACCACAGCCACGACCAACTGGAGTTCGTGTGCCCCGAGGTCAACCCCGAAGACATCGTGATGTTCGGCTCCTACTATGCCGTCAACCCCGTCATCCGCCCGCAGGTGCTCGGTTTCCTCGACTACGCCCGCAGCCACGGCGCCATCCTCTACTACGACGTCAACTTCCGTCCGTCGCACAAGAGCGACGTGATGAAGATCACCCCCAACCTGCTCGAAAACCTCGAATACGCCGACTTCGTGCGCGGCAGCGTCGATGACTTCCGCGTGCTCTACAACAAGGAAGACCCCGACAAGATCTACAACGCCGAGGTGTCGTTCTACTGCAAGAACTTCATCTGCACCAACGGCACCCACAACGTGGAGTTGCGCGCCACCCGCGGCATCAAGAAGAGTTTCCCCATTGTCCAGACCAACACGGTGAGCACCATCGGCGCCGGCGACAACTTCAATGCCGGCTTCATCTACGGTCTGATGCGCTACGGCATCACCCGCGAGGCACTCGACCGCGGCATCCCCGCCCGCATCTGGGACAAAATCATCCATTGGGCGCAGATGTTCGCCGCCAACTGCTGCCAGAGCATCAGCAACTCCATCTCGCCCGAGTTTGGCGCAGAGATGGCCCAAGGCGCCAAGGAAGAGAAAGACACCTATTTAGAGTGGTAATCCCCGACCCACAAAGCACAAAAATATCATGACAGAAATCATCAACAACATCTACTATGTAGGCGTCAACGACCGCAACAAAGCCCTTTTTGAAGGACTGTGGCCCCTGCCCAACGGCGTGTCCTACAACTCCTACCTCATCGTCGATGAGAAGGTATGCCTCATCGACACCGTGGAGGTGGACTTCTTCACCCAGTTTATCGAGAACATCCGTGAGGTGATTGGCGACCGAGCCATCGACTACCTCGTCGTCAACCACATGGAGCCCGACCACAGCGGTTCCATCGCCCTCATCCGCAAATACTACCCCGACATCCAGGTCGTAGGCAACAAGAAGACCTTCGGCATGCTCAGCGGCTTCTATGGTGTCGGTGGCGGCGAGATAGAGGTGAAAAACGGCGACAAGTTGTCGCTCGGCAGCCGCGAACTCACCTTCGTGCTCACCCCGATGGTGCACTGGCCCGAGACGATGGTCACCCTCGACGCCGCCAACCGCGTGCTCTTCTCCGGCGACGCCTTCGGCTGTTTCGGTGCCCTCAACGGCGGTGTCATCGACAGCGAGATTTGCTGCGACACCTTCTGGCTTGAGATGGTGCGCTACTACTCCAACATCGTGGGCAAGTATGGCACGCCGGTGCAGAACGCCCTCAAGAAACTCGCCGGCGTCCCCCTCGACTACATCTGCGCCACCCACGGTCCCGTGTGGCATGAGCACATCGAGCGCGTCATCGGCATCTACGACCGCCTCAGCCGCTACGAGAGCGAGGAAGGCATCGTCATCTGCTACGGCACCATGTATGGCAATACCGAGCGCATGGCCGAGATTATCGCCAGCGCCGCCAGCAAGGCCGGCATCAAGAACATCGTCGTCTATAACGTGTCGAAGACCCATCACTCCTACATCCTCCGCGACATCTTCCGCTACAAGGCCCTCATCGTGGGCGCCCCCACCTACAACACCAGTCTCTATCACGAGATGGACGTGCTGCTCTCAGAGATTGCCCACAAGGACATGAAAAACCGCCTCTTCGGATGGTTCGGCAGTTTCGGATGGGCGAGCAAGGCCGTCGCCAAGATCAAGGAATGGAACGACACCGCCCTGCACTTCGAGCCCGTCGGCGAACCCGTGGAGATGAAGCAAGCCATCGACGCCGACTCCCGCGCCCGCTGCGAGGCCCTTGGCCGCGCCATGGCCGAGAGGCTCATCCAAGACAGGGAACAATAACCCCATAATGCGCCAATGAAGCCCATCGACTTACAGTCGAAAGTCATCGCGTTCTTGCGTTTCCCGCTCATCGTGCTGGTGTTGTTCATCCACTGCAACTTCACCACGCTGAGCGGGGAGTGGGCTTCATTGCCATTTGCCAGCACGTTCATCGACGTGTTTTCCCAGCGGATAGCCCCCATCGCCAATCCGTTTTTCTTCTTCATCTCGGGCTATCTCTTCTTCAAGACAGGGCAGTTCGCCCTCGACATCTATTTCAAGAAACTGGCACGGAGGCTCTTCTCACTGTTCGTCCCCTATGTGCTGTGGAACCTCCTCTACCTGTTGTTGGCCATCATCATCGGCCTATTTGCCAGTAAGGTGCCCATCCTCAGCATCCCCTTCGACAAGATGACCTTCACCGACGGGCTGAAGGCCTTTTGGGACATCTCCCTCATCGACGGCGGCAGCAGCATCACCGGCCCCATCGCCGTGCAGTTCTGGTTTGTCCGCGACCTCATGGTGGCGATGCTGTGCTCACCCCTCATCTATTGGGGCGTCAAACTCTTCATCCTCCTCTCCGGTCGGCGCCCCCTTGTGCGCTACCTCCTCTTCCTCGTTGTCATCTTCGCCTTCGGCTACTGGCCCGATATCGTAGGGTTCAATCCCGACTGTTGGCTGTTCTTCGCCTACGGCGCCTATTTCGGCATCCGCAAGAAAGAGTTTATTGTGGCGATGCTGCCCTACGCCCTGCCCGCCGCCCTCGTGCTTGCCCTTATCATAGGCATCGAGCAGTGGGTGCCCTGCGAGTTCGTCTATCGTCTCGAATGCGTTGTCGGCCTGGTCTTCGGCATGTCGCTCACCACCATCATGGTGCGCGCCGGCACCTGGTACGTCAACATGACGCTCGCCAACGGCAGTTTCTTCATCTTTGCCTACCACTACATGGTGCTCGGTTTCGTGGTCATGCTCTTGGGCAATGGCCTCATCGTCCCCCACACTTGGTGGCTGGCCCTCATCATCTACTTCCTCTCCGTCGCCCTCGTCGTGCTCTTAGGCCTGTTGTTCTATTGGGTGATGCGCACGCGCCTGCCCTTCACCACTTTCATCCTGATGGGAGGCAGAAGATAGCGCCATGAACATCTGCGTCTTCTGTTCCGCCAACAGCAATATCGACCCCGACTTCTTTGCCCTCACCCGCGAGTTGGGCGAGTGGATGGGCGCCAACGGCCATACATTGGTCTATGGCGGCACCGACTTGGGACTGATGCGCTGTGTGGCAGAAGCCGTAAAGGGAGCCGGCGGCCGTGTCATCGGCGTGTTGCCAGCGAGGATAGAGCGCGGCGGTCATTCCTCCGCCATCGACGACGAGCGCATCGCCTGCCACACCTTGGCAGAGCGCAAGGCCCTCATGCTCGACCGCAGCGACGTGGTGGTCGCCCTCCCCGGCGGCATCGGCACCCTCGACGAGGTGTTCTCCGTGGCAGCCGAAGGGACATTGGCGTATCACGCCAAGCGCGTCATCGTCTATAGCATGAAAGGTTTCTGGGATGGCTTGGAGGCCTTGCTTGAGCATTTGCAGCAGCAGGGGCTCATCCGAGGAGACTATCGGGAGCGGATAGTATTTGTGCATACGCTGGAGGAGATAAAGCGGGAGATAGAAGGAGAGCACCAAAGACCTTAAAGACTTTAAGGACTTTAAGGACTTTAAGGACCTTAGGGACCTTAGAGACCTTAACCCCCAAAAAAGGTGACGATATTCGCATACCGCCACCCTGAAAAAATCTTTAACCTAAAAAATCAACCTAATAACTAAACCTAATAACTAACGTATGTCTTATCGTATGAGAAGTTTTGTCTCTTTTTTACGAGTGCAAAGGTAAGGAAGCGGCGCGAAACACGCAAAAACTTTCAGCGAAACACCACTTTTCTTCAACAAAAGTCGGCCATTTGTCACTCTTTTACATCAAAAACGATAAAAAATGAAATAAATTGTTGTCTATTTCACAAAAAAAGTATAATTTTGCTTTCATAATGTCAATACGTACTCTTTTTTACTAACCGAATAGACAAAAGCACCATGGCAACAGAAAAAATCGACCAACTTGACAAGAAGATTCTCTGCATATTGTCGAAAAACGCGCGCATCCCTTTTAAAGACGTGGCAGCAGAATGCAACGTGTCGCGTGCGGCCATCCACCAGCGTGTGCAACATTTGATAGAAAACGGCGTCATCACCGGCAGCGGCTTCGACGTGAACCCCAAGAGTCTCGGCTACCACACCTGCACCTACGTGGGCATCACCCTTGAGCGAGGCAGCATGTACAAGCAAGTGTGCGAGCGCCTCCTCCACATCCCCGAGATAGTGGAATGCCACTTCACCACCGGTCCCTACACGATGCTCGTGAAACTCTATGCCCGCGACAACGAGCAGTTGATGGACCTGCTCAACAACCAGTTGCAGAGCATCTCCGGCGTAGTGGCCACCGAGACCCTCATCTCGCTTGAGCAGAGCATCAAGCGCGAGATTCCTGTGAAAACCGACGACATCGACGATTAGACAATGGCAACATTCAACCTTGACGACCATCTAAAGAGCGTCTATGCCTCATTTCCCGAGGCCAAGTACAAACCCATTATAGGCATCACCGCCAACTACAACGACGGGCTCACCACCCTCACCCGTGCCTACTACCAGCAAGTGGTGGATGCCGGCGGCACCCCCGTGCTCATCCCCCCCGTGCCCGACAAGGATGTGATTGTTAACACCCTCGACGGCATTGACGGTCTGCTGCTCACCGGCGGCGCCGACCTCAACCCCCTCTGGGCAGGCGAGGAACCCACCCCCGAACTCCATGCCATCAACGCCACACGCGACCTGCCCGAACTGCTTATCACGCGGTTGGCGTACAACCGCCAGATACCCATTCTCGGCATCTGTCGCGGCATACAGACCCTCGCCGTGGCCTTGGGCGGGCGCATCGACCAAGACATCGACGCCGCCCGGCAGTCGCAGGAAGTAGTGACCGACGCCGAACAGGCAGACAAGAAGAAAAAGAAGGAGAAAGAGAAAGAAAAGGACAAGGAGAAGGAAAAAGAGAAGGAGAAGGAAGTTCCTGTGCCCGCACCCCGTCCCATCAAGCACAGTCAGGAAGCCGACCGCAGTCAGCCCACCCACTCCGTCGATGTGGAGACCGACTCCATCGTCTATCGCATCTACCGCAGCGAGCGCATCTACGTCAACTCCTTCCATCACCAGGCCGTCGCCGACCCCGGCAGCAAGTTCCGCGTCACCGCCAAGGCCCCCGACGGTGTGGTGGAAGCCATCGAGAGCCGCGAGTTCAAGCCCATCCTCGGCGTGCAGTGGCATCCCGAAAACTTGGAGTCGGAAGGCCTTAAACTTTTCCAGTGGTTGGTGGCGCAAGCCAGCAACTTCCGCCTTGCCAAGCGCCTCCACGAACGGGTGCTCACCCTCGACACCCACTGCGACACTCCCATGTTCTTCCACCAGGACATCAAGTTCGACCAGCGCGACCCGCGCATCCTTGTCGATTTGCACAAGATGACCGACGGTCGTCAGGACGCCGTCATCATGGCCGCCTACCTGCCTCAGCCCAAGATGGGCGAGACATTCTCCTCGAAAGTCGCCTTCGACGTCAACACCCCGATGGAGTATGCCGACTTCATTTTCGACAAGATTGAAGCCATCGTCAGGAGCAACCGCAAGTACCTCAGCATCGCCCGCACCCCCGCCGACCTTTTTGAAGACAAGCGCAAGGACCGCAAGTCGGTGATGTTCGCCATCGAGAACGGCATCGCCCTCAACCACGACGTGGAGAACGTGAAGCACTTCGCCCAACGCGGCGTCATCTATCTCACCCTTTGCCACAACGGCGACAACGACATCTGCGACAGCGCGAAGGGCTGCGACACCCACCACGGCGTGAGTCAGTTTGGCGAGAAAGTCATCCGCGAACTCAACCGCCAGGGCATCATGGTCGATCTCAGCCACGCCAGCGAACAAAGTTTCTTCGACGCCATGGAAATCAGCAAGACCCCCATCGTGTGCAGCCACAGCAGTTGCAAGGCCTTGTGCGACGTGCCCCGCAACCTCTCCGACGAGCAGTTGCGCGCCATCGCCAAGCGCGGCGGCGTGGTGCAGGTCACCCTCTATCCCGGGTTCCTGCGCAAGGAAGGCGAAGCCACCATCCGCGACGCCGTGGAGCACCTCAACCATGCCGTGCGCGTGATGGGCATCGACCACGTGGGATTAGGCACCGACTTCGACGGCGACGGTGGCGTCATCGGCCTGTCCGACTCTTCAGAGATGATCAACTTCACGCTTTCGCTGCTCAAGAACAAATACAGTGAGCGCGACATCCAAAAGATATGGGGAGGCAACTGGCTCAGGGTGATGGCCCTGGTGCAGAACTCCTTGAAATAAACTTTTTGAAAAAACATGAACTTACGACAAATCGCTGTTTCCGCATTGGCCGCCATGATTCTGCTCTCGCTCAGCAGTGCATCCTGCCAAAAGAAGGAGAAAACAATAACTGAAGTAACGGAGGTGGAGCCTATAGGTCCCGATTTCAATGCCGATTCTGCCATCGCTTTCTGCTATGCACAATGCGAATTTGGTCCCCGCACGATGAACAGCGAGGCCCATGAGCGTTGCGGCGAATGGATAGCGCGGCAATTCGAGCAATATGGCTGTGAGGTGGAGCAGCAAAAGGCTGCCCTGACAGGTTACGACGGCACCATGCTGCGTGCCACCAACATCATCGCGCGTCACCAGCCCGAGCGGCAGCGACGCCTGTTGCTCTGCGCCCACTGGGACAGCAGGCCCTGGGCCGACAACGACCCCGACAGCACCCGTTGGCACCAACCCGTGATGGCCGCCAACGACGGAGCGAGCGGTGTCGCCGTGATGCTCGAAGTAGCCCGACTGTTGCAGCAGAGCGACTCCCTCGGCGTGGGTGTCGATTTCGTCTGCTTCGATGCCGAGGACTGGGGCGTGCCACAGTGGCTTGACCGCAGCGATGAGTCCTCGTGGGCGCTCGGTGCCCAATATTGGGCGAGCCACTACGACGCCAAGGGCAAGGAGATGGAATTTGGCATCCTGCTCGACATGGTGGGCGGCGAGGCGGCGCAGTTCCATCAGGAGCGTATGTCGATGCGCTATGCCCCGCAGGTGGTCGAACGCGTGTGGCGTGCCGCCCATGCTGCCGGCTATAGCGGTTATTTCCCCATGACCCTCGGCGGCGGCATCACCGACGACCACTTGCCCGTCAACGAAAAGGCCGGCATTCCCACCATCGACATCATCCCCTATTATCCGGAGTGCGAACAAAGTAGTTTTGGACCGACATGGCACACTGTTGACGACACGATGAGCCATATCGACAAGAATACGTTGAAAGCCGTCGGCCAGACCCTCATACAGGTGATTTTCACCCTCTGACAAAGGCGATTTCCGTCAAGGGGCATTAGTGTTTTTCATTCTCTGGCACCGCCCGTTGCCTACAGTTGGCCCGCCTCCACCATGAGCACCACGCGCTCGGTGAGGCGGTCGGTGGTTTCGGGGCGGTATTCCTTTTTGAGGCTCGCGCCGAACGTCCAAGCGAACGCCTGCCAGAACCCCGCCCTGATGGGGCCCATGAAAGCCTTGACAAGGTCGTAGGACGAGGAATTGCATTCGCGGTTTACCAACTTGATGAGCAGTTTGCCCTGCGAGTAGGTGAGTTTTTTCATGCGCGGCTTGTATTTCTTGTAGATTTCAGCCTCCACACGCTTCATGTGCGCCTTGCGCTCCTTCTCGTCGGGGATGGTCTGCAGGTATTCGTAGGTCTCGATAATGACTTTGTTGGTCTCCTTGGCGATGGGCAGCACTTTTTTTACGTTGTTGACCAATCGGTTGAACGCCCGTTGCTGCTTTTCGCTTTTGATTTCCATGACGGGATAGACATAGACGTTGTTCATCTGCATGAACAGCACGCTGTCGCCATCGACAACGGTTTTAGAGATTTTGGGTTCGGGGACGATGGGAGTCCCTTCGCCCTGGGTCTGGTCGTCCTGGGCAGCCACCGTCATCGGGAGCGCCGCACAAAGAGCCATTATCATCCACAACCTTGCTTTCATGGCGGCAAATTTATGAAAAAAGCAGTAAAGGCATCGGGTTTTAACGAAATTTATTATTTTTTCGGGGGGGCGGTGTCGATGTGTCGATATGTCGATATGTCGATATATCGATATATCGAGATAACGACACATTGAGATT
>CAMKSZ010000154.1 GCA_946415525.1 uncultured Prevotellaceae bacterium | reverse complement strand
GCAAGAAGATGGAGGGATTGTCTCGTCAACAACTTACAGCACTCGCTTTGGCTTACAGCGAAGAGGAAATTACCAACGAGAGATTACAACATGTGTTGGATATGCATAGGGCTGATATCACCATGATGTTGAGTGACATGTGCGCCCTGCAGCTATTGGAATCATACGGGTATGGCAGGGGAACGAAGTACCGTGTTTATGGCTTGAATATCGGACTTCCGAAGAACAATATAGGACTTAATGCCTCATCTATAGGACTTCAAGATTCAAATACTGGAGTTGGGAACTCTTCTATAGGACTTAAAAAGAAGAGATATTCCAAAGAAGAAATCAGAAAAAACATACTCGATGTATGCCAAGATTGGAGAACTGCTGAAGAAATCGCTACTGCTGTAGGTCGGAAGGTTCTATATATAAGGGATATCGTTCTTCCACAACTCTCAGATGTAATAGAAAAGATGTATGATGTTCCACATCATCCCAGGCAAAAATACAGGGCAAGGCAAAAAGAAGAGTGACTTTTATCGATAGTTGTCGTTTTCTTATCTTTCAACAACTTATATCTGTTCCATGTTTGTACCATGACTTTATAATACACTAAATATCAGTCTGTATTATCTTCGAGGAGAAGAATAAGGCATGGCGCAAAAAGTGCATTGACTTTGGAGATGACCATAGCCTCTTGCATTACCATTTGACAAGAAAGTCTGTGTTTTCCATGAAGATAAACTATGCCTATTGAATGGTAGATAGCATATATAGCCACAAAAAAAGAGAACCTCCAAGGTTCTCTTTTCTTTCGCGGAAAGTGAGGGATTCAAACCCCCGATACCCGCAATGGGTATACCGGATTTCGAGTCCAGCGCATTCGATCACTCTGCCAACTTTCCTCTTTTGCGGTGCAAAGTTAAGGTTTTTTTTTGTTTCTACCAAGAATTTCAGGTATTTTTTTGAGGAAATGTGATTCTGCGAACCCTCGGTTGGTAAATTATGCGGCGAATCCAACCTGGCCTGCTCTGTTTGTTCTACAAAGGCATGAAACTATAAAATCGCATTCATGCCTTACCGTCACTTTCCCTGCCACTTTCTTGGCTGTTTGCCCAAAACTTGCTATCTTTGTGCAATCGTTGTATTATCTAAATACCAAAACACAATGAAAAGGAAAGCATTATTGACTCTCATTGCCATGCTCACGGCAATGTCACTCCCCATAGTGGCGACAAATCCAGTGAAAGAGTGGGGACAACTGCAAGTGCAGGGCACGCTACTGTGTTCTGAAAAAGGTCAGCCGGTGGTGTTGCGAGGCGTTAGTTTCGGATGGCACAACATTTGGCCAAGGTTTTATAATAAAGGTGCTGTGAAATGGCTCAAGGACGATTGGCACGCCACCGTGGTGAGGGCCGCCATGGGACTGATGATTGAAGACAACTATTTGGAGAACCCAAAGTTCGCCCTCTCTTGTGTGGAGAATGTTGTCAAGGCAGCCATCCAACAAGGCATTTATGTCATCGTCGATTGGCATTCCCACAAGATGTACACCGACGAGGCCGTCAAGTTCTTCGACTATATCTCCAAGAAATACGGCAAGCACCCCAATGTGATTTATGAAATCTTCAACGAGCCGGTCGATGACTCTTGGCAGTCGCTCAAGGAATACGCTTCGGCTGTCATCAAGGCCATTCGCGCCAACGACCCCGACAATGTCATCCTCGTCGGTTGCCCCCATTGGGATCAGGATATACACCTCGTGGCAGGGAGCCCGTTGCGGGGATTCGACAATATCATGTACACCGTTCATTTCTATGCCGCCACCCACGGACAGCAACTCCGCGACCGCATGGTCGATGCCGTCAAGCATGGCGTGCCGGTCTTCGTCTCCGAATGTGCCGGGATGGAGGCTTCGGGCAATGGACCGCTCAACGTCGAGGAATGGCAGCGGTGGATTGACACGATGGAGCAGTTGGGCATCAGTTGGGTCAACTGGTCGATTTCCGACAAGGACGAGACGTGCTCCATGATACTGCCACGCGCAAAGGCCAATGGCAAATGGGCGGACGACGTGCTCAAGAAATCGGGCAAACTCGTCAGACAGTTCCTGCGCCAATACAACCCTTGACATCCGTTCCTTTGTCGCGGTCAACAGGGGGCGGCAGTCGGGGCGATGGCCATTTCGCCCCGACTGCCGTCATTCTTTTCATTATATGTTACATGGCACATAGTTTGTGTTCTTTTTGCTAATGTTCGTGTCATGTTTTTTTTATATTTTTGCCTCGGATTATCAACTATCTATTATCAACTGATGAGGAAAACCTTAATTACCATTCTCTTGGGGGCGCCGCTTGTGTTGGCGGCGCAAAATCCGCTTATCGACAGCCAATTCACGGCCGACCCCACGGCGCGTGTGTTCAATGACAAAATCTACCTCTATCCTTCCCACGACATACCGACTCCGGAGGGACAAAGGCAGGATTGGTTTTGCATGGCCGACTATCATGTCTATTCATCTCAGAACCTCACTGAATGGACCGACCATGGTGTCATCGTCTCTCAGGAAAAGGTGCCTTGGGGAAATCCCACGGGCTACTCCATGTGGGCACCCGATTGTGTCTTCAAAAACGGAAAGTATTATTTCTATTTCCCCAATGCGCCGAAAGAGGGTAGGGGCTTTGCCATTGGCGTGGCGACGGCCGACCGGCCCGAGGGACCGTTCACCTGCGAGCAGCAACCTATCAAGGGCGTGTCGGGCATCGACCCGTGTGTGCTCATCGACGACGACGGGAAGGCTTACATCTATTGGTCGGGCATGGGCATTCGTGGCGCTCGTTTGAAGGACAACATGAAGGAACTCGACGGTGAGTTGAAGCCCATGCAGAATACGGGTTTCCTGGTGGGTGGCCAGCAGATGGAAGGTTTGCCCGATGGTTTCAAGGAGGGGCCCTTTGCCTTTAAGCGCGACGGCCGCTATTACCTCACTTTCCCATGGGTGAGGGTAGAGAACGGCACCGAGACCTTGGCCTACGCCATGTCCGACAATCCTCTGGGACCGTGGCAATTCAAGGGCATCATCATGGCCGAGCACGACAATGGCTGCTGGACCAACCATCATAGCATTGTGCAATACCGCGGACAGTGGTACATCTTCTACCATCGCAATTACTATTCTCCCTCGATGGACAAGCGGCGCTCCGCATGTGCCGAAAAAATACGCTTCAATGCCGACGGCACCATCGTCGAGGTGAAGCCTACGCTGAGGGGTGTGGGCATCTGCCCTGCCACCGCCAAGATACAGATCGACCGCTATAGCGAGGCTTCCAAGGATGCTACGGTCGAATACCACGACACCACCAACTGCTTCAAGGGGTGGTACGTCAACTTGCCCGAAAAGAGTAGTTGGATGAAGTTTGCCGATGTCGATTTCTCTTCCTTGAAGCAGGCATACGTCGTCCTGTGTGCCAAGGCTAATGCCAACACCGAGATTTGCATCCGCGAGAACGATGCTCGTGGCAAGGTCATCGCACGTCTTCCCATGACGGTCGTCAGGGAGGGGGAGCGCTTCAGGCGCGACATGCGGGGACAGTGGATCACGCTGACGGCTCCGTTGGCTTATGTCCCCAAAGGCGTTTCCTCGCTATACATCACCACCGAGGGTGGAGAGGTCGGCATCGACTGGGTGCAGTTCAAAAACCGACCGAATTATTTCTCTCCCGTCACGGGGGCGGCGGCGAAGACTCCTCGTCCCGTCGATGAACAGGGGTTCATCCGCAGGTGGATGCTCCTCGAACCGATACATCGCGACATCCGCTCCAATGTGGTTTTCACCGACTCCTATCTCCACGATGCGTTCCGCAAGACTTATTTCAAGAACCAACTCTCCGTCCTGCCGCGTGACGGACAAAAGGTGAAGGTGGAGAAACAGACGCTGACATGGCACGCCATCGATAGCGAAAACTATAATGTGAAACTCTTCCGATTCGCCGACTTGTTGGGCAAGCAAACCTACGGCGTGCTCTTCTGGGCAGTGACGGTCATCGATTGCCCTGAAGACATACCTAATGTGCGTCTGGCTGCCGGCTCCAATGGGGCTTCACAATGGTGGCTCAACGGCGAGGAGGTGCTGCTCCTCTCTGGCGACCGCCGAATGGTGGAGGACGATGGCATGTCGGGCCGACTGACGCTGAAAAAAGGCCGCAACGTACTCCGCTGCGCGGTCATCAACGGACCGGGACTGAGCGACTTCTGCGTGAGGTTCGTCGATGAGAATGGAAAACCTGTCACACAAAAATTCCAAACCACACTTCCATGAAAATGAAATCACTGCATACAATCTTGGCTGCCCTCGCAGTGGCTGCCACAGCCCATGCGCAAGTGGGCGCACCTTATATTCACGACCCCTCTACCATCGCTGAATGCGAAGGCAAATACTACACCTTCGGTACTGGCGGCGGAGGACTCATCTCCGAAGACGGATGGACATGGCATGGCGGTGCCGAGCGTCCCGGCGGAGGGGCGGCTCCCGACGTGCTGAAGATTGGCGACCGCTATCTCGTCATCTATGGCGCCACCGGCGGTGGACTGGGCGGGGGGCACAACGGACGCATCCTCACCATGTGGAACAAGACGCTCGACCCGAAGTCGCCCGACTTCAAGTACTCCACCCCAATAGAGGTGTGCTATTCCGACGGCATGGAAGACCAGGACGCCATCGACCCCGGCATGTTGCTCGACCCGACCACGGGCCGCCTGTGGGTGAGTTATGGCACTTATTTCGGCACCATACGACTCATCGAACTTGACCCGGCGACGGGCGAACGGGTGAAGGGCAACAAGGAATTGGACATCGCCATCGACTGCGAGGCCACCGACTTGATTTATCGCGACGGATGGTACTATCTCCTTGGCACTCATGGCACTTGCTGCGACGGGGTCAACTCCACCTACAATATCGTGGCGGGGCGCTCCCGCAGTGTCACCGGACCGTATGTCGACAATGTGGGGCGTGATATGTTCCATGGCGGCGGCAAGATGGTCATCGCTGCCGGCGACCGCGTGTGCGGCCCCGGGCATTTCGGGCGCACCATCATCGACGAGGGTGTGGAGATAATGTCTTGCCACTACGAGGCCGACTTCGACCAAGGAGGGCGCAGTGTCCTCGGCATCAGGCCTTTGCTGTGGCGAAACGGATGGCCCGTGGCGGGCGACCGCTTCAAGGAGGGCACCTACGAGATTGAGTCGGAGCGGCGTGGTTATTCTCTCGAATTGGCTGTGGACTTCGTCCGTATGCAACATGAGAGGCAGGGATGGTGGAATGCCGATAACCAGAAACCGGTGGAGCCTATCGCCAACCAGCGGTTGGAGGAAGTGAACGCCTCGTGGCCTGAAGGCAACATCGACGTGCGCATCGGCGACTATATGTTCAGGCCGCACCAGAGATGGATGGTGGCTCCTGTCAAAGAGGCGGGCGGCTATCTTGGAGGTCCCTATTACAAAATCACGATTGCCGGCACCGACCGTGCCCTGGCGGCTACCGGGCAGTTGGAACTCACCACCGTGCCGTCATTCACCGGCGCTGACGAACAGTTGTGGCGCATCGAGCAACTTGTCGATGGCACCTTCCGCATCATGCCCAAGGTCATCCCGGGGCAGGAGGGACTTAACACAAAATATGTGCTCTATTCGGCTGGCGACAGCACGCCCACATTGGACGTTTACGATTTCAATAGCGACAATTCAAAATGGAACTTCCGCACGCATTGATGCGGAAGTTCCATCTTCCCTTTTCCCTTTTTCCTAATTCGCCTTATTTGTAGGTCACTTGTTGGTAGCCTACCAATTGGTCGGTGCGGCCGCCTGGCTCGCGGTAATATACCAGTGCCTGGTATTGGTTCTCGGTCTGGAAGAAATTGCCTTCGGTGGGCATCACGTGGGTGTTGCCCTCGTCGTCGAGTATCAGGTATTGGTAGGAGTAGTAGCCCATCTTGAGCATGACGGTGGCTTGGTAACTGTGTGTGGCGTAGTCGTATTCCATCTCGTAGTCGGACAGGAAGCGGTCGTAGGTCCATGCGCCGTTTAGATAGACGGTGCCTGTCACGGGCTGGGGGCACATCAGTTGGAAATGCACCATCACATAGTCGGTCAGGCGGTCGTTCTCGTAGTTGTCGCTGTTGCGGATATAGAAGGCGCCGTTGGCATCCTCGTCGTAGAGATAGTTGGGGCGGGGCTCATCGACGAACACGAAGGCGTGGAAGAGGTGGCCGTCCCATCTCATCCGCTCGATGCCCATCGTGGGGTGGTCGGTGGCAAGCACCTCGAATTTGCGGTATTCGTTGCCGGCATCGAAAATCAGTTCGCGGCAATGGTCCCATTGCAGTCCACTCTGCATCGTGTATTGGGGCTTGGGGTTGATAACGGCGTTGTCCCAACGGCCATTTTGCAATACGACGGTCTTTATTTGTGTCGAGGGGTTGTTGATCCTGAGGTTGGAGTTGCCATACGACAGCGACATCGCCACTTGCTGGTGCGAGTGGTTCACGTCGATGTCGGTGTTGGTGCTCACTTTCATCGTCACGCCCACTTTGGGCTCCACCACCATGAAGCAGGCTGTCAGCATCGGTTCGCCTCCATTGTTGTCGTCCATGACGGTGACGCGGTAGTTGCCGCTCATTTTCAGGCGACAATGCTCGTTGGGGATTCTCAGGCGATAGTGGGTGTAGAGCATGTTGGTGTTGAGCGACTCTTCCGTGTCTTCTATGAGGTTGCCCTCGGTGAAGCCGTCGATGTAGTCGCTCTCGAAGAGTTCCTCGCTGGTACTCCAGTCGGCCTCGCAGTGCTCCACCTTGTAGGTGTAGCGGTTGTACTCGTGTGTGAGGTCGTCGAACGAGATGTTGATGACGTCGCCGCCCAGTCGGGTGATGGGGGGAGAAAGCCAGTTGTCGCCGGCCACCACATTGAGGGTGGCGATGCGGCTGTTGAGGATTTCGTGGCGTTGTGCCCAGGTCTGGAGGCTGGTCATGAGGCCGATGGCGGTCAGGCCGAGTAGCAATATTCCCTTCTTCATATCTCAATCATTTGCCTGCAAAATTACGAATAAGCGAGAGAAATGCCAAATTTATTTGGCATTTCTCTTGTTCCGTATGCTGCGATATTATCGCAGCCCGTTTCCCCATCCTCCCCCTTTTCTCATTTTAGGTCAAAAAATTCATTTCCGATGTCCATTTTTGCGCTATTTTGAAAAAAATGCCTATATTTGCATCCCAAATTGCATTTTTATGAAGAATATGAAATTTTTAGGATATTGCATGATGGCACTGCTCATGGGGTTGGTGTGCCTTCCCGTCATGGCTGGCGACAATGTCGTCTTGGTAGAGAAAACCGTTGCCGAGAGTGCCAAGGGGGCGACGCTGTCCCTCACGCTCAACAATCAAGACCGTATCAATGGCTTGCAGTTTGATATCCACCTGCCCAAGGGAGTGACCGTCGTTGACGACAAAAACAATTCTCCCAAACTGACCGAACGTCTCAAAGGCTTGAACTTGGTTTGCAGGGAGATTTCCGAGGGCGTATATCGTTTCTTGGCTTTCTCCATGAATGGGAGTTTTGTGTTAGGCAATACCGGTGCCATCGTCGTCATTCCTCTGCAGTTCGAACCGTCTTTCGCCAAAGGGGAGTATGAGGTGAAATTGACCAATGTCATGCTCTCTGTGAATGGCCCCGACAACACCAACAGTAGTTCTACTTCGCCCGACAACACTGGTATATTGATAGTGCAATGAAAAGAGCATTTGTATTTAGGCAGGTCTTGCTTTTTGTGTTGCTGCTGTGTGGCGGCAGTCATTCTCATCTTGCCGCTCAGGTGTTCAAGAGCGGGAAGATTTTCTATAACGTCATCGACGAAGATGCCAAACATGTGGCCGTCACCTACGATGAGTCCAACTGCAGTTATCTGGAGGATAGTTTTGGCGAACCCTTTTGCAACGACTATTCCGGCTTTCTGAGCATTCCTGCCACCGTCATTTACAATGGCGTTCTCTATCGGGTGACGTCCATTGGCTATCGCGCCCTCGCCAACTGCAAGGACTTGACCTCGGTGAAGTTGCCTCCAAGCATCACCTCCATCCATGATGGCGCATTCATTAATTGCAAGGCTTTGAAAAGCATCGAACTGTTGGGCACCGTGCCGCCGTACATCGACGAATATGATGACGTCTTCGCCCAGGTCACGTTTTCGTCCGCCGAGGTGGTTGTTCCCAATGGGTGCCGTGGCATTTATAGTCAGGCTGAGGGATGGAGGTATTTCGCCAACATCGTCACGGCAGGAGGGAAATTGATGGGCGATGTCAATGGCGACAACAAGGTCGATGTGGTGGATGCGATGTGCATCGTTTCTCACATTTTGAACAAAACTCCTGATGTCTTCTTTGTAGATTGTGCCGATATCAATGCCGATGGCAAAATCGATGTGGTGGATGTCATGAAGGTCATCGACAAGATTCTGATTCACTGAAGAAAACC
>CAMKSZ010000153.1 GCA_946415525.1 uncultured Prevotellaceae bacterium | reverse complement strand
TCCGGGCCATCTGCTATTATTGGCGGCGCTCGCGGAAGAAATCCTGCATGATTTGGCGGCATTCTGCCGCCAAGACGCCGGCGACTACCGTCGCCTTGGGATGCAGGGCCTGGGGCGCATAGCGGCGATAGCCGCGCTTCTCGTCGGGGGCGCCATAGACGATGCGGCGGATTTGCGCCCATCCTATGGCGCCCGCGCACATCACACAAGGCTCCACGGTGACATAGAGCGTGCAGTCGCTCAGGTATTTCCCACCTAATTCATTGGCTGCGGACGTGATGGCCTGCATTTCGGCATGAGCCGTCACGTCGCGCAGCGTTTCCGTCAGGTTGTGGCCGCGGGCGATGATGCGCCCGCCCGCCACCACCACGGCACCGATGGGGATTTCGCCCTCGCGAAGGGCGGCCTCAGCCTCGGCGAGTGCCTTGCGCATGTATTGCTCGTCGATTTTCGCTTGTTGTTGGTCGGTAAGAGTGTCGGTATTCATTGTTTTGCCCATTTGATTGCAAAAATAGTGAAAATTGGCGAATGACTCGCAAATTCTTGGTCAAACAAGCCCGCAATCGCGATTTTTTTGCTACATTTGCTTGTTAAAAACACATCATCATGGCAGTGCACAACGACTATGGCCGATGGGGCGAGCAGAAAGCCGCAGAATACTTGCAGCAGAAGGGCTACACCATTGTTCACCGCGACTGGAAGAGCGGTCGGCGCGACCTCGACATCACCGCTTTGACGCCCGACGGCGGCACCTTGGCGATTGTCGAGGTGAAAACCCGTTCCGGCACCGATGTCACGCGCCCCGAGGAGGCTGTCGATTGGCGGAAGATGCGCAGTATCGCCCTTGCCGCCGATGCCTACCTTCGCCGTTACCAGATGCAGTGCGATGTCAGGTTCGACATCGTCACCGTGGTGGGCAACGGGGAGGAAGCCCGTGTTGACCATATCGAAAACGCCTTTGTGCCCCCTATGAGATAAGACTATGCGACGAACAATCATCCACCTGCGGGAGACCGACTCCACCAACCGCTACCTGCGCGAACTGCCCGACGACGGAGCAGACATGACGGTGGTGTATGCCGACTTCCAGACGGCGGGTAAAGGGCAGGGGAGCAATTCCTGGGAGAGTCAGCCCGGGCAAAACCTGCTGATGAGCGTGCGCGTCAGGCCCACCATGGTGCCCCCGACGCAACAGTTCATCCTCTCGGAGGCCGGCGCCCTCGCCTTGGGCAGGGTGCTCTCCACCTACGCCGACGACATCACGCTGAAATGGCCCAACGACATCTATTGGCGCGACCGCAAGATGAGCGGGACGCTGATAGAGACCGCCGTCGGCAGCCACGGGCTTCGCAGGTGCATCTACGGCATCGGGTTGAATGTCAACCAGCAGGTGTTTGTGAGCGATGCGCCCAATCCCGTCTCACTCCGTCAAGCGACGGGGCTTGAACTCGATGTGGAGCAGGTGATGCTACAGGTGCTCGATGCCCTGGAGGAGGAGTTGGCCATCGTCGTTAGTGGTCGGTTCGACGACATCCGCCGCCGTTACCATCAGGCACTCTACCGTCGCACCGGTCTCCATGCCTATCGCGACGGCGATGGGACTTTCATGGCTGAATTGGTGGCTGTGGAAGATGACGGGCACCTCGTGCTGCGCGACGAACAAGGACGGCAGCGCCGCTATGCCTTCAAGGAAGTGGCATTCGTGTGAGAGACAACATTATTCACCTTTAATATATTAGATTATGGCAAGATTCAAGAGAATACTCCTCAAACTCAGTGGCGAGAGCCTCATGGGAAAGCAGGGCTACGGCATCGACCCCGAGCGGTTGGCAGAATATGCCCGACAAATCAAGGAAGTGCATGAGATGGGCGTGCAGATAGGCATCGTCATCGGCGGCGGCAACATCTTCCGCGGGTTGAGCGGCGCCACCAAGGGTTTCGACCGTGTGAAGGGCGACCAGATGGGCATGCTCGCCACCGTCATCAACTCCTTGGCGCTGAGCAGCGCACTCACCACAGAGGGTGTCGCCAACAAGGTGCTCACCGCCATCCGCATGGAGCCTATCGGCGAGTTCTACTCCAAGTGGCGCGCCATCGAGGAGATGGAGGCCGGCAAGGTGTGCATCTTCTCCGCCGGCACCGGTTCGCCCTATTTCACCACCGACACCGGTTCGTCGCTCCGAGGTGTGGAGATTGAGGCCGACGTGATGCTGAAGGGCACGCGTGTGGATGGCATCTACACCGCCGACCCAGAAAAGGACCCCACCGCCGTGAAGTTCGACGACATCACCTACAGCGAGATTTTGGCCCGCAACCTGAAGGTGATGGACCTCTCCGCAGTGGTGATGTGCAACGACAATCACCTGCCGATTTATGTCTTCAACATGGACGTGGTGGGCAATCTCAAAAAGGTGATGGAAGGCGAGGCCATAGGGACTTATGTGCACCCATAGGGGGCTTTAGGGGCTTTAGGGGCTTTAAGGTCTTTAAGGTCTTTAAGGTCTTTAGGGTCTTTAGGGTCCTTTTAGTTTTCGGTTTCTTCGAAGTCGATGTATTCGCCCTCGTCGTCGGCGATGATCTTGCGGCGGGCGCTCGGTGAACGGGTGTCGGTGATGGTCTCGCCGGTGGAGGTGGTGGTGCTGGGACCTTGAGGCGACTCTTCTTGCGACATCCGTGAGCGGATGTCGTTTTTCATTCGGCGCACTGTCAGGTAGATGCGCAGGGCGAAAAACAGCACTGCAAACAGGCCGATGATGAAAATGAAGAAGATGAATTTCAATAGAAACATAGGCGGTCGGAATGATCAATGAGCGGTGCGACTGTTGTTGTAGAGCGACAACAAGACGTACCATGCGATGATGACGGCGATGCCGGAGACGCCCATGAACGCCAAAATGGGGATGCAGGTGAGCAGGAAGATGTACTTGATTTCGTTGCCGTGCCAGCCCCATTGCTTGAATTTCAAGGCGAAAAGGGGAATCTCTGCCACCAACAGCCAGCAACTCAGCACGATGAGGCACAGCACCACGGGCAGGGCGTAGGGCAGATGGGCGAGTCGGTTGCCACCCCCCACGATGAGCGACCCCCAGAACAAGGCGTTGGCAGGGGTGGGAAGTCCGATGAAAGAGGTGGTCTGCCGCTCGTCGAGGTTGAACTTCGCCAGTCGGATGGCGGAGAAGGCGGCGATGAGGAAGGCGAGGTAGGGCAGCAGCGAGCGGACGCCGTCGAGCGCTTCGGGGATGCTGACCTGATAGAGTAGGGTGAACACCATGGTGGCGGGAGCCACGCCGAACGTCACGTCGTCGGCAAGCGAGTCGAGTTCCTTGCCGATGGGCGAGGACACATGGAGCAGGCGCGCACTCATGCCGTCGAAGAAATCGAATATGGCACCGACGATAATCATCAGCAGCGCCATCCGCGCATTGCCCTCAAAGGCGAAAGCCGTGGCGACGCAACCCGAAATCAGGTTGCAGCAAGTGATGGTGTTGGGAATGTTCTTTGTAATGAAATTTGACATGCCTGTTTCCTGTTTGGCAATCTATTTCAGTTTGGTAATCTATTTCAGTTTGGCGATGATTGTCTGGTCGCCGGTGGTCGATTGTCCCATTTTCACGCAAACCTCGGTATCGACGGGCAGATAGACATCCACCCGCGAGCCAAACTTGATGAAGCCCAGGTGGTCGTCGATGTCGCAGGTCTCGCCCTCCTTGGCATAGGTGACGATGCGGCGCGCCACCGCACCGGCAATCTGTCGGCACAGCACCGTGATGCCCTCGGGCGTCTCGATGAGCACGTCGGCATGCTCGTTCTCCTCGCTCGCCTTCGGCAGCCATGCCTTGTGGAAATTGCCGTCAAAATGCTTTACCATCGTCACTTTCCCATCGACGGGAAACCAGTTGGCATGGACATTGAACAAACTCATGAAAATAGAAATCATCAGTCGGCGGTCGTGGAAATACTCGTCCTCATCGACTTCCTCGACCACCACCACACGGCCATCGGCAGGTGCCACCACTACTTTCGTGGTGTCTTCGATGTCGAGGAAACGGATGGGGCAGCGGAAGAAATTCAAGACGATGCCATAGAGCACAGAAAAGACGCCCACAAAGCACCAAAACGGCACCTTGGAGTCGAAACCGCGCCACAAAATCACCGCTACGGCGATGATGGCAAAGAGGCTGAAGATGAGCGTGTCGTTGCCTTCGCTATGTAGTCTTTGCTTTTTGAGTTTCCTAATTCTTTTTCCCATGGTATTCGCACGGATTTTCTGCAAAGGTAATACTTTTTCATTATTCCTGCAAATTTTTCATGTCCATTCTTTGGCCATGTCAACTATTCACCGTAACTTTGAACCTCAATTAGCATTATGAGAGATTTCGTTCACCTACACGTCCATACCTATTATTCCATCCTCGACGGACAGTCGAGCATACAGAAGTTGGTCGATAAGGCCGTCGCCGACGGCATGCGCGGCATGGCCATCACCGACCACGGCAACATGATGGGAGTCAAGGAGTTGTTTAATTATTGCAACAAGAAAAACAAGAAGTTGACGAGTGAGGGCAAGCCCGCCTTCAAGCCCATTTTCGGTTGTGAGATGTATGTCGCCCGCCATAAGAAAAGCGACCGCAACGGCAAGATAGACCAAAGTGGATGGCACCTGATAGTGCTCGCCAAGAACTACAAGGGCTACAAGAACTTGCTCAAGTTGGTGTCGCGTGCGTGGGTCGATGGCTTTTACATGCGCCCCCGCACCGACCACGAGGATTTGGAGCGTTACCACGAGGGGCTCATCGTCTGTTCGGCGTGCATTGCCGGCGAGGTGCCCGACAAGATACTGAAGGGCGACATCAAGGGCGCCCGCGAGGCCATCGAGTGGCACAAGCGCGTCTTTGGCGACGACTATTACCTCGAACTGCAGCGCCATGAGGTGCGCGACCCCAATCTCCGTGCCAACCGCGAGACCTTCCCCTTGCAGCAGCAAGCCAACAAGGTGATTATCGACCTTGCCCGCGAGTACGGCATCAAACTTGTCTGCACCAACGACGCCCACTTCGTGGACCAGGACAATGCCGAGGCCCACGACCACCTGCTCTGCCTCTCCACCGGCAAGGACCTCGACGACCCCTCCCGCATGCTCTACACCAAGCAAGAGTGGTTTAAGACACGTGCGGAGATGAACGATGTCTTTGCCGACATTCCCGAAGCCCTCGACAACACCTGCGAGATTCTCGACAAGGTGGAGACCTATTCCATCGACCACGCCCCCATCATGCCGTTCTTCCCCATCCCCGAGAGTTTCGGCACCGAGGACGACGTCCGCCGCAACTACACCGAGGAGCAACTCTTCGAGGAGTTCACCCGCGACGAGAACGGCAACGAAATCATGAGTCGTGAGGAAGGGGAGAAGAAAATCAAGAAACTCGGCGGCTACGACAAACTCTACCGCATCAAGTTCGAGGCCGACTACTTGGCAAAACTCGCCTACGACGGGGCGAAGAAACTTTATGGCGACCCCATCCCCGAGGAGGTGCGCGAGCGCGTCAACTTCGAGTTGCACATCATGAAGACGATGGGATTCCCCGGCTACTTCCTCATCGTGCAGGACTTCATCAACGCCGCCCGCGACGAACTTGGCGTCATGGTGGGCCCCGGGCGTGGCTCCGCCGCCGGTTCGGTGGTGGCCTACTGCCTCGGCATCACCCGCATCGACCCCATCAAGTACGACCTGCTGTTTGAGCGCTTCCTCAACCCCGACCGCATCTCCCTCCCCGATATCGACACCGACTTCGACGACGACGGCCGCGGCCGCGTGCTCGAATGGGTGGAGGACAAGTACGGCCACGAGAAGGTAGCCCACATCATCACCTACGGCAGCATGGCCACCAAGAACTCCATCCGCGACGTGGCACGCGTGGAGCGGCTCCCGCTCGAAGAGAGCAACCGTCTCTGCAAGGCCATCCCCGACCGCCTGCCCGACGGGTTGAAGATGAACCTCGACAACGCCATCAGTTGCGTGCCCGAACTCCGTGAGGCGCAGGCCTCCACCGACATCCGCATGCGCAACACCATCATGTATGCGCGCATGCTCGAAGGCACCGTGCGCAACACCGGCATCCACGCCTGCGGCACCATCATCTGCCGCGACGACATCAGCGACTGGGTGCCCGTGTCAACCGCCGAGGACAAGGCGGACCCCGGGCACAAACTGCTCTGCACCCAATACGACGGCCATGTCATCGAGGAGACCGGACTTATCAAGATGGACTTCCTCGGCCTGAAGACGCTCTCCATCCTCAAGGAAGCCATCGAGAACATCCGCCTCTCCACCGGAAAGACCATCGACATTGACAACGTCCCCATCGACGACCCCCTCACCTACAAACTCTATTGCGACGGGCGCACCATCGGCACCTTCCAGTTTGAGTCGGCGGGCATGCAGAAATACCTGCGCGAGTTGCAGCCATCGGTCTTCGAGGACCTCATCGCCATGAACGCCCTCTACCGACCGGGCCCCATGGACTACATCCCTGAGTTCATTGCGCGCAAGAAAGACCCCTCGCGCATCAGTTACGACATCCCCTGCATGGAGAAATACCTGAAGGACACCTACGGCATCACGGTCTATCAGGAGCAGGTGATGCTCCTCTCGCGACAGTTGGCCAACTTCACCCGCGGCCAGTCGGACACGCTCCGCAAGGCGATGGGCAAGAAACTCATCGACAAGATGCAGGAACTGGAGGGCCTCTTCTACGAGGGAGGCACGAAAAACGGCTACGACCAGGCGGTGCTGAAGAAAATCTGGGAGGACTGGAAGAAATTCGCCTCCTACGCCTTCAACAAGAGTCACGCCACCTGCTACTCGTGGGTGGCCTACCAGACCGCCTACCTCAAGGCCCACTATCCCGCCGAGTACATGGCTGCCGTGATGAGCCGCAACCTCGACAACATCACCGAAATCACCAAACTCATGGACGAGTGCAAGGCGATGGGCATCGAGACCCTCGGCCCCGATGTCAACGAGAGCCGCCACAAGTTCAGCGTCAACAAGAGCGGCGCCATCCGTTTCGGTTTGGCTGCCATCAAGGGCATGGGCAGTTCGGCTGCCGAGGCCATCATCTCGGAGCGCGACGCCAACGGGCCCTATACCGACGTCTTCGACGTGGTGAAGCGCGTCAACCTCTCCGCTGCCAACCGCAAGGCATTTGAGAGTTTGGTGCTCAGCGGCGGTTTCGACAGTTTCGGCATCATCCGCGAGCGCTACCTCGCTCCCAACAGCAAGGGCGACATCTTCCTCGACACCCTCGTGCGCTTCGGACAACTCTACCAACAGGAGCAGCAGCAGGCCAAAATGTCGCTCTTCGGCAGTGACATGGTGGAGATTGCCACGCCACCCATCCCCGAGTGCGAGCCGTGGAGCAGCATCGAACGGCTTAACAAGGAGCGCGACCTCGTGGGCATCTACCTCTCCGCCCATCCCCTCGACGAGTTCAGCATGATTCTCAACCACCTCTGCAACACCCGTTGCCCCGAGTTGGCCGACAAGGAGGAACTCGCCAAGAAGGAGACGCTGACATTCGGCGGCGTGGTGACAGCGGTGAAGTCGAAATTTGCCAGAAATGGCACACCGTGCGGTTTTGTCACCATCGAGGATTTCACCGGTTCGGGCGAACTCGCCCTCTTTGGCGAGGAATGGGCGAAATGGCGGGGCATGTTCAACGAGGCTTCCACCATCTACATACAGGCGAAGTCGGTGCAGAAGTTCCGTGGCTCCAACATCTACGACATCCGCATCGGCGACATCCAATACATGCAGACGGTGAAGGAGAAGTCCATCGATCGGCTCACCATCGTCATCAACGGCGACTTGATCGACACCGCCACCGTGAGCGACCTCGTCGCCGCCATCGACGCCTGTCCGGGCAAGACCTCGCTCTATGTGCAGATACACGACGCCAACGGCAACTTGCAGTTCCGCAGCCGCAAGAAGACGGTGGAGGTGAAGCACCAACTCATCCAGTTCATCGAGCAGGCAGAGGGAATGAATTATTTCATCAACTAAGTCGGGATGGCACGGTGTTTGCTCTATATAGTTATCATATTATCTAATCATCAATAGCATCAAATCATGGAAGTAACAATCACCACCGAGAATTTCGAGAGTTATAAGAATGGCTCCCTGCCATTGGTCGTCGATTTCTGGGCCACCTGGTGTGGTCCGTGCCGTGCGCTGGCACCCACCATTGCGCAGTTGGCTGAGCAATACGAAGGCCAGGTGGTCGTGGGCAAGTGCGACGTGGAGGAGAACGACGACATCGCCATCGACTTTGGCGTGCGCAGCATCCCCACCGTCATCTTCTTCAAGGATGGCAAAGAGGTTGACCGTGTGGTCGGCGCTGTGGCCAAGCCGAAGTTAGAGGAGAAATTCCAGGCTTTGCTCTAAAGCAAAGACCCCATAAAAGCGTCGGGCTTCGAGGAAAACCTCGAAGCCCGAAATTTTATTATCTAGA
>CAMKSZ010000152.1 GCA_946415525.1 uncultured Prevotellaceae bacterium | reverse complement strand
AAAAACACCATGGAGCGACAGAATTTCATCATCAACAACCTCGTTATAGAAGAAGACATACCAGAAGAAGAGGAAGCAGTATGAGAACAACCATCCTCGCAGCAGCCATGCTGCTGCTCACCGTCAACGTGAGTGCCCAACTGCGGTTGGGCGACAAAAACCCCAAGAGTAAATTGCACATGGCCGAGATGGCCATCACCAACCTCTACGTCGATTCCGTCGATGAGGGCAAACTGGTGGAGGATGCCATCCGCGGCATGCTCGAGAAACTCGACCCCCACTCCGCCTACTCCACCGCCAAGGAGGTGAAGGCGATGAATGAGTCGCTGGAAGGGAGTTTCGAGGGCATCGGCGTGCAGTTCAACATGATGGAGGACACCCTCGTGGTGATACAGACCATCACCAACGGCCCGTCGGAAAAGGTGGGCATCATCCCGGGCGACCGCATTGTAGCCGTCAACGACACGGCCATCGCCGGCGTCAAGATGTCGAAAGAAGAAATCATGCGCCGCCTGCGTGGTCCCAAGGGTACAAAGGCCAACCTGAAAATCGTCAGGCTGGGCATCAAGGGCCAACTGCCGTTCACCGTCGTACGCGACAAGATTCCCGTCTATTCGCTCGATGCTTCCTACATCATACGCCCGCGCACCGGCTACATCCGCATCGGCAATTTCGGCGCGACCACCTATGACGAATTCATGAAGGCACTCGAAAAACTGCAGGCACAGGGCATCGACGACCTCATCATCGACTTGCAGGACAACGGCGGCGGTTACTTGCAAGCAGCCGTCAACGTCATCAACGAACTCTTGGAGAAGGGCGACATGATTGTCTATACCAACGGGCGGGCCACTCCACGGCACGAATACCACGCCGACGGGGGCACACATCCCTTCAAGGGGCGCATCGCCGTGCTGGTGAATGAGTTCAGCGCTTCGGCATCGGAGATTCTCTCGGGTGCCATCCAAGACCAAGACAGGGGCATCATCGTAGGCCGCCGCTCCTTCGGCAAGGGCCTCGTGCAGCGCCCCATCGAGTTTGCCGACGGGTCCATGATCCGACTCACCGTCGCCCACTACTACACCCCATCGGGACGTTGTATCCAGAAACCTTACATCAAGGGCGGACAGAAAGACTATGCCAAGGACATCGACAACCGCCTGAAAAACGGTGAACTGATGAGCGCCGACAGCATCCACTTCGCCGACTCGCTGAAATGCTTCACGCTGCGCCAGCACCGCACAGTGTATGGCGGCGGCGGCATCATGCCCGACTACTTCGTACCGCTCGACACGACGAAATACACCAAGTTCCACCGTCAACTCTCGGCCAAGAGCGCCATCATCAACGCCAACCTGAAATACATCGACGACAACCGCAAGAAACTCAAGAAGCAATATTCCACTTTCGAGGACTTCAACGCCCGCTATGAGGTGCCCCAGAGTTTTGTCGATGCCGTCATCGCCAAGGGGGCGGAACAGGACGTGAAGCCGAAGGACGACGAGGAACTCGCCCTCACCCTACCCTACCTGCGCACACAACTGAAAGCGCTCGTCGCCCGCGACCTGTGGGACATGAACGAATACTTCCAGGTGATGAACGAGACCAACGACATCGTAAAGAAAGCCATCGAGGTGCTTGCCTCACAACATTGACATGGAGAACAAATATCTGAAACAATTTCCCGACCTGATGGCGGGCAAGAAAGTGATGTATGTGCATGGCTTCGGCTCCTCGGCACAGACGGGCACCGTGACACGCCTGCGCAAGGTGCTGTGCCAAGCCACCGTCATTGCCGAGGACATGCCCCTGCACCCACAAGAGGCCATCGACCTGCTGCACCGCATCTGCGACGAACAGCAGCCCGACTTGATTATCGGCACCTCGATGGGAGGCATGTACACCGAACAACTCTACGGTTTCGATCGTATCGTCATCAACCCGGCCTTCCGCATAGGCGACACCATGGTGGAGCATGGCATGACGGGGGCGCAGACGTATTTCAACCCCCGCAAGGATGGCGTTCAGAAATTTTACGTTGACAACAACCTCGTGAAGGAATACAAACGCATCTCGGGGCAATGCTTCAGCCACGTCGATGACGAGGAGCGTCGCCGCGTGTGGGGACTCTTTGGCGATGCCGACACGACAGTGGATACATTCGACCTCTTCCGCGAGCACTATCCCACTGCCATCCATTACCATGGCGAGCATAGGGTGGACGAGCGGTCGTACATGCACGCGGTGATGCCTGTCATCCGGTGGATAGACGACCGTCAGGAGGGACGACTGCGCCCCGTGGTGCTGATAGCCGAGGAAAGCGTGGTGGACAAATGGGGGAAGCCTTTGGGGAGTTCACAAAAGGCCTTCCGCCGGTTGATAGAGCGTTACGACGTGCATTTCGTCGCCCCCGCCGACTTCAACGACAGCGAGCGGATGAAGGAGGTGACGGCATGGATGTTGGAGTATTTCGATGCCCCAGCCTACAATCATGTCATTTTCTCCAACCAGAAGCATCTGCTCGCCGCCGACTACCTCATCGACACCGCTCCCCACGACAATTTCATGGGCACCGTCGTGGAGTTAGGGAGCGATGCCTTCAAGAACTGGGAAGACATCATCACCTATTTCGACCGCTTAGGCGGGCAATAGCCCATTTTTTTAAAGTCTCGATATATCGATATATCGGAATATCGATATATCGAGACATCAGAACCTCGACACATCAGAATCTCGACATCTCGAGAAATATCCATTATCAATATTTAGCCCTTGTCGGGGCTAAATTGTGGCGGCGTCAGCCGGTTTCGACTTTTCTTTGTCGGCAGGCCTGGATTCTGTCTTGGGTTTGGCAGGCACACTCTCGAAGGTGGCATAGACGCTCTTCACGTAAGCGGTCTGCCCCTTGTATTCCACTTTGTACCATTCGCCCTCTGTGGCAATGTATTTCGCTCCCTTGCCACCTTTCTCCAATCGGCCGAGGGCCTCTGACTTCACCGTAGGCTCCTTTCGGACATTGACGTAGCCCGCCACGTCGTTGGCATACACCATCTTCGTCTTCGGTTTGGCAGAGGCGGGAGGTGTCGGCGGTGCCTCATAAGGCATTTCATATGGTTCGTCGCTGACGGGGGGGTCGTGTTTCACGGAGTCGAGCATGGTTTTCCGCGACTTCTCCAAATCGGCGACAGTCAGCGTATCGGTAGGCAGCGCCGGCACCTCAGGCACCTCTAAGGAATCGACGTAGGTTTGCTCGGCCTCCACGTCGCTCTTTGACCAGTTGCAACCCACCAGGCCCATCGCCACCAAGCATAAGAACAATCCCGTAAATGCTTTCTCTCTCATAATCTATTACATTTTCCAATCAAACCACAAAAATAAAAATAATCTGCGAACACGCCAAATTTCCCATCGCTTTTTTGTCAATAATCCACTAACACATAGTAGAAAGGAGATGAGGAAGCATCGACATCGCCATCCCATTGTGATTTAAAGACCCTAAAGACCTTAAAGACCTTAAAGACCTTAAGGACCTTAAGGACCTTAAAGCCCTAAAATCCCCTAAATCCCAAAAATCCCCACCCCTTGCGACAAATTTTATAGGGTGTGTTCGTTATTGTCGCAAAAGAGGGCTGGTGTCGCAAACAAGTGAAGCGAAAAACGATGAAATTGTTGCGGACGGGGAAAACGCTGCTTATCTTTGCAATGTCGAAAGGAACAAAAGACCTCCGGAAGACAAAAACAAAGAAAACAGATTAAGCAAAAAAATAATAACAAATAAAAAAATACGATTATGAAAAAGTCAGTTTTATTCTTCGCAGCACTCGTGTGCATGATGGTTCAAACCGTGTCAACATTCGCCAACGACAGAATCATCCCGGCAGAGCAACTTCCCGCCACAGCCAAGTCTTTCATCCAGAAGACCTTCCCCGGACAGGCCGTCTCCTTCGCCAAAATCGACAAGGACTTCGGCAAGACCACCTACGAGGTACACCTGAACAACGGCGTGGAACTGGAATTTGACAAGAGCGGTACATGGGACAAGGTGGACTGCAACTACAGCGCCGTCCCCGCTAACCTCATCCCGGCAGCCATCGCCACTTATGTGAAAACCCATTTCGCAGGTGCCAAAATCGTCAAGATCGACAAGGAGCGTCACGGATATGACGTGGAATTGTCCAACGACCTCGAACTGAAGTTCAACCGCAACGGACAGTTGATGGACATCGACGACTAACAACCCATACAAGGCATAAAAAGGGCGGGGAACAATCCCCGCCTTTTTTGTGGTTCAAGAGAGCGGAACAACAACGCCGCCATCATCTCTCCCGAGACGAAGGCCGTCATTCTTCCATCAGTTTCCTATAGCGGATGCGCTTAGGCTCTTCCAGTCCGAGCCGCTTTGCCTTGTTGGCCTCGTATTCGGTGTAACTTCCCTCGAAATAGAACACGTTGCCCTCACCCTCGAAGGCAAGGATGTGCGTGCAGATGCGGTCGAGGAACCAGCGGTCGTGGCTGATGACGACGGCGCAGCCAGCAAAGGCCTCCAAGCCCTCCTCAAGCGCCCGTAGCGTGTTCACGTCGATGTCGTTGGTCGGCTCGTCGAGCAACAGCACGTTGCCCTCCTGCTTCAGCGCGATGGCCAAGTGCAGGCGGTTGCGCTCACCGCCCGACAGCACAGCGCATTTTTTCTCTTGGTCGGCACCGCTGAAGTTGAACCGCGAGAGATAGGCACGCACGTTGACGTCGCGTCCACCCATGCGGATGGTTTCGTTGCCGCCGCTCACCACTTGGTAAACAGTCTTGTCGGGGTCGATATCCTTGTGCTGCTGGTCCACATAACTGAGTTTCACGGTCTCGCCCACCTCGAAAGTGCCGGCATCGGGCTGTTCCATGCCCATGATAAGGCGGAAGAGCGTGGTCTTGCCCGCCCCGTTGGGACCTATCACCCCCACGATGCCGTTGGGTGGCAACATGAAATTGAGGTCGCTGAAGAGCACTTTTTCACCATAGGCCTTCGCCACATGTTCAGCCTCAATCACCTTGTTGCCCAATCGCGGACCATTGGGGATGAAGATTTCAAGTTTCTCCTCCTTTTGTTTCTGCTCCTCATTGAGCATGCGGTCGTAGGAGTTGAGTCGAGCCTTGCCCTTGGCATGCCTTGCCTTCGGTGCCATGCGCACCCATTCCAACTCCCTCTCCAAAGTCTTGCGGCGCTTGGAGGCCGTCTTCTCCTCCTGTGCCATGCGCAGGCTCTTCTGCTCCAGCCACGAGGAGTAGTTGCCCCGCCAAGGGATGCCCTCGCCACGGTCGAGTTCCAAAATCCATTCCGCCACGTCGTCGAGGAAATAGCGGTCGTGGGTGACGGCGATGACCGTTCCCTCGTATTGCTGCAAGTGCTGTTCCAACCAGTCGATAGACTCTGCGTCGAGATGGTTGGTAGGCTCGTCGAGCAACAGCACGTCGGGCTTTTGCAGCAACAGGCGGCAGAGAGCGACACGGCGACGCTCACCGCCAGAAAGGTTTTGCACGCCCCAGTCGCCCGGCGGACAGTTGAGCGCCGCCATGGCACGGTCGAGTTTCGAGTCCATGTTCCAAGCGTCGGTGGCGTCGATGGTGTCTTGCAGTTCGGCTTGGCGGGCCATCAACTTGTCCATCTTGTCAGGGTCTTCGTAGTATTCGGGCAATCCGAACTTCACATTGATTTCGTCGTATTCCTTCAGTGCATCATAGACATGTTGCACACCTTCCATCACGTTCTCCTTGACGGTCTTGCCCTCGTCGAGTGGCGGGTCCTGGGGCAGATAACCGACAGAGTAGCCCGGGCTCCACACCACATTGCCCTGGTATTGCTGGTCGATGCCGGCGATGATTTTCATGAGGGTGGACTTGCCGGCGCCGTTGAGGCCGATGATGCCGATCTTCGCCCCATAAAAGAAACTGAGGTAGATGTTCTTGAGCACTTGCTTTTGATTCTGCTGGATGGTCTTGCTCACACCGACCATCGAGAATATCACTTTCTTGTCGTCAACTGTTGCCATAAAAAACCGTTTCTTGTTTGTGCTTACAAATATAAGAAAAATGTACGACAACTCCAAATCCAAGCATGAAATTCGCCCTGACCAGAGGCAAATCCCTCTTATTCGGGTTGGGGCTAACCTGTTTCACACTTCCCAAAAAGCAAATTATACATGCTTTTTGTTCGCATAATCAGATTTTTGCAGTAAATTTGCAAACGAATAATTACAAATATACAGGTAAAAGGAAACATCCGCGTTCATGACAGACATAGAAATCGCACACGCCACCCCCTTGGCACCCATATCGGACATCGCCGACAAGATGGGCATCCCCAAAGAAGGAGTAGAATACTACGGACGGTATATCGCCAAAATCGACGAGCGACTGACCGACGAGGAAAAAATCAAACAGCACAAATTGATTCTCGTCACCTCCATCAGTCCCACGAAAGCGGGAATCGGCAAGACCACCGTCAGCATCAGCCTGTCTTTGGGACTGAACCAACTGGGCAAGCGTGCCACCGTCGCACTGCGTGAACCTTCGTTGGGGCCATGCTTCGGCATCAAGGGAGGCGCCGCCGGCGGCGGCCATGCGCAAGTGCTGCCGATGGAGAAAATCAACCTGCACTTCACCGGCGACTTCCATGCTGTCACCTCCGCCCACAACACCGTTGCCGCCCTGCTCGACAACTACCTCTTCCAGCATCAAGGCGAGGGGGTGCTCAAGGAAATCTACTGGAAACGCGTGCTCGACGTCAACGACCGTGCGCTGCGCAACGTCACCATCGGGCAGCACGGCGAAGGAGTGGAGCGACAGACGGGATTCGACATTACGCCCGCCTCGGAACTGATGGCCATCCTTTGTTTGGCCGATGGACTGGAGGACTTGCACCGGCGTGTCGGCCACATCGTGCTGGGCATCACCAGCGAGGCACGGCCCTTCACCATCGACGACTTAGGCGTTACAGGTGCCGTCACCGCCCTTCTGCTCGATGCCATCCACCCCAACCTCGTGCAGACCACCGAACAGACACCCGCCCTCATCCACGGCGGACCGTTCGCCAACATCGCCCACGGCTGCTCATCGGTGATGGCCACCAAATTGGCCCTCACCTTCAGCGACTATGCCGTGACAGAGGCGGGATTCGGCGCCGACCTTGGCGCGGAGAAATTCTTCGACATCAAATGCAGGAAGGCAGGACTGCAACCTGCACTCACCGTACTCGTGGTCACCACACAGGGACTGAAGATGCATGGCGGCATCCCCCTCGACCGCATCAAGGAGCCCAACCCGAAAGGCCTCAACGAGGGTTTCCGCAACATGGACAAGCATATCCGCAACCTAAAATCTTTCGGACAGTCGATTGTCGTGGCCATCAACCGTTTCGGCACCGACACCGAGGAGGAAATACAGATGATTGTCAAGCACTGCCACGAACAGGGTGTGGAATGCGCTGTCAACAAAGCCTTCAGCGAAGGCGGGAAAGGTGCCGTAGAATTGGCGCAACTGGTGGTTGACACCATCGACCGGCATCCCTCTGCACCGTTGCGTTTCGCCTACGACGACGACGACAGCATCGTAGAGAAAATCGAGAAAGTGTGCAAGAACATCTACGGTGCCGCCACCGTCACCTTTAGCGAGAAGGCACAGGCGCAGTTGCACGAACTCGAAATGTATTTCGGCCACGACAGCAGCCTCTTCCGCTACCCCGTCTGCATAGCGAAGACACAGTTCTCTTTCTCTGCCGATGCCAAGCAATATGGCTGTCCCGAGGGTTTCGACATCTTCATTCGCGAAATCATCGTCAATGCCGGTTCGGAGATGATTGTCGCCGTGGCTGGGAAGATGATGCGCATGCCAGGACTACCCAAAAGTCCACAAGCGGAGCGTATCAACGTCGTCGATGGCCAAATCACTGGACTTTCGTAAGAAGGCAAAAAGGTCGTGAAATAATAATTCATTCTACGGACTCTGAGAATGGGACACACTCCGCAAGTCTTATAGATTAGAATAAAAATATACAACCATGATTAAAAAATTGTTATTATCAGTCATTGCAGCCATGCTGCTGACAGTGCAAAGCGCTGCCGCTGCAACACGAGGCGACGTCAACAATGATGGTGAATGCACCGTGTCGGATGTAATGATGACTGTCGATTATATCAAGGGTATCACGAGTGAGGGATTCATCATCGAAAGAGCCGACCTCAATGGCGACAAGGAAATCACCATTTCCGACGTGATGATTCTTGTTGACATCGTACTCAACGGCATCGAAAAAGACACCGTCTTCGATGTGGAATCCGAAGGCACAGGTATCGGCTATGGCGGCCCGGGCAACGGTGATGACATAGGCGGTGCTGCCCGCATGCCAAGGAAATAGGAGAACAAAGACATCTCTATCCTCACATCACACAGGCATACGCCGAAAGTTACCTTACTAATTTAGGTCAGATTCCCCTCTCCGCCCAGTCGCCACGGTCAAGATTGCG
>CAMKSZ010000151.1 GCA_946415525.1 uncultured Prevotellaceae bacterium | reverse complement strand
GGATGATGGTGCGGGTGGTGCCTTCCTTCGGACCGCTCATGTCGGGCTCCAGTTCGGTGCATTTCACTTCGCCGTAGCCGTGAATGGCGTAAATCTTACCATCGTCGTCGAAGAGCACGCTGAGGTCGTAGATGTTGCCTTTCATGTTGTGGTGCTTCCAAGGTCCGCGGATGTCCTTGGAGGTGTAGCACTGCAAACCCTTGCCGTTGACGTTGGTATAGACATAAAACTGTCCGTTGGCGTGGCGGATGCAGGGGGCCCATACGCCTTGACCATAGATTTCCTCGTGGTTCTTCAACGAGAAACGGTCTTCTTCAAAGTCGAAACGGTCGAAGCAATAGGAGATATTCTCCCAATTGACCAGGTCCTTGGAGTGGAGAATGACGAGTCCGGGCACGCTGTGCATGGTGGTGCCGGCAAGATAATAGTCGTCGCCGACACGTAGGATGTCGGGGTCGCTGAACTCATCATAAAACAGGGGGTTGGTGAAGGTGCCGTTGCCGTTGTCGGCTGTCCAAGATATGGGCTGACCGTGCATTTCTATTGTGCAAAAGAATGCCAACAAGATGGAGAAAGCGATGGATTTCATTTCAGTGATAGTAGGAAAAGATTGTTTGTCGTTTTACCGACTACAAAGTTAAGACTTTTTGTCCGCTCGGCAAAATTATTGTAAGAAAATGTAGGCTAATCGTTCTTATTATTATGGAGAGGGAGGGGGATGTCAAAATGAGATGATAGTATTTAGTGGGCAAGAAGAAAAATCCCGGCCTGAAAGAATATCAGACCGGGTATCTTCAACATTGCTCGTTTTGTTTTGCTAATTAATAAATTTGCTTGACCATGTTATCTACGAGATGGAACTTCGTTGTGTTGGATACTTCCCTATAGGCAGAACCTGATTTGCCCTTGCTTTTATAAGGATGACTTACAGAGACGATACCATTATCCGACACATTGCCATTGGCTGCCATTGGCTTTGCTAAGAGGCCAATGTTCAAGCCAAGGTCGTGCTCTTCCTTAGCAGAATTGGTGGGCGTCATCTTGACGGTGAATATGCCTTCTGTGCCTTTCGTTGCCAATAGTTTGACATCCTTTACAAAATCTTTGGTGATGTTCTCGGTGATGTTCTTGCCGTTCTCGTCAGTCCAGGTCACGGTGACTGTGTAGTCCGTCAGTGTGTCATAACCATCCAAAAATTCCACGACGTAGGCTATACGCATGCCCACGATTTTCGTGTCAGAGGATGATGAGCCATTGTCGTCATCGTCACTGCCGCAAGAAGTGGTCATCGCACCGCAGAACAGGATGGCGGCGAGCATCCATAAAAGATTCTTCTTCATTTCTGTTTTTGAATTAAATTTGTTGATTATCTGTTATTTACACTTGATGTCCTTGAACTGCCAGGTGCTGGAAGGCTCGATGAGGTCAAACTCCTTGGCTTCATCGGGCAGTGCTGGGAAGATGAGGGCGAAGCGTAACTTCTGATAGGGCCAGGGAATGATGGTCTTGGCGGGAGCCATCGTGACGTTCTGCACACCTTCCAATCCTAATTTCCCGCCTTTGTTGCCCTTGATGTAGGTGGCTCCATTCATATAGACAGAAGCGCTGGCTGAGGCGGATTCATACTCCATCTCTATGCGAGTCTCTTTGTCGGAGCAGGCCACGCGCAGAATCTTAACATTGTTGGCTTTCTTCTTGTTCACGTAAACGGGGTTTTCACGCATGTAACGGTAGGCTGAGTAGTCTGGAAGTTTCACCTCGGCATTATGGAGAATGCTGGGACCGTCGTCCTCACGGCCTGCCTTGACATAAAGGCCGGTTATCTTGCTCGATAAGGAACGCTGGTCGGTGTAACCGTACTTGCAGTTCAGTTTGGCGGCTTCCTCATATTTCTCTAAGGCTTCTTCCCAGTTCTGGTTCTGCTCGTAGTTCTTGGCTTCGGTCATGGCGTCTTGAAAACTCTGTTCGAACTCCACTTTCTGCCGTGCCATTATTTCCATCTCCTTTTTACGTTCTGCCGACTCGATGACTGCTTTGCCTAAGTTCAGCACACCGTCGATGGTGCTACGCGTGTCCCAACTATTCCATGTCTGTGCATTGGAAGGGTGGGCAATCAGTAATCCTAATACTGCTAATAATAAAATCTTTTTCATGCTTTGTTCGTATTTAGATGTTAATAATAATATTTTGATAGTTCTTGTGCTTGGAGTTTGTTATGCTAAAATTTGCCACGTCTCGGTGTATTCATATTAATAGAAGTATATTGTTTTGCAAAGTTACAATAATCTTACAAATAATTTTTAAAAGCATTAAAATGTTGGTAGTTTTGTTGCGCAGAGAAGCCTCCTTTGCGCAAAAAGTGCGATTTTTTGCTGAAATAAAGAGTAAAAGTAAACTTTTTTACTTTCAATTGAAACTATCATAGGCCGATTGTCAATTTTCTTTTGTACCTTTGCAGTGTCATGAAAAATATGGAACAGAATAATGCCGTCATCGGGACGGAGGAAAGCATAGAGAGCAAATATCGGGTGAATCATGTGGAAAGTGGCTTGCCCCGATGGCTGATAGAGGTTGCGTTTTTCTGCTATCTCCTTCAGGCTGTCATCAACTGGGCGCCTTTGATGCACTGGATGGAAGAACATGCGCCACTTGCATCGGCAACTATTCAGACCTTTGGTGCACTGGTGATGTACTTTGGGTTGATGCGTGGCATGAAGCCGCTCTACAGACCCATGACGGTGGCGTGGTGGATAGTCATCGTGCTGAATATTGCCGGATTTGTTCCACTTCTCTTCCCTGTATTGATGGGAACTGTGGGGCTGCCAGTCGCTGTGTCGCTGATGCTGGTCTATCTGCCTTTGGGCATTGCCATCGCATTTAATTATCGTGGGAGATTGCGTCAGGTGGGTGTCTGGATGGCGCTATATATCCTCATTTCCAGCATTATTCCCGTCGTCTCGTTCCTGCTTGTCGGTCCGGAGTCTGGATTGGCAAATTTGCCGATGGAAATCCTCACCATCGCTGTCATCGTCATCTACGCATGGATGCAACGAAGAGTCCTTATAAAGTCTGCGACTGCCGATATTGCAAGGGCGTGATGCCGAGACGGCGTTTCACTTCTGTTTGGAAGGTGCGCCGTCCACCAAAACCTGCCTCTGCGCCTACGGCCTCGATGGTCCAGTGGGGTTCTTCTCGCAACAGGCGACAGGCATAAATAAAGCGTTTTTCATTCAGGTAATCTCCCAAATTGCTGTACTTTGGATGGTTCTTAAACAACGCACCAAGCCGCTTTTGGGTTAGTCCGAGTGCCTTGGCCATAGTCTTTAGTGTCAGACCGGAATCCGTGAAGAGGCGTGTCTCATCCATCTTCTGATCAATCCATGCCAACAGTTCCTCGTCCGACATTTCAGCAGTCAATTCGATGTGTTCACGGTGTTGTTGAGTCTGTTCGCGCAGCAGTGTCACTTCGTCTTTGTCTTTTTCGCTTTGCTTCAATTGCTCGGTCAATTCCTCTTGTTGGTGTTGAAGTGCCTCTATCTTCTCCTTCTGTTCCTTCAACTCGTATTTCAGCGCTTCCTGTTCACTTATCCGCTTTTCCAGTTCACTGCTCTGCATTTTGTTCTGCTCAAGCAACGTGTTCTGGTTCTCTACCAGTTTTGTATTGGTATTGATGATTTTTTTCGTGTTGGCATTCAGAACCAGCAACGTGATAATGAATGATATCACGAGCGCGAAGATGATAATCAAGATAAGTAGATGCGCCTCTGTCATGGAAATGAAAATTTGTGCTGATTTTGACTGCTGCAAAATTACATTTTTTTCTGTCGTAAAACTAATTTGATATAGATAAACCCCAAAATTTTATTGCGCAATTTCCAATATTTTGCGCAGAAATACCCATTTTGGGCTGTTTTTCATTCCTTTTGCTGCTTTTTGCACAATCCTAAATAATATAAAATGCTTTTCTATTTCAACATAATTCAGTAATTTTGCAAGCACTTGGAAAGGGAAATGCCTCATGAACTACAATCTGAAAAACATTATCTCCTACGAAGCAGTCAGTTACCACATCGTTCCTTTTTATCTCGAAGGGGTGATTGGTGCCGACCATTTCTCCATGCCGGAGGATTCGTTTTGGGAGAGGACTTCAATGAATATCGACGAAAATGTCTTCTATAGGCATATCCAGGATTTTCTCATGTCTTCGGTGACGGAGGGAAAAAGTCCTGGACTTAGGCCCAACTATGAGTTTTTGGTCTATTCTCTCAAGGAGTCTCCTTTGAGAAGGGATATCACCAATTTGCTTAAAAACGACAGGGAGTTCATCAATTTCATGGTGAGGCACCCTTCACTCGGCTTGACTCCTGAAGATGCCGACCACCTTGCCGAAAAATGGAAGAAAATCGACCAGGATTCTCGGCGTGAGGCGCTCGTCGAGTATTATTTGCAGCGTGATGGACAGACTTTGCAGAAAATCACTGTTAACAGGCTTCTCGAACAGGAGTTTTGCTTGTGTCTTGACGACAAGGAGCAGAGGGATGGAAAGGTCAAAGACCAATGCCATTATGTGCCGTTCAAAATTGCCGACAACTTGAAGACAAGGACATTTGACTCTCCCAAACTGATGGTCTTCCCTGATGCGTCTGTGGGCATGCTTGTCATTCCCGTGGCTTTCAACACCTTGAAAAAGTCGATCGTCGCCAAGAAGGGTATGCCCGAACAACTCAAGTCGCCCATTACCATGCACGACTTCATGGCTGCCAACAATGTGATGGTGAAAAGTAAGAAGACGAAACGCAGGGTGATGCCGCTGCGTTCTTGCGGCATAAAAATAATGGAGCAAATCCCTGAGAATCAGCGTACTGATGAAATGAAGAGTTTCCTGGAAAAGGAGAAAAAGGCGCTGGTCAATACTTGCAGTTCCATTTTTGAGGCGCTCAACATGGACAATAGCGGCCATGGGGGAAAGGTCAACGACTATGCCAATTTCTCTATCAGTTTCTCCGACATCATCGACTTTCTCCTTGGGCTGACGAGAATCAAGATGGAGAGGTTCAACAAAAAGAAAAGCCATATTTTCACCTATTTTCAAATCGATGAAGACGCGGTGCCGAAAGACAGACTGGACAACGCAGGGTTTCACTGCGACTTCATTCGCATCGTCAGGGGCGAGCATGCCAACTTCCAAATTATCGACGATGAGCGGGAGCGGGTTTATGTGCAGACATTCAAGAACATCTACGTTGGCTCGAGTGTGGAGGGTGGGGCGATACTCACTCTCAGGTCAAAATTTGACGACGGGAAGTTCATCGAGAGATTCAAGGAAAAGTCGGTTGACAAGCGGTATTTTTGGATTTACATCCTCGCTTACGTGCAAAGGATGTCGCTGCTGAACATGGTGCGTGAACTTGGTGGTATCGACAATACGATGGACGACAACATCATCGTTCCGCTGCTCACACTGCGCGACCTATACAAGCGATTGTCGAGAATACAGGTCAACACGTTCTACTCGGCGGTTTCGGACATCTCGCAGCACAACATGTTCTATCGCTTGTGTACGAAAAACCTGGGGGTGGACTTGTTGCTCAATGAGGTGGACAACAAGATGAACATCCTCAACAAATGCCTGCAGCAGGAATTTGACGAGAAGAAGGAGAAAATGCAGATGGCAGACGCGGATTTGCGGGCGAAAGAGGAGGCGGCCAAAGAGCGCATGGGGCATTTTATCACGCTAAGCGTCTTGTTCCTGGCTTTGTTCTCCGGCTGTTGCGACTTGTTCGACTTGCTCCACAAAATAATCATAGGGAATGAGGAGTACTCCAACGGCATTCGCTGGACCACTGTCGCGGTCTTGTTCTTTGGCCTATGTGTCGGAATATATTTCGTCCGACATATCTTTATTCGGAGGAAGAAGGGAGAATGACGGACAACTGACGAGAACCGTCGGCATTCTCGGTGATGTTCACCCTCACGGCATCGTCGGGGAGCAGTTCCTCTATCAGTTCTGGCCACTCTATCAGACATAGGCTACCGCTGTAGAAGTAGTCTTCATAACCCATGTCATATACTTCCTCGATTTTCTTGATGCGGTAAAAGTCGAAATGGTAGATGAGTTCGGCGGTAGTCGATGAGCGGTACTCGTTGACGATGGCGAAGGTGGGTGAGGTGATGACGTCGTCGACACCAAGTTCTTCGCACAATGCCTTGATAAAGGTGGTCTTTCCTGAACCCATCTTGCCGTAGAAGGCGAAAATGGTGTGGTCGCCCATTTGGGCGATAAATTCTCGGGCACTCTCGTGGATGCCCTCTAAGTTGGGGATGGTGATGGTGGGCATGGTCTATCTCTTGCGTTGGGTCATGGTGACAAGGGGGATGAGCATCTCTTCCAAGGAAATGCCTCCGTGCTGGAACGTGTCCTTGTAGTAGGAGACGTAGTAGTTGTAGTTGTTGGGGTAGGCGAAAAAGTCGGCTCCAGTGGCGAATACGTAGGCGGTGCTCAGATTGGGGGTGGGCAACTGGGCGGCCTTGGGGTTTTTCACCACAAACACTTCCTTCTGGTTGTAACTCAGGTTGCGGCCCAATTTATAGCGCAGGTTGGTGTTCGTGTTGCGGTCGCCGATAATCTTGATGGGCTTCGAGGCGCGGATGCTGCCATGGTCGGTGGTGAGCACCACGGTGTAGTCGGATTGGGCGAGCATCTTGAAGAGTTCGGATAGCACGGAATGGCGGAACCAACTTAGCGTGATGGAGCGATAGGCCGACTCGTTGTTGGCCAACTCCCGCACCATCTTCGATTCTGTGCGTGCATGCGAGAGCATGTCGATGAAATTCACCACCAGCACGTTCAGGTCGTTCTTCTCCAAGTTGCGGAATTGCTGCATGAAGTTCTCGGCGCCCAAAGAGTCGTTGATCTTGTGGTAGGAGAAACTGTGCTTGCGCCTGTAGCGTTGTATCTGGGTCTGGATGAGTGGCCCTTCGTTCAAATTCTTGCCTTCTTCCTCGTCTTCGTCCACCCATAGTTCGGGGAACATCTTGGCGATTTGGTCGGGCATCAGTCCGCTGAAAATGGCATTGCGGGCATATTGGGTGGCGGTGGGGAGGATGCTGCAATACATGTCTTCCTCGATGTCGAACATGTCGCCAATCTCGGCGGAGAGCATGCGCCATTGGTCGAAACGGAAGTTGTCGATGACAATGAGGAATACTTTCTTGCCTTGGTCGAGCAATGGGAATATCTTGCGCTTGAAGATGTCGGGACTCATCAGCGGGCGATTGCTGTCTTGGCTCTTGCCGGTTCGGCCAGCCGGAGCCGAGGTGGGTGACAGCCAATCGAGGTAGTTGTTCTTGATGAATTTGGCAAACCCGTTGTTGGCGTCTTCCTTCTGCGTGTGAAGCATCTCGGTCATGCTGCTGTCGGTGCTGCTCAACTCGAGTTCCCAATGCACGAGCCGGCGGTAGATGTCCATCCAGTCGTCGATGGTGCGGCAGTCGCTAATCTTGGTGGAGATGTCGAGGAAGTTTTGCTGGTAACCGCTTTGGGTCACCTCGGTGACGATTTCCTTGCGGTGGATGTTCTTCTTCAGCGTCAGCAATATCTGGTTGGGGTTCACGGGCTTGATGAGGTAGTCGGCGATTTTGGAACCGATGGCTTGGTCCATGATGTTCTCTTCTTCGCTCTTCGTCACCATCACAATGGGGGTGGCAGGCGAGATTTCCTTGATCTTCTGAAGCGTTTCCAAACCAGAGAGGCCGGGCATCATCTCGTCGAGCAGCACCAGGTCGAAGGTCTGCTGCCGGCATTGGTCGATGGCATCGGTGCCGTTGCTCACTGTTGTCACATCGTAACCTTTCTTCTGTAAGAATAGGATATGGGCCTTGAGCAGTTCTATCTCATCGTCAACCCATAGTAATTGTCCGTTGCTCATGTCTCTTAAAAACCGTCTAATTCGTAATATTCGTCGTCAAGGTAGATGTCGTCCAACTCCTTCTCGCTCTTTTTCTTCGTGGGTTGGCTGGGGGCGGACGTCGGCTCTTCGCCGAATCCGTCGTCGAAGTAGATGCCGGTGTCTTCCTTGTCGGGATTGATGGGCTCCAACTTGGGCGTTTCTTTCTTCTTGGGGGTGGCGGGAACTTTCGGCGTGGCCTTTTTGTCGGTGGGCGACTGCTGCTTGGGCTTCTCGGTCTTCGTGCCGGATGGGGTGGTGGGCAGCGTAATGACCTTCTGGCCGTTCTCAATCCTGTTCCTTAGGGTGGAGGGCAGCGTGCTGGGCTGGCGCTTCACTTCGTTGCGCTTGTTTTTTCCTGTACTTCCTTTGTCGTCGGGAATGGTAACGCCTCCGTTGTCGTCGGGGATGGTAACACCTCCGTTGTCGTCGGGGATGGTAACGCCTCCGTTGTCGTCGGGGATGGTAACGCCTCCGTTGTCGTCGGGAATGGTAACACCTCCGTTGTCGTCGGGGATGGTAACGCCTCCGTTATCGTCGGGAATGGTAACGCCTCCGTTATTGTCGGGAATGGTAACGCCTCCGTTGTCGTCGGGGATGGTAACACCTCCGTTGTCG
>CAMKSZ010000150.1 GCA_946415525.1 uncultured Prevotellaceae bacterium | reverse complement strand
TCTTGTCGCCGTCCATGATGACGCCGCGCTCGGTCTCCAGTTTCCAGGCGCCGGCGTTCACGTCGAGCACGATGACGTTCATGCCCAAGTTGGTGGCTGCCTTCTGGGTTGACAGGCGGGTGCGCAGGCTATTGTTGAAGAAGATCATCAGCAGCGTCTTGTTCTTTCCCAACTGCTGGAAAGCGTAGCGGTCTTTTTTCACTTCTTGTGCCTCGGCGAGCGCCTGGCGCAGGTCGCCGAGGTCTTCTACATTGAAAAATGTCTTCATTGGATGATTCGTTTGGGAGTGATGATGGTGGGGCGCTTCATGCCCGTACTTGTCCGTGGCCCTCGATGAGCCACTTGTAGGTGGTGATTTCCTCGAGTGCCATGGGGCCTCGCGGACCTAATTTCTGAGTGCTGATGCCAATCTCGGCGCCCAAGCCAAACTGTGCTCCGTCGGTGAAACTCGTGGGGGCGTTGACATACACGCAGGCGGCATCGACCTGTGCCTCAAACTTGGCGGCGGTCTGCGCATTCTCGGTGATGATGCACTCGCTGTGGCCGCTGCCGTATTGGGCGATGTGCCTGATGGCCGCCTCGACCGACGGGACGGTGCGGATGGCCATGGCATAGTCCATGAACTCGGTGCCGAAACTCTCGGCGGTGGCATGCTGCAACAGGTGGTCGGGGTATTTGCCGTGGAGGGCGTCGAAGGCGGCCTCGTCGGCATGTATCACGACGTTGCTGATGCTCAGTGGGGCGCAGAGTTCGCCTAAGTCGCGGAGGCGCGACTGGTGGACAATCAGGCAGTCGAGGGCGTTGCAGACACTTACACGGCGCGTCTTGGCATTGTTGACAATCAGGCGCCCGATGCGAAGGTCGCCCTCGGCATCGAAATAGGTGTTCACCACCCCGGCGCCGGTCTCTACGACGGGCACGCGGGCGTTGTCGCGCACGAACTCGATGAGGCGCTTGCCGCCACGGGGGATGCAGAGGTCGATGTAGCCCACGGCGTTCAACATCTCGCCGGTGGCCTCATGGGTGGCGGGGAGCAGTTCCACGACGGAGGGGTTGACGCCCTCGCGGATGAGGACTTGGTGGATGAGATCGACGATGGCCCTGTTCGACTCGTCGGCGTCGCGCCCGCCCTTAAGCACACATGCGTTGCCGCTCTTGAAACAGAGGGAGAAGACGTCGAAACTGACGTTGGGACGGGCCTCGTAGATCATTCCGATGACGCCGAAGGGCACGCTGACGCGGCGCAGGTGCAGACCGTTGTCGAGGGTCTTGTCTATCAGCGTCTTGCCCAAGGGACTGGGTAGGGCAGCCACATGGCGCATGTCGCTGGCAATGCCTTGGAGGCGTTTCTCGTCGAGCAGCAACCGGTCGTAGAGGGGGTTGTTGCGGTCCATGCGCGCGAGGTCGCGGCCATTGGCGGCGAGCAGTTCGGCACTGTTGGCCATGATGGCGTCGGCGACGGCGAGCAGTATTTCGTTTTTGCGCTCATCGCCGATAAGCAGCAACTCACGGCTGGCTGCCTTGGCGCGCTCGAAGATGTCAATTAGTTGCATTTCTTTATTGTTTTTTTGATATGTATCGACTTCTGTCTTGTCAAGTGATGTCGGTTATTCCAGATAGAGATAGTCGTAATGGACGATGGGCCGCTGGTCGTGGCGCCCCATGAGTTGACGGGCCTCGGTGCTGTCGTACGACGTACGGCCTACGCCGAGGAGCGTGCCGTCCTCGCCGACGATGTTCACGAGGTCGCCCTCCTCAAAATCGCCTTCCACCGCCACAACGCCAACGAGGAGCAGGCTCACCGCCTGGTTGCCTGTCAAGGCTTGGCTGGCGCGGGCATTGACGGTGAGGCACCCTTTGGCGAAACTGTTGCTGTGGGCAATCCATTTCTTGATGCCGGAGACATTGCCGGAAGACGGGACAAACTCGGTGTGGGGCACCGTGTCGGGATGCTCGGCGAGTTGGATGAGGATGTCGTCGCGCTTCCCATTGGCGATGATGACGCGGATGCCCTCTTCCGCCACCTTGCGGGCGATGTTGTATTTGGTAATCATTCCGCCACGACCAAACCCGCTGCGCTCTGTCTGGATATAACTGCTCAGGTCGGTGCCGGGGGCCACCTGGCGGATGACCTGCGAGGCGGGGTCGCTCGGGGAACCGTCGTAGATGCCGTCGATGTTGCTGAGGATGACCAATGTGCAGGCGTCCATCATCGAGGCGATAAGGCCCGAGAGTTCGTCGTTGTCGGTGAACATCAGTTCGGTGACGCTCACGGTGTCGTTCTCGTTGACGATGGGCACGACGCCATTTTCGAGCATGACCGTCATGCAGGCCCGCTGGTTGAGGTAGGAACGGCGGGAGTTGAAGTTCTCCTTCATCGTGAGCACCTGTCCCACGGGCAGGTGGTACTCGCGAAAGAGGTCGTAGTAGAGGTTGATGAGTTTGGCTTGCCCCAATGCAGAGAACAGTTGGCGCTGCTCCACGCTGTCGAGGCGGCGTGACACCTTGATTTCACCACGGCCGCTTGCCATGGCACCGCTCGACACGAGGATCACCTCGTAGCCGTGGCTGTAGAGCCACGCCGTCTGATCGACGAGCGCCGACATGCGGGTGATGTCGAGTTTGCCGTTGTCGCGGGTCAGCACGTTGCTGCCTATCTTCACCACTATTCTCTTCTTCTTCATGGCTGTCGTTCCTTTCGATGAAGCAAAAAAGGCTATTGCTTGTCCTTTTCGCGGATTTCCACGCGCCTGATCTTGCCGCTGATGGTCTTGGGCAACTCGTCAACGAACTCGATGATGCGGGGGTATTTGTAGGGTGCCGTCACGTGCTTCACATGGTTTTGCAGTTCCTTCACCAATGCGTCGCCGGCTTTCTCCTTCCATTCCTTGCCTAATACCACGGTGGCTTTCACCACCATGCCGCGGATGTCGTCGGGCACGCCTGTGATGGCGCATTCCACGACGGCGGGGTGCGTCATCAGCGCACTCTCCACCTCAAACGGACCGATGCGGTAACCGCTGCTCTTGATGACGTCGTCGATGCGGCCTTCAAACCAATAGTAGCCGTCCTCGTCGCGCCATGCCACGTCGCCGGTATGGTAGATGCCGTCGTGCCATGCCTCGCGGGTGAGTTCTTCGTCGCGGTAGTATTCCTTGAACAGGCCGATGGGCTTGCGGTCGCCTACGCGCACCACAATCTCGCCTTTCTCGCCGTCCTCGCAGGGCGTGCCGTCGGGCTTCAGCAGGTCGATGTCGTATTGGGGGTTGGGCATGCCCATGCTGCCGGGCTTGGGGTCCATCCAGGGCATGGTGCCGAGGGTCATGGTGGTCTCGGTCTGTCCGAAGCCTTCCATCAACCGGATGCCGGTCAGTTCGCGGAACTTGTCATAGACGGCGGCATTGAGGGCCTCGCCTGCCGTGCAGCAATAGCGCAGGGCGCTGAGGTCGAATTTGGAGAAGTCTTCGCGAATCATGAAGCGATAGACCGTGGGCGGTGCACAGAACGAGGTGACGTGGTATTTCGCCATCTGCTCCAGCATCTTGCCGGCGTCGAATTTCTCGTGGTCATAGACGAAGACGGCGGCACCGGCAAACCATTGTCCGTAGAATTTACCCCATACGGCCTTGCCCCATCCCGTGTCGGCGACGGTGAGGTGGATGCTGTCCTCGGCGAGATTGTGCCAGAACACGCCGGTGGTGAGGTGCCCGAGGGCGTAGAGGTGGTCGTGGGCCACCATCTTGGGCTCGCCACTGGTGCCGCTGGTGAAATACATGAGCATCGTGTCGCTGTTGGTGTTGACGTGGCGGGGCATGACAAACTTGGGGGCGTTGCCTATCTCTGCATGCCAGTCGTGGAACCCCTCGGGCACGTCGGGCCCGATGCTCACCAACACTTCCAAGGTGGGACTGTCGGCAATGGCTTCCTGTATCTGTCCGAGCACGTAGGACTCGCCGACACAGATGATGCCTTTCACCGACGCGCGGTTGTTGCGATAGACGATGTCTTTCTTGGTGAGCATGTGGGTGGCGGGGATGGCGACGGCACCGAGTTTGCAGAGGGCGAGCATCGTTATCCACCATTCGAGGCGGCGCTTTTGGATAATCATCACCATGTCGCCCTGGCCGATGCCGAGCGACTGCAGATAACTGGCGGCTTGGTCGCTACGCTCCTTGAGTTCGCTGAAACTGAGGCGAATCTCGGCTCCCTCGTCGTTGGTCCAAAGCAGTGCCAACTTGTCGGGTTGCTCTTCTGCCCAGGCATCGACTACGTCGTAGGCGAAATTGAAGTTCTCCTTGATCTTGAAGTGCAGGTTGTTCTTGAAATCCTCCACCGAGGTGAATGTGGTTTGCGTGAGGAATCTCTCTACCATTTTTTTCTTGGATTATGATTAAAATATGATGGCAAGGAACCGCACGGGATGCTCGTTGAGCGTGCGCATGCCGTGGGGCTGTGTGGCGTCGAAATAGACCGAGTCGCCCTCATGGAGCGTGAGCGTCTTGCTGCCGATGGTGAGTTCCATCGTCCCTTCAAGCACCATGTTGAATTCCTGGCCACTGTGTGAGTTCATCTCTTTGGGGGTGTCGGCGGGCTTGGGTTCTACCGTGACGATAAACGGGTCGGCCTTGCGCCCACGGAAGCCGCTGGCAAGGCTCTCGTAGTTGTAGGCCTTGCGGCGCTCCACGCTCATGCCCTGTCCCTTGCGGGTGAGGAAATAACTGCTCATCTTCGGCTCCTCGCCAAACATGAGTACGTCGAGCGAGACACCGTAGTGCTTGGCGATTTTCTGAAGGTTGGCGACAGAGAGTTCGCTTTCGCCGCTCTCCATTTGCAGGTAGTGCTCCAAGGTGATGCCACAGAGTTGGGCCACTTCCTCGGCACCGATGTCGAGCACGTCGCGCAGACCGCGCAACCGCTCTCCTATTTGTTTGATTTGTTCGTCCATAATGTATGCTGTTGATGGGTGTTTAGGTTATTGGCCCATGCCGGCTTTCAGGCCGCGGATGACGGCGCTGGTGAATCCTGCATGCTCCATCGCGTTGAGTCCCTTGATGGTGACGCCGCCAGGGGTGGTCACCTTGTCGATTTCCTCCTCGGGATGATGACCGGTGGCTTGTAGCAGGGCGACGGCGCCCTTCACCGTCTGTTGAACGATTTGCTGGGCGTCGTGTGCCTTGAAACCTATCTCGACACCGCCTTCGGTGGCGGCGCGGATGTAGCGCATGGCGTAGGCGATGCCACAGGAGGCAAGGGTGGTGCCGGAGGCAAGGAGCCGTTCCTCGGTGACGATGCACTGGCCCACCTCGTCGAAGAGGGCTTTCATCGCCTCGGTATCGGTGGCGGTGGCCACGGCGGGCACGAGGAAGGTCATCGACTGCATCACGGCGATGGCGGTGTTGGGGATGGCGAGGAAGAGGGTGAATTGGCTGTTGCTCTCGGTATGGAGCCATTCGCAGATGTCAGCCGACGGTACGCCGGCAGCAATGACGACGATGGTGAGTCGCTTGCCCGAGATGGTGGGCAACAAGTCCTCGATGACTTGCTTCACAAGCCAGGGCTTCACCACGATGAAGAGGGTGTCGGCACCGGAAGCGGCGGCGGCATTGTCGGTGGTGACGCTCGCCCCGCTGCCCTCAAAGCGTTGGAGGGCGGCTTCCATGGGGTCGGCGATGGTGAGGTCGGAGGCGGCGACGGCACCGCTGAGCAACAGGCCTTCTGCCAGGGCGCCGCCCATGGCTCCGGCTCCGATAATGGTTGTTTTCATGACAAGGCGATTTTGAGTTTTTCGATAAACAGGTCGGCATCGGCCTCGGTGAGGCAGAGGGGCGGCAGCAGGCGGAGCGTGTTGGTGCCGGAGCAGCCCACGAAACAGTGTTGCTCATAGACGAGGCGGCTGCGCACGTCCTTGTAGGGAATGTCGAGTTCGATGCCAATCATGAGGCCGCGGCCGCGCACGTCGGTGATGTGCGGTTCGGTGGCTTGCAGGGCCTTTAGCCTTTCCATCAGATACTCGCCCACTCTCTGGGCGTTGGCAACGAGTTGCTCCTGTTCCATCACGTCGAGCACGGCGATGGCGGCTGCACAAGCGAGGTGGTTGCCGCCGAAGGTGGTGCCCAACTGCCCATAAACTGGTTTGAAGTCGGGGGAGATGAGCAGGCCCGACATGGGAAAGCCGTTGGCGATGCCCTTGGCGACGGTGATGAGGTCGGGGCGGATGCCGAGCCACTGGTGGGCGAAGAACCGTCCGCTGCGACCGTAGCCGCATTGTATCTCGTCGCAGATGAGTACGGTGCCGTACTGGCGGCAGGCGGCGCTCAGGGCTTGGGCAAACTCAGGCGTGGCGAGCCGGATGCCGCCCACGCCTTGGATGCACTCCAAGATGCAGGCGCACACGTCGCCCTTGGCCAGTTCGGCCTCCCAGGCGGCGATGTCGTTGAGGGGGAGGTAGGTGACGTGCCCGTTGGCGTTGATGGGTGCGATAATCTTGGGGTTGTCGGTGGCCTCGACAGCCAGCGAGGTGCGACCGTGAAAGGCTTTCTGGGCAGAGAGCACGCGGGTGCGCCCCGTGTGGAAGGAGGCGAGTTTGAGCGCGTTCTCGTTGGCTTCGGCACCGCTGTTCACGAGAAACAGTTGGTAGTCGTCGTAGCCGCTGATGTGTCCCAACCGCTCTGCCAGTTGCACTTGCAGTAGGTTGATGACGGAGTTGGAGTAGAAGCCCAATTTCGCTACTTGGCGGCCGACGGCCTCCACATAGTGGGGATGGCTGTGGCCGATGCTGATGACGGCATGGCCGCCATAGAGGTCGAGGTATTCGGTGCCTTGGTCGTCCCAGACCTTGCACCCTTTGCCGCTCACGATGTTGACGTTGAGCAGCGGATAGACGTCGTATGGTTTCATTGTCTTTTTTGTTTTTTAGAAAGCAGAGGCTTTCAATTTCAGTCCGGCGGTCTCGTCGATGCCGAACATGATGTTCATGTTCTGCACGGCCTGTCCGACGGCTCCCTTGAGCAGGTTGTCAATGCAGACGGTGACGAGCAGTTTGTTGCCGTGCTTGTCGCAGTGGACGAGGGCCTTGTTGGTGTTGACGACTTGCTTCAGGTCGATGGCCTTGTCGGAGTAGTGGGTGAAGGGCGCCTGGGCATAGAACGCCTTGTACGCCGCCACGATGTCGTCGATGCCGGCGTCGGTTTTCACCACCTCGGTGGCGAAGATGCCGCGGGCGAAGTCGCCGCGGTAGGGGATGAAGTCTATCTCGGCGTCGAGATGTCCCTGCACCTGCCGTAGGCTTTGCCTGATTTCGGGCACGTGCTGGTGGTTGAACGCCTTGTAGATGCTCATGTTGTTGTTGCGCCAGGAGAAATGGGTGGTGGCGGTGGCCTTTTGACCGGCGCCGGTGCTGCCGGTGATGGCATTGACGGCGACATCGTCGTTGATGATGCCCATGTTGGCGGCTGGCAGCAGACCGAGTTGGATGCAGGTGGCGAAGCAACCGGGGTTGGCCACATGGCGGGCGTTGGCGATGGCTTCCTTGTTGATTTCGGGCAGTCCGTAAACGAAGTCGTGGTGGGGCGCGGCGAGCCGGAAGTCCTGTGCCAGGTCGATGATGCGCACGTTGTCGGGGATGGTGTGCTCTTTGAGGAACTGTTCGCTCTTCCCGTGTCCGAAGCAGAAGAAGACAACATCGACCTTGTCGAAGGGTAGTTCGCCGGTGAAGCGCAGGTCGGTCTCTCCATAAAGTCCCTCGTGCACGTCGGTCACGGGGTTGCCGGCGTTGCTCTCACTGTTGGCGAAGACGATTTCCGCCTCGGGATGGTTGAGCAGCAGGCGGATGAGTTCGCCGCCTGTATAGCCTGCCGCACCTAAAATGCCTATTTTTATCATGTCGTGAATGGTTGGCTTGATGTCGTTATGGGGTGGTTCCTACTGTTTGGGAGCGAGGAGCCAGAGCAGGAGGTAGGCCAGCAGCCCGGTGCCGTAGCCCAGGACGAGCACGACGAATGCGAGGCGGACGAGCAGGGAGTCGATGCCGAAATATTCGGCCAAACCGCCGCATACGCCGCCAATCTTCTTGTCGGTTTCCGACAAATGGAATCTCTTTTGCATGGCTATGTTTGTTTTGGATGATTTGCAGTTTTTATCTTTCTTCTTCCTTGTGGATGCCGTAATAGACGCGCAGCGGCGTGCTCGACACCTTGATGAAACCTTTCGCCTCGTCGGCTGTCCAACCGGTTTGGGTCTCGCCATATTCGCCAAGTTTCGACTTCGTCAGGTCGTCGGGGGAATCGACACCCACGGTCTGGAAACCGAAGGGGCGCAGGCGGAGGATGGCGGTGCCGTTGACGTTGCGCTGGCTGCTGGTGAGCATGGCCTCGATGTCGGGCATCACCGGCTCCAGGTACTGGCTCTCGTGCAGGAACATGCCATACCAGTTGGCCACCTGGTCTTTCCAATATTGCTGCCACTTGCTCAGCGTCGATTTCTCCAACAGGCGGTGGGCCTCGATGATGAGTTTGGGGGCGGCGGCCTCAAAGCCCACGCGGCCCTTGATGCCGATGATGGTGTCGCCCACGTTGCAGTCGCGGCCGATGGCGTAGGAGGCGCCGATTTCCTCAATCTTCTGGATGGCTTTCACCTTGTCGTCGAACT
>CAMKSZ010000149.1 GCA_946415525.1 uncultured Prevotellaceae bacterium | reverse complement strand
CAAATATAGCATCATAGCAATGGCAGTAGGCCTGAGCATGTCGGCTTGTACAGACCTGGATGAGAAGGTGTACGACCGCATCGACGCAGGAGTCTATTACCAGAATGAGGCCAGTGTGAAAGGCGCCATTGCCGCCATCTACAACCAGACATCATCGACACTGGCAGGCGAGAACTTCTTCCATCTCTCCGAGTACCCCTCCGACCAGTTGACCTGGCGTGTATGGAATGGCGGACAATGGGGATGGGACGAAGCCATGAAGACCGTGCTCTCGTGGCACAACTGGACTTCAGAATCCACCATCATCGAAAACGCCTGGTCGGGAGCATGGACTGCTGTAGGACTCGCCAACTTACTGTTGAGCGACCTTGAAGGGCTAAGTGCCGCCAACCTTGGCATGAGTCAGGAGAAACTGGCCCAATATGTAGCCGAAGTGCGCACCATCCGTGCGTGGAACTATTACTGCATCTTCGAACTTTGGGGAGGCGCCCTGCCGTTGAACACTTCCGCCAGCAGCGATGTGCCTGGCACGGCCGATGCCAACTGGGACGCCTCCTGCAAGAAAATCTACGACTTCATTGCCAAGGAACTCGACGAGACTGTAGGTGCATTGGCCAAGGACGATGCCAACCACTCGATGGTGAACCGCGCCAACCAAGGCATGAACCGCCTGCTCAAAGCCCGCCTTCTTCTCAATGCCGACGTGTTTATCGGCGAGAAGCACTATGAAGAATGCGAGACACTTTCCAAGGAAATCATCAATGGCACCTACGGCAATTATGCCTTGGACAGCAATTACCGCAATCTCTACAGCATCGACAATGTGAAAAGCCCCGAAGTCATCTTCGCCTTGGCAGCCGAGGATGGACAAGGAGCCGCCAACGCCATCTCCAATGTCCGCACGATGGTAGGCATGTGGTATGGCTATGCCGACTACTTTGGACAGAGTTACGACGGCATCGGCGCATGGAACTGCGTATGCCTTGTTCCTTCGTTCGACAATTCCGGAACAGTGCTACCGACAGGCGGCACAGAGGGAGCCAAATGTTTCCTCAACGCCCCTTACGGCGACAAGTTGGGCGCCCCCTACGAGCGGTTTGACGACCGAGACATCCGCAAGCAAAACTACACTTACGACGAGGCAACCATGACCCATGGCCCAGGAATGTTCCTCAAGGGAACCATCCGCGCCAATTTCGGCAAAGGCGATGTACTGAAGGCAGACGCCGACCGCGACGGACAGGATTTGGTTTACGTCGATCAGGTAGGCACCTTCCTCAACCAAGGCCGCAACCTCGAGACCGTGATGAATCCCCGTTGGGGAGAGACCAACTCAGGCGTTCGTTTGGTGAAATACCCACTCTACCCGAATGACGACAAAGGCGGTTTCAAATCCATTGACGACGTGCAGTTCCGCCTCGCAGAAGCCTATTACAACGTAGCCGAGTGCGAGATGCGCAAAGGCAACAGTGCCGAAGCCAAGAAATATGTGGACCAAGTTCGCCAGCGCTACTTCAACAGCGGCGACAGGAACAACGCATTGAGCGTACCCGGCCCCGGTTTCACCGACTTCGACATGGACTGGATGCTCTCAGAGTGGGGCAAAGAATATTTGGGCGAGGGCAACCGCCGTCGCACCGACCTTCGCCGCTTCGACAAATTCACGCAAGGCCAATGGTGGTTCTGGGGGCGCGCCACGGAAGATGGCGTCAACCTTCCTGCCAAGCGCGACCGCAAGTACGAATGGTATCCACTTCCTCAGAGTGCCCTTTCCGTCAACCCCGGGCTCATTCAGAATCCTAACTATTAATCCATAAACATATTGTCAATATGAACAAGAAAATATATAGTCTGATGCTGTCGTTGCTTGCCCTTATGGGGTTCGTAAGCAGTTGCTCAGACACCGAGGATATTGTTTTCGACCATGAGCGTCAGCAATTCGAGACACGCTCCGACCGCATCCTGTTGGAGTTCATCGCACCTTTCGGAACCACAGCCGATGAGGAAATCTACATCTTGGGCGCTTTCAATGGCGACAGCGCAGCCATCGGGCAAGAGCGCTACCTGCTCACCAAGGCCCCCAAAAGCGACGTGAAATGGGGTATCTACCTCGACCCCGGTACATTCGTGAATGGCAAGACACTCTCCGACGGCTACCGTTTCTACTCTGCCACCCAAGGAATGGAATTCACTATCAACGGTGTGACAGCCAACCACACAGAGAATCCTGGAGTAGGCGCATTCTCCAATGTATGGGGACAACGCTGGGAAGCCTACTATTGGGCAGGCGGCGAAGCCCCAGAGCCAGAGCATGACGGATTCTGTGTCTATGTTGATGACCAGACAGGCTGGGATGTCCTCACGCTCTATATGTGGGGCGACGTCAACAATCTGAATGGCGACTGGCCCGGAATGGCAGTGACAGGCACTTGGAAGCATGACGGCGTGACTTGGAAATACTTCGACATGGGTGCAAAGAACTCAGGGCTGGTGGAGCACCTCATCTTCAACAACGGCGGCAATGGCGTGCAACTGCCCGACTTTGACTATACCATCGACCGCAATATCTTCCTACGCATTACCCCCGACGGTGTGGAAGAGATCGGACTTGAACCCTCGGTGAAGCACGACGGGTATGCACTGTTCGTACTCAACGAGTCGAGCCAAGCAGACCTTGCCCTCTATGCATGGGGCGACGCCGAGGCATTCGGCGGATGGCCCGGTATGGCCCCCACCGGCACACAGACCATCAACGGACAGGAATACACCTACTTCGACATGGGCGAAGCCAATACAGGCCTTCAACTTCACCTCATCCCCAACAACAATAACGGAGGCGTGCAATGGGAAGGCGACGACCTGTTCTTCACCATCGACCACGACATCTATGTGCGCATCTTCGACGGAGGTTATGAAGTGATTGACGCCAACTACCAAGGTGGTGGCGGAGGCGACACCCCCGAACCCCAACCTGTTGGCGGGAAGTTCAGTCTCTACGTGAACAACATGACAGGATGGGACGCTCTGGCCGTCTATGCCTGGGGCGACGGACTGCCCGAACTATTCGGCGACTGGCCAGGCAACAACGCCCCCACGACAGTAACCGTTGCCGGCACCGACTACATGGCATTTGGCTATGAGTCGGAAGGAAAGGAGTATCACCTCATCTTCAACAACAATGGCGGTGGCACACAATTCGACGGCCCTGTCATCACCACTGGCAACGATTTCTATTACAACGTGACCGCCACGGAATGCAAGGACATCACGCATAAGATCTACGTTGACGACCAAACCGGTTGGGATGCAGCAGCCATCTATGCCTGGGGCGACGGCATCGCCGAACTCTATGGCGGTTGGCCTGGCAAGAACGTCTATGGCAAGGAAACCATCGGCGGCGTGACCTACAAGGTGTTCACCTTCCCCGCCACGGGACAAGTGTATAACCCCATCTACAACAATAATGGCGGAGGTTCGCAATGCGACGGACCTGCCATTACGCTCGACAAGGATTACTTCTTCACCATAACGGCCTCAGGCTGGACAGCAAAATGAGAAAACGACTTTCTATAGCAATATCCCTCGCCATCACGCTGCTCATGGCAGCGTGTGGCGGAGGTTCGCCAGACACATTCAATGTTGACAACACCCAACCGGTAAGTCCAGAAAATCGTGTCATCTATCAGATGAATATCGGTGCTTTTACACCAGAAGGCACATTCAAGGCAGCCCAAGGGCAATTGGCACGCCTCGACACTTTGGGAGTCGATATCCTCTGGCTGATGCCCATCTATCCAAGAGGAGCCACCATGCACAGTCCATACGCCGTGATGGACTACAAGGACGTCAATCCCGCTTATGGTACGGTGGCCGACGTGAAGGAGTTTGTCAAGGTTGCACACGACCTTGGCATGAAAGTGTGGCTCGACTGGGTACCCAATCATGCAGCGGTGGAAAACCCCTGGGTGAAGGAGCATCCAGAGAATTTCACACGAGATGCGAAAGGACAAATGATTCATCCCCATGGGTGGGGCGATGTCTTCGAACTCAACTATCAGGAGAAAGGTCTCGTGGATGCCATGAACGACGCGCTCCATTTCTGGATCAAGGAGTGCGACGTGGATGGATTCAGGTGCGACTATGTAAGCAGCCCCACCATTCCTGTGGCCTATTGGCAAAACATCATTGCCAACCTGAAAAGTCAAGGCAAGATTATCGAGATGCTGAGCGAGACCGATATCAGCAATGCTAACAATCAGCGCATCGACTCCTGCGGTTTCGACTATGATTATGCGTGGGACTTCCAGAGTGACTTGGCTTACCACTTTGGCAGCGAGGGCTCACAGGCCGACTCACTGAGAGCCATATGCGAGAAATTCCTAAAAGCCTCGCAAGCCATCAAAAACCGGCGCATGGTCTATCTCACCAACCATGACCAAAACTTCAACGACGGTGGCCACACCTTGAAAGACTTCTATGGCGAGAACCGCTATCCGCTCACCGTGCTGGAGTTCACCTTCCATGGCATGCCTCTCATTTATAATGGCCAGGAAATCGGCGACCCCGATACACTGAACTATTTTACTGACGCGAAGGTGAAATGGAACCAAGTGGATGTCAAAATGAAGAATCTGGTGCGTGTGCTGGCAGCCTTGCACCACACCCAACCCTCCTTAGCCGCCGATGCCCCCGTGGAGTTTCTTGTCACAGACAACGCACAGGTGTTAGCCTACAAGCGAGGCCCCGTGATTGTGGCCCTGAACTTAGGAGCAGAAGCAGCGCAAGTGAAGGTGGAAGGCATGGAAGAAGGAGGGTATGCCAAATGGCTCGACAGCAAGACCATCCTCAACGGACCATCGATGACGACTGTCCACTACGACGGGACAACGCCCTTGGACTTGGAGGCAAAAGGATACGAAGTTTACATCAAACAGTAAGAACCTGCTTCATCATCAAAGGCTTACTGTATTATCAGCGTTAAAATTTTAACCATGGGCAGGCTGCTCTGTGAAGAACGGCCTCCCTTTCTAACAAAAACGATTATGATGAAAAATCTAATTATTTGCTTATTGGCTTTGATGCCCATTTCCATGTTGGCAGGAGATTATGTCGATGACATCAATTCCTCTACGATTGCCAGGCCATCTGGGCAGCAAGTGGTATATGAGATGAATGTAGGGGCTTTCACCCCCGAGGGAACTTTTTCTGCAGCACGGCAAAAGTTGGATGACCTGAAAGCACTTGGTGTGGATATCGTGTGGCTGATGCCCATCTATCCCCGTGGCACCTCTGGCAGTCCGTATGCAGCCACCAATTTCCAGCAGACCAATCCCAAGTATGGCACTATCGACGATTTAAAGTCTTTCGTCACACGCGCTCATGCGCTCAATATGGAGGTGTGGCTCGACTGGGTGCCCAACCATACGGCCACCAATGCCGACTGGGTGACCACGCATCCCGAGTATTATGCCAAGAGCGGTGGCCAGATGATTCACCCCAACAATTACGGCGACGTGTGGCAGTTGGACTACAACAATGCAGGTTTGGTAAATGCGATGAATGATTGCCTGAAATTCTGGATAGACCAATGCGACATCGACGGCTATCGCTGCGACTATGTGAGTAGCACGCGGATTCCCGTAAGTTATTGGCAGACCACCATTCCGCTCATCAAGCAATACAAGACAGACAAAAACATCACCTTTCTCGGTGAGGCCGACATTGCCCAAGATGTCACCCGCTTGAAAACGGCAGGTTTCGACTACGACTATGCCTGGCAGTTTCAAGGCAATTTGGCCAACTATGGTTCGGCAGGCAACGCAAGTGCCCGCCTCAAAGCCTTTGCCAACACCCTGCTCGACGCATCGAAGAACGTGGATTTTGGACGCATGCTCTATGTCACCAATCACGACCAGAACTTCAACGACGGGGGCAAGACCTTGACCAAGATGTATGGCAGCAACCGATACCCCCTCACTGTTTTTGCCTATACCCTCTATGGTATGCCGCTTATTTACAATGGACAGGAAACAGGCGGAAATCAAATCTTGGATTACTTTGCCGACACGAAAATCGATTGGAGTACAAAAGATGCCAAGATGTGCAACACCATACGCACACTCACGGCTCTCAAGCATGCCATACCTGCTCTCGACAACAGCACACCCGTGGAGTGGGTAACGGTGACCAACAACAGCAGTGTACTGGCTTACACCAGGAAGTCTGGCGACAGTCAAGTACTCGTTCTGCTCAATATGGCCACTTCCGATAGCAATGCCACGCTCACTGGCCTGGATGCTGGTGATTGGAGCCTATGGCTGAATAGCGAGACCATTGCCCAAGGCACAGGCCGCAAGCAACAAACGTTCGGTGCCACGCAGCCTTTCACGATAGAGGCCAAAGGCTATCGCGTATTCGTGAAAGGCAATTATTCAGAAGAGGAGCCACCTGTTCCCGAAGCCTACACGCCCGTTCTTGAAAGCGATGATGAAATCAGCATTTTCTTTGAGACGCCCGTTTCCAGTTCATACTCTGCCTGGGTATGGGGAAACCTGGGTGGTGGCGAGGCCTATTGTACGAACACCTCATGGCCAGGCGATGCCATGACATTCATGGGGCAAACCGCCACGGGAGCAAACATATATAAATATACCATCAAAAAGGTGAACGAGACACCGCAATATCTGATTATCTCAAAAGACAATGGCAATACCAAGATTTACGATGGGGTCGATTTTGTCAATCACGGTTACTACGTGGAAGGCAATGGCATCCCCACACAGGTAATCTCGGCCAGTAGTGGCATTGAGGAAACTTTTCTGATGTCTCATCCTTCAAATGGCCATATCTTCACCATTAGTGGTCAGATGGTGGATAACAAACAAATTCTTCGTCCTGGCATCTATATTCAGAATGGCAGGAAGTTCATCATCAAATGATAACGAATTATCCTTTTCTCATTTCAAGAGAGAGCATCGGGGACGGCAAATGCCGTCCCCGATTACATTTTATCTATTCTCTTCTTTCAGATAATCTTCAATCATCTGTAGTGCCTTTTGGTGCTTCGCTATCAGATTGGGATAGCCAAATGCATGGCCACGAGCGAGATTGTGGCGAAGGTCATTCTGCTTTACATGGATGGCCGTCATATTGCCCGAATCAATGATGCGCTGCACATAATCGTAATAATCCATGTTTTCTTTGTGGGTACACAATTTTAGCGCTTCGATTATCTTTTCTGGTACTTCCTCGTCACTCAGATCATCAAAAGTCCATTTGGTATCTTCTACAACGTCATGCAGGAATCCAACACACTTTTCCTCGTCTGTCTGACCCATAGACCCCACAATCAGCGAATGGAGGATTAAGGCGTTACCGTCTCTGTCGCGCTCTCCTTCCAAGGCATCTAAAGCAATCCTGATACATTTTTCGATGGTGTCCTGAGTGATCGGATCATCACAACACGACCTTTTGCTTGTAATCTCAAACGAGAGCCATTTGTCTCCGATTTTCATATTGAATTGGTTTTTAAATCTTAGTATTTCTAATCTGAATAAATTACATACTCATACCACGCTCTCTGGGTAGCAAGAATTACTTCAAGAAGTTCCACTCCTTCAGTTTTTTGTTAGCCAATCCGTGGCCTTCACGATATGCCAGACGATAGTATGCCTTGGCGGCTTCAAGGTTCTGGCGCACACCCCAACCGTGCTCATAGAACTCGCCGACGCGGTAATGGGCGTAGGGCAGACCGCATGACTTGTAGAGGTCGAAGGCACGGCGCAGGTCTTTGGGATAACCTTGGCTTCCCTTGCGGAGAATGTCGGCAAGGTTAGAGCGTGCCAAGTCATTGCCCCATTCGATGGCTTGCTCATACCAAAATACCGCAGCATCGATGTCAGGCTTCACGCATACTCCTTCCTCAAAGAATGTCCCGATGCTGTTCATCAGGTCTGCGTCCATATCCAAGTCTTCCAACCGCCCCTCTTTGACACGTTCCAGGATGTGGATGACTTCTTCGCGCTCCCATCCGAGGTCTTCTGGATTGGAAGAGTAGCAGAGAATGAAGTGCTGGTAGTTGACAGGAATCCTTATGGTTCTTCCCCCACGAATGTTCAGAATGTTTGTTTCTTGCTGTGGCATAGTGAATGGTATTAGTTGACTTCTCTCTTGCGTCTTACTATCTTGATGGTCAGATGAACCTGATATTCAGGGTGAGCGTCAGGGTTGATCTTGCTGATGCGGCACTCGAACATATCCGTCCATCCCATTTCGAGAATGCCGGCGATGGTTTCGTTGTCTTCGCGGGGGATGTACCCGATTCGGAACATCTCATCCTGCTCCTCGTCATAATAGCCAACGGCCACCGCCTCCGGGTCATATCGGTTGTTTGGCTCATGCTCCAGATGAAGCAGCGTCCCCACCTTCAATTTATCCCACACCTCATCGGCATCGTGGTACTTGCGGCCAGCCAAGTGGCAATCCATGAAAAACTTTTTCCTTGCTTCCATAATCTTGTATGTTTTTAGTTAAACGTTCATGTTTACGGTTACAAAATTATGGGTGGGTTGCACCATATCGCGGTACAACATCAAGAAAAAAACGATTTTCCTATTGATTTTCTTGTTTTTCTGGCTTTTTGTATCTGTCAATGGCAGCCTGATGCCATTTTTGGATGTC
>CAMKSZ010000148.1 GCA_946415525.1 uncultured Prevotellaceae bacterium | reverse complement strand
ACATCAACAACCTCACTCCCGTAGAGGCTCTCAACAAACTCAATGAAATCAAGAAGATTGTGACGGGAAGGTCGGGATAGTTTTTGGAGTTTAGAAGTTTGGGAGTTTAGACATTACTCTTCCAAATAATATGCTATTGATATTGAGGTAAATAACGGTCTATAAGAAGTTAGCCCAGAGCAATGCCCTGGGCTAATTTTTCCTTGGTTTTTTAGATCGTAACTTCAACAAGTTGAGCAAATGTGTTGACCTATTTTTGCTGGTTGGTCTTCATCCATTTACCGCCAATCATACAAGCGATGCCGATGACAATGAAGGGGATGCTGAGCAACTGTCCCATGTCCAGTGGCAAGCCGTCTTCGAAATCCACCTGGTTGATTTTGGTGAATTCTATGAAGAAGCGGGCAATGAAGATAAGGGTGAGGCAAAGTCCGAAGAAGAAGCCCGTCCCTACCTTTTCGGGTCGGCGGCGATAGAAATACCATCCGATGAAGAAAAAGATGAAATAGGCGATGGCTTCATAGAGTTGTCCTGGGTGCCTCGGTTGACTATCGACATGCTGGAAGATAAACGCCCAAGGTACATCCGTCACCTTGCCGATGATTTCAGAGTTCATAAGGTTGCCCAGTCGGATGAAACAGGCAGTCACGGGTGTGGCGATGGCAATGTTGTCGAGCACCTGCCAGATGCCCACTTTTGTGCTGCGGCAGTAGAGCCAGAGAGCGATGATTAGTCCGAGTGTCCCCCCATGCGAAGCCAGTCCTTCGTAACCGGTGAATTTCCATGAACCATCCGCCATTTTGTGAATGGGGAGGAACATCTCGATGACATGGGTGAAACTGGAAAGGAAATAGCCTGGTTCATAAAACAGGCAATGTCCCAATCGCGCACCAATAAGAATGCCAAGAAAACAATAGATAAAGAGCGGTTCGAAAAATTCCTCCTTGATTTTTTGTTCTTGGTAAAGTTTTTTTACAATAATATAAGCCAACAACAACCCCACCAACCAGCACAGGGAATACCATCTGAAAGAGAAGGACCCTATGCTGAAAGCGATTTGGTCGGGATTCCAGTTGATGTACAGCAATAGTTGGTTCATGATTGAAAGTTTATGGTTTAGACATTGAACCTGAAGTGCATGATATCGCCATCCTGCACGACGTAGTCTTTGCCCTCGATGCCCATTTTTCCTGCTTCGCGGACGGCAGCCTCGGAACCGTATTGGATATAATCCTCGTATTTGATGACTTCGGCGCGGATGAAGCCCTTCTCGAAGTCAGTGTGGATGACGCCGGCGCATTGCGGTGCTTTCCATCCTTTCTTGTACGTCCAAGCCTTCACCTCCATCTCGCCAGCGGTGATGAATGTTTCGAGATTGAGCAACGAGTAGGCTTTCTTGATGAGTCGGTTGACACCGCTCTCCTCCAGTCCCAGTTCGTCAAGGAACATTTTCTTGTCTTCATAACTGTCGAAACTGGCGATGTCCTCTTCTGTCTTGGCGGCGATGACGAGCACTTCGGCTCCCTCTTCCTTGGCGGCTTGTTCCACCCGCTTGGAATAGTCATTGCCAGAGAGGGCGCTCGACTCATCTACATTGCAGACGTAAAGGACCGGTTTGGCTGTCAGCAGGAAGAGGTCATGGGCGGCTTGTTGCTCCTCCTTGCTGTCGAAGGTCACCATTCGGGCATTCTGTCCCTTTTCCAGCACCTCCTTGTAGGCCATGAGCACCGACACCTCCACCTTGGCGTCCTTGTTGCCGAGGGCAGCCACTTTCTGCTGTTTTGCCAATCTCGACTCAATGGTTTCCAAGTCTTTTAGTTGCAATTCTGTATCGATGATTTCCTTGTCGCGGATGGGGTCGATGGTGCCATCGACGTGGGTGATGTTGTCATCGTCGAAGCATCGGAGAACGTGGATGATGGCGTCGGTCTCGCGGATGTTTCCCAAAAACTTATTACCTAATCCCTCGCCTTTGGAAGCGCCTTTCACCAGTCCGGCGATGTCAACAATCTCGCAGGTGGCAGGGACGATGCGTCCTGGGTGAACCAGTTCTGCCAGGCGTGTGAGTCGCTCATCGGGCACCGTGATGACGCCCACATTGGGCTCGATGGTGCAGAAAGGAAAATTGGCTGCTTGTGCCTTGGCGCTCGACAAGCAGTTGAACAGCGTGGACTTGCCCACATTCGGCAGTCCTACAATACCACATTTTAATGCCATTTTTTATTGATTTCTAAAGATTTCTATTCTTTGTGCGTGCAAAGGTAGTGCAAGTCGGATGCAATACAAAAAAAATATAGAAGATTTTCATTTTATTGCTGGGACCATGCCCACTTTTCACTTCCCTTTGCCTTTCTTTGTCCTTCTTTTTCAGTGTGCTTCAAGCCAGTTGCTCCCCCACCCTGCATCTGCTACCAAGGGTACTTTGAGGGCGTAGGCAGCCTCCATCTCATGAAGGACGATTTCCTCTACCCTACCCTTTTCTTCTGGCAATACGCTGAAATTGAGTTCGTCGTGAACTTGCAGAATCATTTTCGACTGGATTCCCTCTTCCTTGAATCGTTTGTAGATGCGTATCATTGCCACCTTAATGATGTCCGCCGCCGACCCCTGTATGGGAGCATTGATGGCATTGCGCTCGGCAAATCCACGCACGGTAGCGTTACGGCTGTTGATGTCGGGCAGGTAGCGGCGGCGCTTGAAGAATGTTTCCACATATCCTTGTTCACGAGCCGTCTGTTTGCATTGCTCCATGTAGTCTTTTACCTTCGGGAACGACTCGAAATAGCCATCGATGAGTTGCCGGGCTTCGGAGCGCTCGATTTCCAACCGTTCTGCCAGTCCGAAGACGGTGATGCCGTAGATGATGCCGAAATTGGCTCGTTTGGCTTTGGTGCGCTCGTCGCGGTCAACAGCCTCGATGTCTTTGTTGTAGATTTTGGCGGCTGTGGCGGCATGGATGTCATATCCCTCCTTGAAAGCCTCAATCATGTTCTCGTCGCCACTGAGATGGGCCATGACACGAAGTTCGATCTGACTGTAATCGGCAGAGAAGAAGAGGCAGCCCTCTTCCGGGATGAATGCCTTGCGAATCTCCTTGCCGTCCTCACCCCTGACGGGAATGTTTTGCAGGTTGGGGTCGCTCGACGATAGTCTTCCTGTGGCCGTGATGGTTTGGTTGAATGAGGTGTGTATGTGTCCTGTCTTGGGATTGATGAGTGTAGGCAGGGTATCGACGTAGGTGCCCAGCAGTTTTTTCAGTCCACGGTGGGCAAGTATCATCTCCACGATTTCATGTTTTCCCTTGAGCGTCTGCAATACTTCCTCGGAAGTGACATACTGGCCTGTTTTCGTTTTCTTGGGTTTGTCGATGATTTTAAGTTTTTCAAACAAAATCTCGCCTACTTGTTTTGGTGAGGCGATGTTGAATGTTTCTCCTGCCAGTTGGTAGATGCGCTCTTCTATCTCATTCATTCTCTGTGTGAAGGCACGCGATGTCTCCGCCAGCGATGCCGTGTCGATGCGCACGCCGTTTCGCTCCATTTCTGCCAAGACGCGCACGAGCGGCATTTCTATCTCATAGAACAGTTGTTCGGCATTTGCCTCCTTCAGTTTTGGTTCGAGTACATTTTTGAGTTGCAATGTGATGTCGGCATCTTCGGCAGCATATTCATAAACATCGGCGGGCGACAGGTCGCGCATGCTCTTTTGGTTTTTCCCCTTGGGTCCGATGAGTTCATCGATATGGATGGTTTTGTAATGCAAATACGACTCCGCCATGAAGTCCATATTGTGTCTCAATTCGGGTTGGATGAGGTAGTGGGCGATCATCGTGTCCCACAACTGACCTTTCAGTTCGATGCCATAGTTGGCAAGCACCTGGAGGTCGTACTTGATATTTTGCCCCACCTTGAGGATTTTCTCATTTTCATAGACAGGTCGGAAAATTTCCACGATTTTTTGTGCTTCCTCCCTCTCGGCAGGAATGGGAACGTAAAACGCTTGTTTTTCGCGCACTGAAAAACTTAGTCCCACCAATTCAGCCTCCATGGGAGAAGTGGAAGTTGTCTCCGTGTCTAAACTTAAAACTTCGGTTGTCAATAAAAAGTCACACAATTTTTTGATATCTTCTTGTTTTTCAACAAGTTGATAATCGTGATTGACGGTTTTAAGGCTCTCAAAACTCGAATTTTTTTCATCTTCCGTCCCCTCGGTCGAAAAATCTCCAAATAAATCGAGTTGAATAGGCGCGTTTTTAACTTTTTTTTGCGTTTTGTTAAGGAACTTGTCAGCGAGGGTTCTAAATTCGAGTTCCTCGAAAATTTTCCTCAGTTCTTGCTCGTCGGGCTCGGAGAGTGTCAGTTCATCGAGTTGGAGGGAGATGGGAACATCTGTCTTGATGGTGGCAAGGAATTTCGACATGAGTATGTCATCGACATGATCCTCCACTTTTTTCCGAAGAGCACCTTTGAGTAGCGACGTATTGGCAATCAACTGTTCGACGCTGCCAAATTGTGAAATCAGTTTGACGGCGGTCTTCTCCCCCACCCCAGGACATCCCGGGAAATTATCGGCTGAGTCGCCCATCAAAGCGAGTAAGTCGATAACTTGACTTGTATTGGAGATGCCATATTTCTCGAGTATTTCTTCTACGCCAAGGATTTCATATCCTCCACCATGTCTGGGGCGATACATTTTCACGTTTTCCCTGACGAGTTGTCCATAGTCCTTGTCGGGGGTGAGCATATAGGTGACGATATCCATCCCCACAGTCTGTAAGGCAAGTGTACCGATGATGTCGTCGGCTTCAAAACCGTCTTTGATCAAAACCGGTATATGGAAAGCATTCAGCAATCTCTTGATGATGGGCACGGAAAGTAGAATGTCTTCGGGTGTTTTCTCACGTTGCGCCTTGTATTCAGGATAACACTCGCTTCTGAAAGTAGGTCCATGTGGGTCGAAGGCCACGCCCAAGTAATTGGGTTTCTCCTTACTGATGATTTCATGAAGTGTGTTGCAGAATCCCAAAATGGCTGAAGTGTTGAGCCCTTTGGAGTTGATTCGGGGATTTTTGATAAATGCATAGTAACTTCTGTAGATGAGCGCGTATGCATCCAATAGGAATAGTTTTTCCATAATCATTTATTTTTCTGTGTAAAATTACTAATTTTTTTTTTATTCCGAGAAATATTCACTAATTTTGTATCAAATTTAAGCATAATGGATTATCTCTCACTTATCAGGCGACCTATTGAGAGCGAACTTTCGGCATTTATTCAGATGTTTGACGAGGCTCTCTCGCATACTGACGGACTACTCAGCGATACATTGCAACACATCCGGAAGCGTGGTGGCAAGCGCATGCGCCCCATGTTGACATTGCTCATTGCTTCCAATTATGGACAGGTGAACAGCGTCACCCAACATGCTGCCGTTGGACTTGAATTGCTCCATACGGCCAGTTTGGTTCACGACGATGTGGTGGATGAAAGCGGAGAGCGTCGCGGTCAGCCTTCGGTGAATGCCTCTTTTAATAATAAGGTGGCAGTTCTTGTGGGTGACTATATCCTTTCCACTGCCCTCTTAAACGTCTCGCTAACCAATCATACTGAAATTATTAAGAGTTTGGCGCAGTTGGGACAGACACTGTCGAGCGGCGAATTGCTTCAAATGAACAATTTCAAGGACGACGGCATTTCCGAGGAGATTTATTATCGTGTTATAGAACAAAAGACGGCTTCGCTCTTTGCCACTTGTGCTAAAAATGGTGCTTTGTCGGTAGGAGTTTCTCCTGAGGAAGTGTCCGCTTCTTATGAATTTGGCAAGGCGATAGGAATGATTTTCCAAATTCGCGACGATATTTTTGACTATTTCGATTCGAAGGAAATAGGCAAGCCAACTGGCAACGACATGGCTGAAGGCAAACTGACTTTGCCGGTTATTTATGCCCTTAAGTCAACTGGTTTGGAACCGATGCTTCAATTGGCGAAAAAAGTGAAAAACGGTAGTGTCAGCAGTGATGAAATAGCCGTTTTGGTGAACTTTGCCAAGGAAAGAGGTGGTATTGACTATGCTGTGAAGAAGATGAACGATTTCAGTGAAATTGCGAAGCGTTACATTGATTTTCACGTGAAACAATCCTCTATCCGTGATGCGCTGACAGCGTATTTGGAGTTTGTTGCGTTGAGGAATATATAATCAAAATACTCAATGTGGGAGGAGTTTGGGAGTTAAGGAGTATAGGAGTTTAGACATTACTCTTACTATTTTCAGTTTCTATATGCACATTGTAATCGATTATTTATCCTGAATAGTAGAGTCATTACGGAGTTTAAACGTATAAAAAAACAGCCATTGCCTGAAAAAAGCAATGGCTGTTTTTTTAATATTTCCGGCTTTAGAAGAATTTGATTTCCTCGCCAGTCACTTCACTCAGCAGCATGTTGGCGAGACGACTGGTGCCGAGTCGGAACCATTGGTTGGTGAGCCATTTTTCGCCCAAAATCTCTTTGACGATGGTGTAATAGGTCAGGGCATCTGTGACGGTATTCAACCCTCCAGCAGGTTTGAAACCAATCTGTATTCCTGTTTCGTCGTAGTATTCCTTTATCGCCTGGCACATGACGTAGGCGGCTTCTGGGGTGGCAGCCGGACTCAGTTTACCAGTGGAAGTCTTGATATAGTCGGCACCCGCATACATCGACAAGATGGATGCTGTCTTGATGTTTTTGCCGGTTTTGAGGCATCCTGTCTCAAGAATTACTTTCATCGCCTTGTCGCCGCAGGCTTGTTTGAGTTCGCTGATGTCGTCGCAGACACCTTCATAGTCACCGCAAAGGAATTTTCCCACGGGCATGACGATGTCGATTTCTGTTGCACCGTCTTTCACTGCCAAGGCTGTTTCTGCCACTTTCACCTCTATCAATGCCTGTGAAGAAGGGAAACTGCCAGACACGCATGCGATTTCCACCCCTTCCACTTCGAGAGTATTGCTCACAATGCTGGCAAAACAAGGATAGACACAGATGGTGGCGACATGGGGTAGGTGAGGGTAGGCATCGTCGAATTTATTTACTTTTTCGGTGAATGCCATGATGCTCTGTTCACTGTCCGTGGTGCTGAGCGATGTGAGTTCTACGCTACCCATGAGGAATTTCTTTATCTCCAAGGTATCGTTTTCCGGCACTTTCTCGGCGATGATTCGCCGTACTTCCTCAGCCACTTTTTGATCATCTACTTCGAGATTGTATTTGCTCAATACTTCATCGTATTTGCTCATTGGCTTTTCTTCTTTTTTTAGTTTCATATCATTGGAATTATAAGGTTATTATGCTTTCAGTTTGGGATTGGCGATGTGTCTTAGACTGTCGCGGTTGGTCTTTTTCTGCATGTTTTTATGGAATTCCTCCGTCAGATTGACACCTGTCTGATTGGCCAAACATACCAGGACGAACAATACGTCGGCCATTTCTTCGCCTAAATTGTCTTTTTCACTGGCTTTAAAACTTTGGTCGCCATATTTTCGTGCCATTACTCTCGCCAATTCACCCACTTCTTCGGTGAGGCATGCCATATTGGTCAATTCGGAGAAATACCTTACTCCGTATTCTTTAATCCAGCGGTCAACAATCCGCTGCATTTCTTTTATGGTGATGTCGTTATAGCCCATATCATTCCTTGTTTTTTGTGTCCATGCAGATGGTGACAGGTCCGTCGTTGATTAATTCCACCTTCATGTCGGCTCCGAATATGCCAGTTGCCACTTCTTTTCCGATCATTGACGTCAGTGCTCGGCAGAATTGTTCGTAACGTGGTTCCGATATTTCTGGTTTGGCAGCCTTGAACCATGACGGGCGGTTGCCTTTTTTATAGGATGCAAAGAGCGTAAACTGGCTGATGACCATCAGTTCGCCATTGATTTCTATTACGGATTTGTTCATCACGCCGTTTTCATCGTCGAAAATCCGCAAGTTGACGATTTTGTGTATGAGCCAGTCGATGTCTTCTTCGTTATCTTCTTCGCAAACACCTAAAAGGATGAGGATTCCTTTTGTTATTTTCGACTTTATTTGTCCGTCGATAGTGACAGATGCTCTTGCTACTCTTTGGATGACTGCTCTCATTTTTGTTCGTTTTTGACGCTGAAGGCAAAATTAGCGAATTATTGTGTAATACAAAAATTTTTTCGATTATTTATATGATTTATTCTTTTGTGGCGATGATATCGCCATATACGGGACGGACATATTGCTATTAGGATGCCTGTTGTTGGAAATAATCGAAGATGATTTTTGCTTTGTTAGAACCAATGATTTCTTGCAATTCCTCTATTGTTGAAGACTTGATTCGCTTTACTGTTTTGAATTGTGCCAAGAGTGTTTCCTTTGTTTTTGGTCCGATTCCTTTTATTTGGTCCAATTCGGAGTGCAAGGCATGTTTGCTTCTCTTTTCTCGGTGGAAGGAGATGGCATATCGGTGCACTTCGTCCTGTATTTGCGTGAGGATATGGAAGAGTTCGCTGTCTGTTTTCATGCCGATTACCATAGGCGGGAATCCAAACAGTAGTTCATTGGTGCGGTGTCGGTTGTCTTTGGCGAGTCCTGCTATGGGGATATCCATATGCAATTCATCTTCCACCACTTGTCTCACCACTTCCATTTGTCCTTTTCCTCCATCGGTGATGATGAGGTCGGGTAGGGGAGTGCCTTCTTCCATCATCCTTGAATATC
>CAMKSZ010000147.1 GCA_946415525.1 uncultured Prevotellaceae bacterium | reverse complement strand
ACCAGAACCCACAGTTCTCGCCCGACGGCAAATACATCGCCTGGCAGAGCATGGCCCGCGACGGTTATGAAGCCGACCGCAATCGCCTGTGCGTCTATAACCTCGCCACCGGGGAGAAAAAATACCTCACCGAGAGTTTCGACTCCGACGTCGATGGCTTCTGCTGGTCGGACAACAAGAACGCGCTGCTCTACTTCACCGGCGTGTGGCACGGCACTTTCAACATCTACAGCATCAACTGGAAAGGCGAGGTGAAACAACTCACCGACTGTGTGGCCGACTTCGGTTCAGCCCAGGTGTTGGGCGACGGCAAGCGCCTCATCGCCGAGCGTCACAGTTACATGGAGGCTCCCGAACTCTTCATCGTGAGTCCCAGCACCAAGGGTCCTGCCAAGACTGCCATCCGCCAACTGACATTCGAGAACAAGCACATCTTCGACCAGTTGGACAAGGGTAGCGTGGAGAAACGTTGGGTGACCACCACCGACGGCAAGCAAATGCTCTACTGGGTAATCCTGCCCCCGAATTTCGACGCATCGAAGAAATACCCCACCCTGCTCTTCTGCGAGGGCGGTCCGCAAAGTCCCGTATCGCAATTCTGGAGTTATCGCTGGAATTTCATGATTATGGCCTCGCACGGCTATGTCGTCATCGCCCCCAACCGCCACGGCCTGCCCGGATTTGGCAGTGAATGGTGTGAGGAAATCAGCGGCGACTGGACAGGACAATGCATGGACGACTATCTGACAGCCATCGACGACGCCACTGCCAACCTCCCCTATGTCGATAAAAACCGCCTCGGAGCCGTCGGCGCCAGTTTTGGAGGCTTCAGCGTCTATTACCTCGCAAGTCACCACGACAAGCGCTTCAAGTGCTTCATCGCCCACGACGGCGCGTTCAACCTGGAAGCCATGTACACGGAAACCGAGGAGAACTGGTTCTCCAACTGGGAATACGACGATGCCTACTGGAACAAAGACCAGACAGGAAATGCCCGCAAGACCTACGCCAACTCGCCCCACCGCTTTGTTGACAAATGGGACACCCCCATCCTCTGCATCCACGGCGAGAAAGACTACCGTATCAATGCCACCCAAGGCATGAGCGCCTTCAATGCCGCCCGCATGAAAGGCATCGAGGCGCAGTTGCTCATCTTCCCCGACGAGAACCACTGGGTGCTCAAGCCTCAAAACGGCATCCTCTGGCAGCGCACCTATTTTAATTGGCTCGACCGCTGGCTGAAGCAATAGCCCCCCGGAATGCCCGGAATACCCGGAGAATCCGGAAAACCCGGAGAATCCGGAAAACCCGGAAAACCCGCCCCCGACAATCAAATAAAACCATCCATATGACACAAGCAATCGAAAAGACACTGAGAGATTCCGCCGCCATGCGGTGGACCGCCCTCCTCCTATTGGCCTTGGCCATGTTCTGCTCTTACATCTTCATGGACATCCTCTCGCCCATCAAGGACCTCATGCTCAGCGAGCGTGGCTGGGACTCCACCGCCTTCGGCACCATGCAAGGCTCAGAGGTGTTCCTCAATGTGTTCGTGTTCTTCCTCATTTTCGCGGGCATCATCCTCGACAAGATGGGCGTGCGCTTCACCGCCGTGTTGTCGGGTGCCGTGATGCTGGTCGGCGCCATCATCAAGTGGTATGCCGTGAGCGAGTCGTTTATGGGCACCGGACTCGAGCAGTGGTTTAACGAGCACCTCAACTACATCCCCATATTCGATGACCTCGGCGTGTCGCCTTTCTATGAAGGCATGCCCGCCTCCGCCAAGTTTGCCGCCTGCGGCTTCATGATTTTCGGTTGCGGCTGCGAGATGGCCGGCATCACCGTGAGCCGAGGCATCGTCAAGTGGTTCAAGGGCCGCGAGATGGCATTGGCGATGGGTTCGGAGATGGCACTCGCCCGTCTGGGCGTAGCCACCTGCATGATTTTCTCACCGTTCTTCGCCCGTCTGGGCGGCCAAGTGAGCGTCACCCGCTCGGTGGCTTTCGGTGTGGTGCTCATGTGCATCGCCCTTATCATGTTCATCGTCTATTTCTTCATGGACAGGAAACTCGACGCACAGACCGGCGAGGCCGAGGAGAAAGACGACCCGTTCAAGGTGAGCGACCTTGGCAAGATTCTCACCAGCAGCGGTTTCTGGTTGGTCGCCCTGCTCTGCGTGCTCTACTATTCCGCCATCTTCCCCTTCCAGAAGTATGCCGTCAACATGCTGCAGTGCAACCTCTCGCTCACCCCGCCCGATGCCGACTCGTTCTGGGCAAGTTCGAGCGTCACCATCATCCAATATGTCATCATGCTCGTCGTGGCAGCCGCCGGCTTTGCCAGCAATTTCCAGAAGGCATCCGGCAAGAAATACACGCTGTTAGGCCTGTCCATCCTGGCCCTCATCACCTATTGCTACATGGGCTACATGCGCCAGTCGGCAGAGTCGATATTCGCCGTCTTCCCCTTGTTGGCCGTGCTCATCACCCCCATTTTGGGCAGTTATGTCGATAACAAGGGTAAGGCCGCCTCGATGTTGGTGCTTGGTTCGCTGTTGCTCATCGCCTGCCACCTCACCTTTGCCTTCGTACTGCCCGCTTTCAAGGGCAATGCCATTGGCGGCGTGATTGTGGCATACGTCACCATCCTCGTCCTTGGCGCCTCGTTCTCGCTTGTTCCCGCCTCTCTGTGGCCCAGTGTCCCCAAGTTGGTGGAGCCCAAGATCATCGGTTCGGCATACGCACTGATATTCTGGATTCAGAACATCGGCCTGTGGCTCTTCCCCTTGCTCATCGGCAAGGTGCTCGACAAGACCAACCCCGACATCGTGAATGGCCTTGCCGACGGTAGCATCACCGCCGAACAAGCCGCCGTAAGTTACGACTACACCTACCCCCTCGTGATGCTTGCCGGCCTTGGCGTTGCCGCCCTGCTGCTCGGCCTCTTGCTGAAGGTCGTTGACAAGAAGAAAGGTCTCGGACTTGAAGAGCCAAACATCAAATAACTCACCTAAAATACGATGGGTGCGTCACCGCCTATGGAGGGACGCACCCAATTTTTATTGATGCAAACCACTCCCAACAACTCCCGTACACGCCGCTGGACCGTGCTCTTCATCGTGGCCTTCGCCATGATGATGGGCTATGTGTTCTGGGACATCGTGTCACCACTTTCCACCACCCTCAAGGCCCCGATAAAGGCGGGCGGCATGGGATGGACTTCCGCCGAATATGGCTTCTATGCCGGCAGTTACAGCATTTTCAACATCTTCTTGTTGATGCTCTTTTGGGGCGGCATCATCCTCGACAAGTGCGGCATCCGCTTCACCGGTCTCCTTGCCACGGGCATGATGCTCGGCGGGGCGGTGGTCAACTACCTCGCTGTCGCCACCATCTCCCCCTTCGCCTACGTTGACTTGCCCTTCACCCTCTTCGGCCTCGTGCCCAGCCACATCAAGACACAGGTGCTCGTTGCCTCCCTCGGTTTTGGCCTGTTCGGCGTGGGGTGCGACATCACCGGCATCACCGTCTCGAAGGTGGTGACGAAGTGGTTTACGGGCTACGAACTGGCCTCCGCCATGGGCATCCAGGTGGCGATGGCACGCCTCGGCACCGCCTCCGCCATCAGCATGAGTCCGGTCATCGCCAACGCCTTCGGTCTGTCGGCCCCCCTCTTGGTGGGTTCGCTGCTGTTGCTCAGCGGCTTCCTGATGTTCGTCGCCTACATCTTCATGGACAAGCATTTCGACCGCACACGCGCCACCGCGGCCGCCAGCGCCTCCGAGAGCGACGACTTCACCCTCCGCGACTTTGTAAAAGTGCTCCGCAACCCCGGCTTCTGGCTCATCGCGCTGCTCTGCGTGATGTTCTATTCCAGCCTTCGTCCCTTCTTGAAATTCGCCAGCGACTTGTTGGTCAACAAATACGGCATCGACACCGTCACGTCGGGATGGATTGTCTCCATCCTCCCCTATGGCACCATCGTGCTCACCCCCCTCTTCGGCATCGTCTATGACCGCTTGGGGCGCGGTTCCATGCTCATGCTCATCGGTTGCATCATCGTCACGCTCTGCCACCTGTTGCTCGCCCTCCCCGTCACCCACAGCACCTGGATAGCCTCCACGGTGATGCTGCTCTATGGCGTCTCCTTCTCGTTGGTGCCCAGTGCCATGTGGCCCAGTGTTCCCAAGATTGTCCCCTTGAAGCAATTAGGCACCGCCTACAGCATCATCTATTTCGTGCAGAACATCGGTCTGATGCTGGTGCCGATGCTGGTGGGCAATATCATCGGCGACCACACCACCGCCGACGGACACGTCGATTTCACCATCCCCATGTTGGTGTTCGCCGGCTTCGGAGCCTGCGCGGTGCTCCTCGCCCTGCTGCTGATGGTGGTCGATAAACAGCGTGGCTACGGCTTGTACGAAGCCAACATCAGAAACCGCGCTCCCCACACGCAAAATTCCACAACAAAAACGAAATGAAAGACTCTGTAATTGTATTGTCCGGCGGAATGGACTCCGTCACCCTCCTCTACGACCAGCAGGAGCGCATCGCCCTCGCCATCACCTTCGACTACGGCAGCAACCACAACCAGCGCGAGGCCGCTTTCGCCGCCCTGCACTGCCAACGGTTGGGCATTGAGCACTTGGTCATCCCGTTGGCCTTCATCAGCCAATATTTCAAGTCGTCGCTCTTGGAGGGTGCCGACGCCATTCCCGAGGGCGACTATGCCGACGACAACATGAAATCGACCGTCGTGCCTTTCCGCAACGGCATCATGCTGTCGATAGCCTGTGGCATCGCCGAGAGCCGCAACCTGACCAAAGTAATGATTGCCAACCACTTCGGCGACCACGACATCTACCCCGACTGTCGTGCAGAATTCATCCGCCCCATGTCGGAGGCCATGCGCGCCGGCACCTACATCGGCGTGGAGGTGTGCGCCCCCTACACCAGCATCTCCAAGGCCGACATTGCCCGCATCGGCAAACGACTCGGCATCGACTACGCGGAGACCTACTCGTGCTACAAGGGTGGCGAGCGCCACTGCGGCCGTTGCGGCACCTGCATCGAGCGGAAGGAAGCCCTCCGCGAGGCAGGCATCGACGACCCGACAGACTATGAGGAATAAACCACCGGCGGCATGAAGGAACTACTGCGGTATATCGACGAGATGGAGAGGCGGTTGGCTTGCTTGGAAGACGAAATCGCCCGTGAGCGCGACAAGATGTCGCTGCTCCAGCAACATTTGCTCCAATCGCAAGAAGAGGCCGACGACCTGCGAAGGCAGTTGGCTGAACGCCCCGAAGAGTCGATGTCCCAAGAAGAAGCCGTCGCCGAACCGCCCTCACGCCGTAAGAAGAAGAAAAAGACCCCCGACCCCAACCAACTGATGCTGCCATTCGAAGACTGGCCATAGCCCCCTCACATTCCCCACCACACTAACCATCAACCTTTATGAAGCCCCAAACCCTATTCCTGTTCCTCGCCATCGTCACTTCATGGACGCTGGAAACCATCGCCCAAACGGGTCCCGTGCCCAATGTCACCACCGACACCCGCTTCGCCCGAGGCGCCACCATGGCCTTCGGCCGCATGAGTTACAGCGGTGTCAGCGCCTACCAAGTCAGCGAGGCGGGCTTTTGCTGGAGCGAGTCCCCCTCCCCCACCATCGACGACCAGCGCACGACCAAGCACCTCTCCAACAACGGCGACATCTACTGGCTCGACCAACTGACCCCCGCCACAAAATACTACATGCGCGCCTACGTCGTAACCAAGGGAGGACAGGTAGGCTACGGCGACGCCATCAAGTTCTACACGCTGCCCAAAGGACAAATCCAACTCACCTTCCGCACCAGCGACGACGCTGCCGCCGACGCCCGCATCAAGGCAGCCGCAGAGACAGCCATCGACTGGTGGAACCAACTCACCGAGATGAAAGGCTTCACCCCCAACATCGGCTACAACCCCGGCACGCCGACAGCCGAATGTTCCTACGGTGGGTACATGAGCGTGGGGTCCAACCAATCGTACCAGCGCCCGGGCACCATCATGCACGAGATGCTGCACGGCTGCGGCGTCATCCCCTGGAACGATACCGAGTGGAGCCGCTTCAACCTTCGCTCCGGCACATCCAACGGTGCCGGCTTCACCACCGGTTCCGGCCTTTGGCTCGGCGACCGCGTGACCGAGGTGCTCCGCTTCTGGGACAACAGCACCACCAGCCAACTCAACGGCGACTACCAGCACATGTGGCCCTACGGCATCAACGGTGCCCACGAGGACAATGGTTCCGACGTGCTCTACATCGGCACTTCCCTCATCTGCCAGGCCTTGGGCGAGGACGGGTTGCAGCATACCAGTTCGCGCTTCGCCGAACCCTATTATGCCTTCAACCATGAAGACGGCGTGAAATACTATATCAAGAACGAAAGTACGGAGCGCGGCCTCCACACCTCGCTGTTGGTCCCCACGAAGACCGGCACGCTGAAGTGGCTCGCCATGAGTGCGGAGGAAGCAGCCGCCAACGACAGTTGCGCGTGGTATATCTCCTTCACCCCCAACAACCAATACTACCAGTTGCGCAACGCCGCCACCGGACAATACCTCACCTATGTCAGCAGTTTCAAGACTGCCACTCGCAGCACGCTTACTTCATTCGACAATTTCCAGTTGATGAAAGGGCGCGTCGATGTGGAGGGACAACGTGGCTATTGGATAATACGCCCGGGCAGCAACTGGACGCCCAACTGTCTGCAAGCCAATGCCAATGGACTGACAGGGTCGGGCACTTTCGACATCGCCAACAGTGCCACCCAACAACGATGGCTCATCCTCAGCGCCGAAGAATTGGCGGCATTCGAGGCCAATTCCATCACCGCCATGAAAGCCGAAGTCACCGCCCGACTCGACCCCATCAAGGCGCTGCTTGCCGTGCCTCACATCCAGCACCAAGCCAATGTGGACCAACAGTTGGAGAGTACCATCGCCAACATCGAACAGCAACTGACTGGCCCTTGCACCATCGCGCAACTCACGGCATTCATCGCCGAAGCGCAACAAGCCGCCTTCAACTTCCTGTCAGAAGCGACTCCCCAATACGTCAACCGGCCCTTCGACCTCACCTACCTGATGGAAAATCCCGACATGGAACAAACGGAGGGATGGTCGGGCGCTCCCACCGTCAGTTATTCATGCGCAGAATACTACGAGAAGACTTTCGACTTCTACCAGACCGTGAAGAACCTGACCGCTGGCACCTACCAGATGCGCGTGCAGGCCTTCCAACGACCGGGGAAAGCCGAAGAATGCTCTTCACGCAGCGTGACCGCCTACGTATATGCCGGCAGCAGGAGCAAGGCGATGGCGCATGCCGTCAGTGCGGCGCAGGCCACACAGCAGGGCGGCAGCGAATCGTATGTCAACGGGAAGTACATCCCCAACAACATGCACGCCGCCAGCATCTACTTCAGCAAGGGCTTGTACGACAACAGCGTCACCACCTCCGTGGCCACCGACGGTGGCAGTTTGCGCCTCGGATTGCGGAGCACAAGCATGGATGGTTACTACTGGTGCATCTTCGACAATTTCCGACTCTATTATTACGGTGCGCTGACTCCCAAGGAAGTGGAGAACGGTTACCGTATCGGCGACGTGAACGAAGACGGATGGGTGAACGTCACCGACGTGATGAGCGTGGTGCAGCACGTCCTCGGCAACACGCCATCGCCTTTCAACAAAAATGCCGCCGACACCAACGCCGATGGCGACATCAACGTCACCGACGTGATGTGTATCGTCAACATCGTCTTGGGGACGGAGCAGGAATAGTTGGGGATCATCCGATGGAGTCAGGATTGTCCTGCTCCCTAATGCCACAAAAATAGGCGGAGATTGCTCTCCGCCTTCTTTATGCCCTGCATGGGTGTGTCAGTCGTCGATGTAGGTCAACTGTCCGTAGTGGTTGAACTTCAGTTCGAGGTCGTCGGACAGTTCCACTTCATAGCCGTAGCGCTTCCTGTCGATCTTGACGATTTTGGCATAGGCGAAATGGGCTTTCACATAGTCGGCGATGGATGCCGGGATGATGTCGTCGGGGACGGCGCTGAAGACGCAGTCCACCTTGTCCCATGTGCCGTTCTTGTCAAACTCGAGTTCCACCCCATTGTCCAAGAACACCTCGTAGGTGGTCTTGCCGAAGTCCTTGTCGAGTATGACGTAGGTGATGCCTTGTCCGGGGAAGGCCTGCTGGATGAACGACTGTGCAGCGGCGGGGAGTTGCTCTTCCGGAACGACTTTGTCATTGGCGAATGTTGACACGGTTTGAACCATCATGCACAAAAGTGCGGCGAAATATAAAACTGACTTTTTCATAATAGTATTTTTTTATTGTTATTGTTTTTTTGTTTCGTTTTGTCTTCCGGAGGTCTTTTGTTCCTTTCGACATTACAAAGATAAGTCGAGTTTTACCCTCATTCCAAACTATTGTCTCTTTTTCCTCTCACTTCGTTGTGACAGATGCCCATTTTTGTGACAGATACCCAAAACCCTTCAAAATCTTGTCACAAAAGGGGCGAAAAAGGATTGGCATAGCATTAGTTGAAAGGAGTTTGGGAGTTTAGATAGAAAAAAAATGATAAAAACATATAATTACCATATAATTGGCCATGAATTACTGTGCTCATAAAATTAATGGACAATTCATGGTAATTCGCGTGAAAATTTAAGTCAAACAAAATAGAACAACAAGGGACAACAAGGAACAACAAGGGACGACAAGGG
>CAMKSZ010000146.1 GCA_946415525.1 uncultured Prevotellaceae bacterium | reverse complement strand
TTGAAGTAGGCGTCGCCCTTGCCGCAGAGGAAGTCGGTGCGGCCGCGCACGGTGCCGTTCTCGAAGTAGTAGAGACCGTTGTCGTTGTTGGATGTCCAGGTGTCTTGATAGCCATAGAGGCAGGTGTTCTTGTAGATGGTGCGTGTGGCCTTGTCCTGCACGGCGATGTTGCGCCCGCGTGCGTCTGCCATTCCGCTCTTGATGGTGAGGTCTTGGAAATAGGTGTCGGTGGCGTTCTTTTGCAGTTGCAGCACGTCGCTCTTTCCGATGCCGTCGTAAACGCTGGTGGTGCCGTAGGTGCCGCTGAAAGTGGCGTCGGACGGGATGTCGTTGGTGATGACTACGCCGTCGGTGCTCTCGCCGATGAAGGAGATGTTGGCGGCGGTGATGTTGGTGATGGGACTGGCGTAGGTGTTGCCGTTGTCGCTGTTGATGGTCTCTGAGGTGCTCTGTGGCAGGGTGTAGGTGCCGTTGTAGATGAAGATGCGGTAGCGGGTGCTCTTGTCGCTGCGGCTGTTGGCGGCGTTGATGGCGGCCACCAGTTCTTCGGTGTTGGTCACATATTGGTCGTAGAGGCCTTTCTGCACCTCTGGCATCTCCTTGGTGGTGAAGTGGAGGACGATGTCGTCGGCGAGGAAGTTGCCGGTGAGGTCGCCGACACTGTTGCCAGGGAGCGTGAAGGTGTATTCTGTCGAATATTCCAGTCCCTTGTATTCCATCGTGACGGTCTTGCCGTTGACGATTGGAGTGAGGGTCTGGTTGCCAAGGGTGGCGGTGGCGCCGTCGGCGAGTGCCACTTTCTCGTCGAAGGTGAGCACTACCTTGCCGTTGGCTGAGGCGCTGCTGCTGCCTTCCGTCGGGACGGTAGATACCAGCACGGGGGCGATGCCGTCGTCTTGCAGTTGCTCGGTGCCGGTGATGAACACCATGGCGATGGCGTTGCCGTCATTGGCGGAGGCGGAACCTTTCACTTGCGATGTCTTGTCGGGAATCATACGGATGAAGAGCATTGGCTGGTTGTTGGCGGCTGCGGGCAGCGTTTGGCTGTATTTACAGATGGCCTTGGCACCCGTCAGTGTGATGCTGCCGTTGTTGGTCCAGTTCTCGCCGTCGGTCGAGAAATCGACGTTGTAAACGGTATAGGAATTGTAGTTGTAGAGCATGTCAAACTGCACCTTGATGTCGGTGAATGCCTCGGCGTTGACCTTGGTTTGCCAATAGTAGTGGCCCACGTCGCCGTTGCTGCTGCCGGTGCGCCAGTTGACGGCGGCACCTGCCATCGACTCATAGCCGCCCTTCTCGGTGCTCTTGTCAAGCCATCCGGAGGTGGAGCCGTCGCTCTCGTTGACGAGGCTGAACACGTCGGTCTCGTTGTCGGAGGAGGCGAAGTCAGCCACTCGGTCGTTGTTGCCTGCGGTGAAGAAGTCCCATCCGGCGATGATGTCGGCTTGCGAGTAGTTGGCGGTGATGGTGAAGTCTTCGGTCATCTTGACGGAAATCTCGCTGGCTGTCTGACCGTCGCTCCAGTTGTTGAACGTGACGAGTCCGGCATATTGGTTGGCTGTGAGTGTGACATAGGTGTTTTCCTCGTACATCTTCTTGCCGTCCACCATGGTGGGGGCGGGACTGATGGCCACCATGTAGTCGTTGGCTCCATCGACGGTGAGGTTGAGGGCGTAGGTGTTCACGGCCTGGAAGTTGGCAGTAAGTTGACTCTCGGCTTCCACGGTGTAGGTGAACTTGGCATTGGCAGAAACCACATTGCCGGTGGCATCAGTCCAGTTGACGAAGTCGTAACCGAAGTTTTCGGTGGCGGTGAGGGTGACCTGTGAACCGGCTTCGTATTCGCTGCCGGCTGGGTAGGTGCTCACTGTTCCTCCTTCGGCGGGCGAGGCAGAAATGGTGAGGGGGTAATTGACCACGGCCTGGGTGGTGCCGTTGAAGGTGCCACTAATGACGACGTTGCCGATACAGATATTCTTGCTGTTAGTGCAGTCAGAGATGTAGAAGCGGAAGGTGAACTCATCCACGCCACTGTTGACAGATAGATTGTGACTGTGAATTAATTGGGCTGTGCTTGAATTGGCTCCATTATTTCTCAGTAGGTCTTGGGTCGGTTCTATCTTGGTGATGGTGCTCTCTGTGCCGTCGAGCGTGTAACTCCAACGGTAGGTGGCGTTGTCAGTACCCACTTTCACGGCAGCGTACGATACATTGATGGGTGTGAACTTGACGCCTTTGGCGGCCTTTACGCGATATTCAATCATTACGCCTGGCACAGTGCCGGCATTGCTGTTAGTGGGTGTGTATTTCACCATTGGGGTCTCGAAATAGGTTGCGGTAGTAACTGTAAGATCGTCACCTGTACTCACCGAGGTGCTGCTGACGGCATCGGCGATGTCGGTGGAAATAGTGCCATTCTGTTCGTTGCCCACGGGCCATGTGATGGTTCCTGCTACGTTGTTGAAAGTGGCGCCGCCCCCTTGACTTTGCACCACTGGCAGCACGGTCTGGATGTAGCGGTAGTATTTGCCTTCGCTGCCAATGACGATGTCGATGGTCTCGGCTGAACTGGCGACGGTGTAGGAGATGGTCTTTCCGCTGGTGTAGTCGTTCTGCCCGTCGATGGTCAGTTCGCTCAATGCTTCGTAGGCTTCCACGGAGACGATGGCGCCTTTGCAAGAGGGGATGGTGAAGGTGGTGCCGCTGTTCATCTGGCACCAGTCGGTCCAATTGGCATTGGCGATTTTTCCAGGAGAGGTGGTGAAGTCGAGTTTCACGTCGATGGTGTTGCCATTGACGGTGGCTTGGGTGACATAAATGCCCGACTGGTTTTGGTAATTCAGGGTGGGAGCGCCGTTCTTGCGCTGGAAGTCCCAATTCAGTGTCACTTCCGAGGTCCGGTCAGCCAATGCGACGGTGTTGGCGGTGAACACGGGCGTAAGGGTGAGGTCGCTCGTGGGGGTGACGGCGGCACCGCAGTCGTAGGTGTTAGTGCCATCGTTCCATCCTGTGAGGGTGTACCCTTCTTTGTATAGCATGCGGTTGACGGGGATGGTGAGGGACTCACCAGCAGCCACTGATGCACCGGTGGGTAGTGTGCCCTCTGCTGTTTCACTCCCCAATTCAAAGGCCACGGCGTAGTTGGTGGGAGTTGTGGCAACGGCTTCGACGGCGACATACGGGCAGTAGCCCATGCCCGTAATGGTGAGCGTGGTGGCATCGCCGGTGTAGTAGAGTTCGTCGATGTTGCTCCTGTCGTTTTTCCAACAAGCCGGGTTTGATGGGGTCTTGGAGACCACCGTACTGCCTGCTGCGTTCACCTTGATTTCATTGGAACTGTAGGTGCACTGTCCGACGGTGATTTTCACGGCTCCAGGCACGGCGACGGTGACCTTCAGTCCAGTGCAACCGTGGTCGCTGTGGTATGTTCCTTCGATGGTGGCCACCGACGATGCGTCGTCGGCATCCACACGCGAGACGGTGCCGTTGGAGGCTACCGCTACTCCGAATTTGACTGCGGTGCCCTGCACTTGTTCCTCTGAGGTGAGCAGTGTGCCGGTCTGATTGTTGACAATCACGCTGAAATCCTTGAAATCAGCAGCAACTGTGTACTGCGCCAAGCCCAACAGGGCTAAAAGCAGTAGGGTAATGGTTCTTGTAGATTTAGTCATGATGTAATAGTAGATTGTTTATAAGTTGGCGCAAAGTTACAACAATTAGTTCGTCTCAACAATTAATTATGATGTTTTTTGTGTTTGCAGGAACTTGGTCTTGTTTTTTTTGCTTATCTTCGCAGTCTCATAATGATTTGAAAAGAATGGATTCTCTAACGATACATCGTCATACATTGTTGATTAGCGCGGCGCTTCATTTCCTCGTCGATGCCCTGTGCTGTTGTTGTATGTTGCTGACGGCCATGTCGTTGGGCAGTCTCAACCTCTACTATGTATATTTGACCTATAACGTGGTGGCGTTCATGACCCAGCCGTTGACAGGTTGGTTGGCAGATTGCATCCGTCAACGTCATTGGCTGTTGTTGGTGGCTGCCCTGTTGTTGACTGCCGCCGTGTTGGTTTCCGCTTTTCTCGAAGGGTGGCGAACCGGTTCCTTCCATACGTTGGCTGTTTATGCCGTCGCCATTCTTCTCGGTGGTGGCAATTCCTTCTTCCATGTATGGGGTGGAAAACAGGTGGCTGTCTCCACCGGCAACGACATTCGGGCATTGGGCGTCTTTGTCGCGACAGGTGCTTTCGGACTGTCCATAGGCGCATTGTTCTGTTCGTGGCCTTTGCTTTTTGCTTTCCTTCTGCTCATCCCGTTGTTGGGAGGTGTCTATCTTCGTGTAGAACAGCCTAACGATGGCACTGCCGATGCCATTTCTTCAAAAGGACGTTATGGCACGACGATAGTAGTGATGGCGGTCTTCGCCATCGTGGCGTTGGTGATGTTCCGTTCCTTTATCGGCGAGGCTCTCACTACAGGTGTCAACAAGACACGCCTGCTCATCCTTCTTTTCGGGGCAGTGTCGATGGTGGGGAAAATGGCTGGCGGATGGGTCGCCCTGCGCCTTGGAATCGTCAGGGCATTGGTGGTTGTCATGGTGGCTTTTGCCTGCTGTTTCTTATGGCGCGATACATCGGTGGCGGTCGTCCTCGCTGGACTGTTTTTCATCAACTGCACCATGCCTATCACGCTCTATTGGGCCAATGATTTGTTGCCTGGGCGCGAGGGCTTCGCCTTTGGGTTGTTGGCTGCCGTCCTTGTTCCTGGGTTTCTGTTGGCTGTCCTTTCATTCTCTTGAAGCAATATGAACGACACCTTGCCGCTGATAGTCTTTGCCCTCGTCGGTACCATCTTGATAGAGTGGGGCATGCTGCGCCTCCTCGGCGAACGTCGTGGCAAGGTGTTGTGGGCTTCCGTGGCGATGAACGTGCTCACTAATCTTCCGCTCAATATATACATCACCCACAACGGAGGCGGGTGGACCGCCATCGCTGTGGGTGAATGTATTGTCGTATTGGTAGAGGTGCTTTGCTATCGTTGTGTCGTAGGGCGTTGGAGCACCGCTATTGTCTATGGTGTACTATGCAATGCCGTTAGTTTCCTTGTCGGTGAACTTGTGCAACTAGTCTGCTTGTTCTTCTAATAAACGGTTGGCGTTGCCTCTCGGAAAAGGGTGAGGACTACTCCGTTTCACCCATGATGATGGCTACGATGCTGAGCACATCGGCTGTCGAGATTTCCTTGTCGCTGTTGATGTCGGCGTTCTCGATGAAGAATTTCTCGGGGTTCTTGCCCAAGACGTATTCCACCACCAGGAGGACATCCGTGACGCTGACTGAACCGTCGTGGTTCACGTCGCCCATGGCATAAGTGACTTCTGGCCAGAAGGTGGAGATGTTAGTAAAGCCCACATTGGGGTCGGACAAGTCGATTACTCTTCCCCAGTGTACGGAATGGTTGTAATTTCCTTCTACGACAGTAACCACATGGCCGTCTTCGCTCTTTCCAATCACCACCACAGAGTGCCCGTCGTTGTTGATGCGGACACCATCGCCGATATGAATCTCAGGCAGGTTGTCATAAGTGCCTTTTATTTCGCGGATGGGGTATTCGTAATTGGAAGCGTACTCCATCATGTCCAACATGAAGGCAAAACAGCCTCCTCCAGTAAAGCGGCCGGCTTTAACACCGTCGTATTCCACTGTGTTGACATAGAGGTGGGAGTTGTCCCAAGGCGTACCTTCACGATAGCCATCCATGTCTTTGCGCTGCATGATGCGGTTGTAGATTTCTTCCTCGTTGAGTGGCGATTGGGCGGCGGAGGGCAAGATGGATGCCATTGCCACGAATAACAACATCAGCACTTTTTTATAACTTTGGTGCTGGTTAAGGAAATGCTTGTAAGATTGTTCCATGTTTTTTATTTTTCAAGGTTGATTGAATAATGCAAATCTCATGTGAACGTGGCAGAAAGGGTGGCCTTGAATTGTCATCGGTTGTCGCGTGTCAGTTTTTGGTTTACAAAAATATACATATCTGATGATTTATGCAAATTTTTTCTAAAAAATCATCTTTTTTTTTGTCTTGCCTCCACATTACGCTATCTTTGCCATAGTGTTTTGTCGTCTTGCATTGGCACCACCAAGATGGATGAAACCGGCATGTAAGTGCATCTGTGTTTGTTGCACTTCTATTTGCAAAATAAAGTGATGTGGTGCGGATATAAATAGTAATAGAATGCAACTTTTAGACCTCATCATTCCCGGACAGCCCTATCGCAGGCATCGTCACCGTTGGGATGACGACGAATTGGTTTCCACCGTCAAGGATTCTGTTTCCGATATCAAGGATACTGTCTCCGACACGATAAATGTTGCCAAGGACTCCCTTGTAGATAGCCTCTCGTCTGCCGCTCCCCTTCAAGGTAGCATCAATTCCGGAGGTGATGCCTCGACGCTCATTTGGGCCATCGTGGCAGTGCTTGTCGTCCTCGGCATTTGCCTTTGGTTCGCTCTTTCCTACCGTCGTCGGTTCAGTACCTCCCACTGACGCAGTCATGTTGAAGCGATTTGCTGCGCTCCTCGCGGCCGTTTGCTGTAGTTGGGCCGTGATGGCACAAAGCGAGGTCGTGTGGTTCGATGGTCATGCTCCCGTCACTTATACCGTGATGGGGAAGACGGACGTTGTCGTTTCCGTCGCTCTCGACATGTTCAAGAGTGACATGTGTCAAGTGACAGGCCTTACGCCCATTGCCAACAAAAAAGGCACCATCCGCATCGTACAGCGAAAAGGCGATGACGACGGTTTCCGCATCTCCGTCAGCGAAGGGCACATCGTGGTCGAGGGCAACGGAGGCAGGGGCACCGCCTATGGCATTCTCGAACTGTCGCGCATGGCAGGGGTGTCGCCTTGGGTGTGGTGGGGCGATGTGGTGCCGGAGCGGAGCAGTCGCCTGAGTCTCCCTGAAGACTTTGTCACGGAGCAGCATCCGAGTGTCGCCTACCGGGGTATCTTCATCAACGATGAAGATTGGTCTATGCGCCCTTGGAGTTGCAAGACTTTCGAACCTGGACCGGAGGGGCGCATCGGAGCACAGACGTACAAAAAGATTTTTCAACTGCTGCTTCGCCTCCGTGCCAATGCCATCTGGCCTGCCATGCACGAGGGTACCATGGCCTTCTTCCAAGTGGAGGGTGCGAAGGCCGTGGCCGACTCCTGCGGCATTGTTGTGGGCACTTCGCACTGCGAACCGATGATGCGCAACAATGTTGGCGAATGGGATGCCAATAAGCGCGGACGGTTCAACTACAAGACCAACCGCGACGCTGTTCAAGCCTATTGGATAGAACGGTTGAAAGAAGTGAAGGGCACTCATAACAACATTTTCACCATCGGCATGCGCGGCATCCACGACAGTTCGATGGAGGGGTACCGCACAGAACAGGAGAAATTCGACGGTCTGCAACAGGTCATCGACGACCAGCAGTTGTTGCTCCGGCGCCATGTGGGCGACCCCGCTACCCTGCCACAGATGTTTGTTCCTTATAAAGAGGTGCTCCAACTCTATGAGATGGGACTTCGAGTGCCCGATTATGTGACGCTGATGTGGTGCGACGATAACTATGGATACATGACCCGCTTTTCCGATGCCCATGAGCGACAGCGACAGGGTGGCGCAGGGGTCTATTACCACCTCAGTTACTGGGGGCGTCCACATGACTATCTATGGTTGACCACCACACAACCGGGACTTATTTATAATGAAATGCGCGAGGCTTATGACCGTGGCGTGCGCAAGATATGGATTGCCAACGTCCACGACCCAAAGGTGGCGGGGTATGATTTGGAACTTTTCCTTGACCTCGCTTGGGACATCCATAGTGTCAGCGATTCCACCCTCACTCGCCATTACCAAACCTGGCTCTGCCGACAATGGGGCAAGGAGGCTGGTGAAAGACTGCTGCCTGCCATGCTCGACTTTTACCGCCTTTGTGGTGAGCGGCGACCTGAGTTCACTGGCTTCACGCAAGTGGAACTCGACAAACAGCGTTTCCCGAGAGGTCTCTCGCCCGTCGAGAACGTCGGATGGGATGCCCGCGAGGCTGCCCGACGACTGGCTGATTTTGAGCGTGTGAAGGCCACAGTGACGGAGTGCCGGCCGATGGTGCGGCCGGAATTGGCGGATGCTTATTTCGCTGCCATGGAATATCCTGTCTTCGCTGCATCGGCGATGAACCATAAGATTTTGGGTGACTCGGCAACCAGTCGGCGTGCCTATCAGGAAATTCTCCAACTCACAGACCGCTACAACGCCATGTGTGGTGGGAAATGGCGGGGACTGATGGATGCTGCTCCAAGGAAGTTGCCTGTCTTCGGCGACGTGCGTGCCGCTGTGGCCGACAACAAGCCTCGTCCTCTCTTGGTATGTGACGCTTGTCGCTATGAGGAGGCCTCACCAGGTGCTCGTGTTGTACAGATGCTTGGCCATTCAATGAATGCCGTTGCACTGCCCAAGGGTGGCAAATTGTCTTATCGCTTCACGGTGGAGGATGAAGGGCAATATGTGGTGCGCACGAGCCTTATCCCCACACAGGCTGTCGATGCGGGTGACATCCGCTTGAGTGTTGCTGTTGATGACGCCATTCCCACGGTTTTCACACTCAAGGAACCCTTCCGTTCTGAGACGTGGAAACTTAACGTGCTTCGCGGTCAGGCTCTTCGCGACCTGCCTATCATACTTGGAAAAGGACCCCATACCCTGACTATCCACGCTCTCGACGAGCATCTC
>CAMKSZ010000145.1 GCA_946415525.1 uncultured Prevotellaceae bacterium | reverse complement strand
CCGGCGATGCGGATGGAGTTGTTGGAGACGATGCCGCCCAAGGAGATGACGGCAATCTCGGTGCTGCCACCGCCGATATCGACGATCATGTTGCCCTCGGGGGCTTCCACGTCGATGCCGATGCCGATGGCGGCGGCCATGGGCTCGAAGATGAGGTAAACGTCACGACCGTCGGCATGCTCGGCGGAGTCGCGTACGGCGCGCAGTTCCACCTCGGTAGAACCGGAGGGGACGCCGATGACCATGCGGAGCGAGGGGGAGAAGAAACGGTTGCCGGTGTGCACCATCTTGATGAGTCCACGCATCATCTGCTCGCAGGCGGAGAAATCGGCGATGACGCCGTCGCGCAGCGGGCGCACGGTGCGGATGTTGTCGTGTGTCTTCTCGTACATCAGTTTGGCTTTCTCGCCCACGGCCAGCATCTTGTCGGTGCGGCGGTCGAGTGCCACCACCGAAGGCTCGTCCACCACAATCTTGTCTTCGCTGATGATGATGGTGTTGGCCGTGCCGAGGTCCATTGCTATTTCACGGATGAATGAAAAAAATCCCATTTTTGAAGTGTAGCGATAAAGTTGTCTTTTTCTTTTGTTTTGAATTTAGTAGTCAAAAAGTGGTGCCACGGGGCTGCCATGGCACATGTGTCGGGAGGAGTGCGGCCGTGCTTAGAGCGACTGGCCTGCAAACCAATTGTGGATGGCGGTGTCGTAGTGGCTGCTCACGCCGAAAGCGCGTTCTGCCAGCATACGCCGCTCGGCGAGGCTGGTCTGGGGACCTTTCTCGCGCAGGATGTCGGTCAGTATGCCGTATTCGGCCTTACTGGGCACAATCACCACATCGCTGAAATTCTTGGCGGCGGCGCGAATGAGCGAGATGCCGCCGATGTCGATCTTCTCGATGATGTCTTGCTCGCTGGCGCCACTGGCCACCGTAGCCTCGAAAGGATAGAGGTCCACCACCACCAAGTCGATTTCGGGGATGTCGTACTGGCGCATCTGCTCCTGGTCGCCCTCGTTGTCGCGACGGCCGAGGATGCCGCCGAACACCTTGGGATGGAGGGTCTTCACCCTGCCGCCGAGAATCGACGGATAGGTGGTGACGCTTTCCACTGTCTGGCATTCGTAACCGAGCGACTCGATGAATTTCTGGGTCCCTCCCGTGGAAAGGAATTTCACGCCGCCGGCATTCAACTCGGCGAGCAAATCCTCCAAACCGTCTTTGTGGAAGACGGAGATAAGTGCGGTCTTTATGGTTTTATTTGTTGTCATATTCTACTTGTTAGTATATAGAGGATGCAAAATTACGAAAAAAAACGTTCACTAATGGCATATTCCATCTACTTTTTTATTTTTTTACTCGATTATTTGATTTATGTTATTTTTATGTTAATTTTGCAGTCCGAGAGGGTGGGCGCTCTTCGAAAGTGCCTTCGCCTACTGAATGTAAATAGTGGTTTTTTGGGCGAAAACTATCTTTTTTAATGAGATTTTTTTCTCTATTTGATGGAAATCGCCGAGAACGGATGTATCAACTTAGAATATGAAGAAAACCAACATTGCTATCTTCGTGTCGGGCAGCGGCAGCAACTGCGAGAACCTGATACGCTATTTCGAAAACTCTGAGAGGGTGTCGATACCGTTGGTGGTGAGCAACCGCAGCGATGCATATGCCCTCACGAGAGCCGAACGGTTGGGGGTGCCGGCTGTCGTCATCGACAAGAAGGGACTCAACGACCCGGACGTGATGAAGCCGCTGCTCGAACAGTACGCCATCGACATGATTGTGCTGGCGGGCTTCCTGCCCATGGTGCCCGACTACCTTATCGACCTCTTCCCACGGCGGATTGTCAACATCCACCCGGCTCTCCTGCCCCGCCACGGCGGCAAGGGCATGTGGGGGCATCATGTGCATGAGGCGGTGAAGGCGGCCGGCGACACGGAGACGGGCATCACCGTGCATCATGTGACGTCGGTGTGCGACGGCGGCGACATCATCGCGCAGTATTCCGTGGCTTTGTCGCCCGACGACACCGTGGACGACATCGCTGCCAAGGAGCATGAGTTGGAGATGCGTTATTTCCCTGAGATTGTCGAGCGGGTGGTCATCGACTTGCAAAACCAAATGGACGAACAGGCATGAGAGGAAAACAGATTTTGCTCATCAACGACATGGCGGGGTATGGCAAGGTGGCTACCGCGGCCATGCTGCCCATCTTGTCGTACATGGGACTTCCCGTGTACAACCTGCCCACGGCTCTGGTGTCGAACACGCTCGATTACGGCAAGTTCAACATCCTCGACACCACCGATTACATCACGGGGGTGTTCCCTGTCTGGAAAGAACTGGGCTTCCGCTTCGATGCCATCGCCACGGGGTTCATCGCATCGGAGCGGCAGGCGCGTATCGTGGCCGACTACTGCATGGAACAGGCGGGAACGGGCACGACGATTTTCGTCGATCCCATCATGGGCGACGAGGGGAAACTGTACAATGGCGTGACTCCTTCGACCATCCGCAGCATGCGCGAGATGCTCTCCGTGGCTCACCTCACCTATCCCAATTATACGGAGGCGTGCTACCTCACCGCCACCGACTATCGGCGGGAGGGCGTGACGCTCGAAGAGGCGAAGGCGCTCATCGACGGCTTGCGGGCCATCGGGGCGAAGTCGGTCATCATCACGAGCATGTTGGTGGACGGCGGCCACTGCGTGATGGGGTTCAACCACATCACCTACGAGTATTTCCGCTTGGATTACACGGAGATTCCTGTCCACTTCCCTGGCACTGGTGACATCTTCTCTGCCGTGCTCATCGGCCATCTGCTCCGCGACGAACCGTTGGTGCCCAGCACGAGGCAGGCCATGGATGCCGTGTCGAAACTCATCGAACTCAACAAGAACAACGAGGACAAAAACCGGGGCATCCCGTTGGAGAATTTCCTCAGCGTGATTTGAGACGGTGGAACTTCGACTCTCTATAAAATGACAACTCACTAAAATGAAAGGATGATGAAGAAATACATTGGTAGGGCATTGGCATTGCTCTTGCTGGGTTGCTTGCTCGCACCCCATTCTACTTACGCTCAAGGGCGAAAGGTGGCTCATCGCGCCAAAACCGTTAAAAGCAAGGCGACGGGGTCGGCGCTTCGGCCTCTGATGCAGCGTCCCGACGCCCCGACACCCATCGATGTGAGGGAGCGCACCATCGGCGACTTGCTTTTCTTCCCCTTTGGATACTTGTCTGACAATGTCAGCACCAGGGAGGAGGGCTTTGAACTGGTCTCACAAATTTTCGGCACCTGCGAGTCCGTCAATCTCCAACCGGGTTTGCATGCGGGCGAGGCATTCGACTTCACCTATTGGGGAGTGCCTGTCGGGGTTTGTTTCTACAACCCGATAGACGACCAAACATGGTATCATTTCTATTTCGACAGCAAGCAGGAGGCGGAGTCGTTTTATGCCCAACTTTGCAAAGATGTAAAGGGGGCGGGCATTCCTCTTGCCAAAGACAAAGTTTACGGTGGGTTGTCCAATCGCAAACGTCCGGTGTCCATCTTCGAATGGGTGTATGTTAATTTGCCGGAAAAGGTGAAGGAGGCGGATACGTCCAATATCCATTTGCCGGATGCCGTGGGGAAGTACCAAGTGGAGTTTGGGGTCTATAAAAGGAAAAGCCGCTGACGCGGTTATCAGAACTCTGCCTTGCTTGTGAACGTCATGCGCTTGCCTTCGACAGGATGGTCGAAGGCAAGCGTTTCTGCATGTAGGTAGAGTCGGTCGGCGGCAGTGCCATAGAGGGGGTCGCCCTTGATGGCGATGCCGAGTCCGTCGGGATGTGCGCAATGGACGCGGAGTTGGTGGGTGCGGCCAGTCTTGGGGGTGAGCCGCACCTTGCAGTCGCCGACCACCTCGTAAAGGGTGACCGCTGGTTTGCCTTTGGCCATGTCCACCATCTGGCGGGGACGGTCGAAGGGGTCGGGGCGGAGGGGCAGTCGGATGATGCCTTGGGGGACTGTCGTGGCGGGGAGTGGCCGTTCGAGCAGTGCGACGTAGGTCTTCTCCACCGTGCGGCGGAGGAATTGCTGTTGCAAGAGTTGGTGGGCGGCCTTGGTCTTGGCGACGACCATCAGGCCGGAGGTGTCCATGTCGAGTCGATGGACGATGAGTGGACCGTCGGCTGTTGGGCAGTGGACTTTCGCAAATTCTTCCACCGAGGTGCCTGTCACCTTGCCTGGCACCGAGAGCATTCCTGCCGGTTTGTCTATCACCATCACTGTTTCGTCCTCATATACGATGGTGGGCATCGCCTCTGTGGGCTGTCCGCTGTTGTCTTCCTCCACGTCCAAACCTTGGAGCATGTGCCGGAGGATGGGGAGGCATTTCCCTCGGCAGGCGGGGTAGAATTGCAGATGCTGCCTGACTTCGCCTATCGGCGACCGTCCCCACCAAAATTCGGCGATGCTGACGGGTTTCAGATGGTGGGCGAAGGCATATTGCAGCAGTTTGGGGGCGCAGCATTCTCCGGCTCCCGATGGTGGGACGGGGGTGGCGGTGCTGGCGAAAATGTCGATGAGGTGGCGCCGCTCTCCTTGGGCGTTGAGCAGTTCGAAATGGGTGAACAGCCATTGTTGCAGGGCTTCCGACCGTTGCTTGCGCTCGATGCGCAATGCCTGTATTTTGCTTTCCAACTGGTTTGCTTTTTCTTCCAATGTGGCGATGGTGGCGGTGTGCCGCTGCCGTTTTCGGCGCAGTTCCGCTTTCATCCATTGACTCTCTAAGGTCAGTTCGGCTTCGGTGGTGTTTGTGTCGGCTGATGGCTCGTTGGCGCTTCTTGCCTGTCGGATGGCATCGCGTCGCTGTTTGGCCTCTGCCATTTGGCGTCGCCATTCTTCCAACTCCTTGTCCATCGCCTGGTGGGCGGCGGTCAGCGCTGTCCGTGCGGCTTGCAGTTCGGGGGCGGTTTCCAAGGTGGCTATCTGGCGGTTGAGGCCGACGATGCGGGCTTCCTCTTGCTTGAAATGTCCGTCGGGCTGTTGGAAGTCGAAGACGGCGGGGACGAAGTAGGGCCAGTCGTTGCGCTCTGCCAATAGTCCCGAGTAGGCGGCGAGGAATCCCAAGCGTTGTTCGGGGGTCTCCACCACCAAGACGCCAAACATCTTGCCGTTGCCGATTTCTTCTTGCCATTCATCTACCGTTGCGATGTACCGTTGCACCTCGGCGGCGGCTTGTTGGCAGAGGGGATGCACGATGTGCCCCATCGGGTGGTTCAACCGTTGGGGGAGGGTGAGGTGGGCGTAGAGCGGGTGGACACGGTTCATTTGGTCAGCGTCACGGCCATGAGGCCAATCACCACGTCGTTGGATAGGGTGCGTAGGGTGAGCCGCTTCAGTCGTTTTTGGGGATTGAGGGGCATTTTTAGCAGTTGGGCGGCTCCGCTGTCGATGAGGCGAGGTTCGGCACTGTCGGGATTGCCGGGGACGGAGTTGGCGAACGCGCTGGTGGCGACGCGCTGCGCGAGTTCACGGGCCACGATGCCGCTGCCTAAGTGTACGCGATAGGGGCGCAGGGGGGCTGCGCTGAAGGCGAGTCCGTCGATGTAGTATTCCTGTTCGATGGGGCACCAGTTGATGGGGTTGACGAGATGGAGCGTGTCGATGCTTCCGTCTTTGTACTCCACAGTGACGATGCCGTTGTCTATCCGGCTCTGCATGTTGTTGGTGCTGCCGGCGAGCATGAGGCAGGCATACGAGGCCTTGCCCTTGAGGGGGATGGTCACGCTGTCGGGGTAGTTGTCCCACAGCGAGGTGTAGATGATGTTGGGGCCTTCGGCGGGTGTGAGGAAACTGACGCCCACGCCTGTGTCGAACACGCCCTTCACCGTGCATGCCCTCAAACTGTCGTCCTCGATGTGGGCGGTGCGGTCGGGAAGGCACCACTGGCCGATGCCTTGCTTGGGCAGCGAGAGGGTGGTGTAGGGGGGACGGGGACTGAGGTATTCGTTGCGGAAGATGTCATCGACGTTGGCGTTGAACATCTTGCTCAGGTCGATGGGCTTCTGCGGGGCGCCTTCGATGAAGTCGGCGAGTCCGGCGAGGTCGATGTCGGTGTTGTCGCCGGTGTAGGCATGGTCGGCGGCCGACGGTTCCTCGTGTATCTCATATCGGTTCAGGTCGATGGTGATGGTCTGCCGCTCTTCGTTGCTTCCGAGGAAGTCGATGGCGTTGCCGTCGCCGGTGCTCACTCTGACGACGATTTGCAACTGCTGTGCGAAATGCTGTTGGACATCGTAGGTGATGAGGTTGCCGTCGCGGTGGAAGGTGTATTCAAGGTAGGGGGTGGAGATGCTGGCGTCGGCCCATTCGTCGGGAAGCGAGTATTGGATGGTGCAACGGCCGTTGAGGGCGTCGGGACGGATGCCGAAGAGGCCGTTGACGATGGCTCTCGACGAGATGCCGATGTTGTCGCCGAAGTCGCGATAGGCTTCGCTGCGGGCCTTGTCGTAGTAACTGATTTGGCCGAAGTTGCCGGGGCATGCGCCGAGGAACATGCCGTCGATGATGTCGCTCTTGAGCAGTCGGAAACCTTCATTGCGGCGGCCGGCGATGAAATAGGCCAATGCCATGTTCATCACTTCCTCGTGCGCCACGTTGTTGGTGCTCCAGTCGTAGGGCAACCAGTCGGTGGTGCTCATGGTGTAGTAGTTGTGCTCGTCGTCGGCGACGAGTTGGCCGCCGTCCTTCACCTCTACGGGGATGTGGGGGAAATGGCGGTCGGCGTAAAGGGTGGCTCGCCAGGCTTGTTGGGGTGAACAGGCGCCGCAGTCGATGGGGGTGTAGATGGTCCAGAGGGCGGCGCTGGGGTGCAACCGCTGCAGTCCCATGAGGTCTTGGTATTCCGCCCAGTGCCCTTCCTCGTTCATCCACAGCCGTCGGTTCATGGCCTTGAGGATGGCGTTGGCTTCGTTGCGGTAGGGGGTGGGGTCTTCGCCGATGATTTCGGCGATGCGGGCGGCGAGCAGGTGCCCGCGGTAGTTGTAGGCAGAGGAGTGGGTGACGGCTCCGCCATTGTAATAGAGGGCGTCGCTGGCCCAGATGCAGCAATAGGCGTCGTAGAGGTGGTCGCCGTCGGGGTCGAAGTTGCGCTTTTCCCATTCCAAGTGGAGTTTGATGACGGGCCACATCTTGCGCAGGTAGTCGGGGTCGGCGTCGTAACTGAAGTGCCACATCAGTTCGTCGATGTAGTTGAGGTTCATGTCGTAGTGGCTCATCTTGTCGGGATTGCCGGGCAGGCGACAGATATAGCCGTTGCTGTACATCTGCGTGCCCCATTTCTCCACGGCACGGGCGAGGTTGCGAAGGGTGTCTTGGGTGGGGTGGGGATAGACGGGGGGCACCTTGGTCACCATGCTGCGGGCATAGGCGTCGAAGTGGGAGTGCTGGCGGTCGTTCCATCCTAACACGTCGCCCACGTAGGCGGCACGCCAACCGGCGAGGGGGGTGCGCCATCCGATGCAGCCGTGGAGCCAGGTCTCGCCATCCCACAGACCGTCGGCAGCGGCTGTGAGACTGGCGCCCAAGGTGTTGATGTAGGGGTCGGGGGTGTGGATGCGTAGTCTTGCCGTGAGCGATTGCCGGATGGAGTCTTCTTGTGCGAATCGTTGTGCACCGAGGGTGTCGGCGACAAGACGGCCTTCGGGGGTGAAAAGGATGTAGGTGTCGCTGTCGTTGGTCCAGGTGAGGGTCTGCAGCGGCACGCCGGCGGCTTCGTAACTGCTGCGTGGTTCCAGACCGTAGTCGCCGTCGCGGGTCATCTTTTTCTTGGCTACGCTGCGCACCACGGCGTGGAAGACGGGGTGCTGGGCAAAGCCCTCGGTGTGGAAGTGCCAGAGGGCGCCTTCCTCGGTGTAGGTGGCGAGTGTGGTGATGTGGGCCTGTCCGTTGCCCCAGGTGTCGTCGCCGAGGGTGTAACTGCGCCGCCCGCCTTCGTATCTGGCTTCGCAGAAGGAGGTGGAGTCGAGGGGCTGCAACCGTTGGCCGTTGTCGATGAGGAAGGTGATGTTGACGCTCTTGTCGCGGTCGTAGGTGGCGAACACGGGGCGGTCGCTGGTCTCAAGGCGCATGCGGGTGTGCGAACCATAGAGGGCGCGGGTGTATCTGTTGTGGCCGTTGATGCACACTATTTCCCCGTTATCGGGGAAATAGTTCATCGCACGCGGGGGCTTGTGTGCCTGACCGTAGGAACAGGTGGTGCCGACTGCGAGGAGAAGTACGGCGACTGTCAGTTGTCGGATGCTCATGGACTGGTGGTGCTTGTTTTTATGGCGGGAATGATGCAATCTCCTTTATTCCACCACTTTGCCGGTCAGTTCCCATCCCATGATGGCGGAGATTTGGGGGATGAGTGCCATGGCTATTTTCTTCTGCCCCTGGTAGTTGGGATGCCAGTCGGCTCCCATGTCGCGCTCCACGGTCACCATGCCGTCGAGGGGGTTGGCCATGAATATGCCTTCCATACCGTTTACACGCTCCTTGAGCAGTGCGAGGGCGGACTTGAGGTAGCGGCTGGCGGAGTGGGGGGTGACGCAGAGGATTTTCACCCCTTCGTAGTGGCTGCGGATGGTCTCGATCATTTTCATATAGGCACCTACGTATTGCTCGTCGGTGGGGATGGCGACGGGTGAGAAGTCGTTGGTGCCGAGGTTGATGATGACGAGTTGCGGACGGTAGGCGTCGAAGTGGTAGTCGATGGTGCCGTGGTCGTCGTAGATGTGGGTGTAGCGGGTGGACATGGTGTTGTCCGACAGTTGTTTCTTGTCGCCGTAGTTGCGCACCATGCCCATGCCGGAGTGGGCGGTGAGGGCATAGTCGGCATC
>CAMKSZ010000144.1 GCA_946415525.1 uncultured Prevotellaceae bacterium | reverse complement strand
ACAAAGGACAACATAGAACAACAAGGGACAACCATTTTTGTCCAACTGCGTGGTAGAACGAAGTAGAGACGTCTCCCAAATATATTCGATAACTGAGTCCACTTTAAAAAGTGATTAGTCGATTTCACGGAGTGGCCAATAGGGCGTATGGGATGTTATCGCATAGCATGGAACAAGCCGCTTGTTCGGCTTCATTCTCACTGATATGATGATCCATAGCCTCTTGGTCGATTGCTGGAGATGACTGAGCAGTCAACCAACAAATAAAAAATTGTTAATTTTATGTATAAATAATCATCTTTTCTTATTATTTCCTTTATTTTTAGTTATATTTGCATAGTAAAAACTAACTTAGGTAATAACAATAAATCTATACGACATGAAAAGAATCTATTTCCTTTTGCTGGCCTTAGTTATTCTCACTTCCGCAGAAGCAGGTCCTGTCACCCTTAATCAGGCCAAGGAAAAAGCCAGAGTTTTTGCACTAAAAAAGGGATTACCCCAGAATAGGGAGTTGAAGATGGTCAATCTGAACAAGAAGAAAGCCAAAAGTGTTGCCCAGTCAGAGATATCAGACTACTACATCTTCAACCGTGGCGACAAGCAAGGATTTGTCATTGTGGGTGGTGATGAATCGGCTCCTGACATTTTGGGGTACAGTGACACGGGTGCCATCGACCCAGAAACCATGCCTGAAAATATGAAAAACTGGCTGCAGTCTTACTCAGACCAAATCCAATACCTTGCCAAACATCCTTCGATGCGCATTAAGCGCAACACCAACAAAAACGTAGAGGTGGCGAGAGAACCCGTTGAACAGTTGTGCACATCAGAATGGCATCAGATTCAACCCTATAACCAGACAGCACAACATTTTACGGGATGTGTACCGACCGCAATGGCTCAACTGTTATATTATTACAGGAAAACCACAGTCAAAAAAACATTAAAAGATATTCCTGGATACACCACTCGATATACGGAAGAGGAAATTCCTACAATACCTGCAGGAACTGTTTTAGATTGGGACAACATGCTCGACCACTATTCAAGTAAGGGGGATGATGCTACAGAAGCCCAAAAAAAGGCGGTGGCTGATTTAATGTATTATTGTGGAGTGGCTTGTGAAGCAGAATATGGATATCCAAATGAAACTCCCGCTTACGATGGGATGATTTCCTCTTCACTGAAAGAGTATTTTGGCTTTGACGAAAAAGGCGTTTATGTTTCCAAGGATAATTATGAGATTGACGAATGGGATAGATTACTATACAATGAATTGTCTCATTCCAGACCTGTTATTTATGGAGGATCCAGCACATCAGGCGGTCACTCTTTTATCATTGACGGTTTTGATGGAGAAAGCCTCTACCATGTGAATTGGGGATGGGGAGGAGGCGGAAATGGCTATTACCGTCTTTCCGTACTCGAAGCCAACGACCATGATGGAGATGAAGGGCATTCTATTAGTTCAGGATTCGTGTCCGGACAGAAAGCACTCCTTTACGCCGCTCCTGTTGTCGAAGACGAACCCCTAATCTTTGAAGAAAATGGTGTAGATGCCGAATTCGGGGAAGTCTCTGGAAATAATTTATACTGTAGGTTCACCAATAGAACAGGCTCAAAACAAAGTTTCTATTTTGGTTTTGCATATAAAACTGCGGATGACCGTGTCGTTCCATTTTACTGGAGACCTTATTCTTCCATTGTAAGTCACAATTCAATGAATGGTTTCACTGTAGAAATGAGAGACAGTTATTTCAAGGGGTTGGAACCGCGCACATACCAAATCATACCTATATACAAAATTGAAGGCAGCGACGAGTGGATGGAATGCAATCACAGCGATCAAGTTTATGGATTACTTGTTTGGGATGGCCAAACCGTAAAGTCGGTAGATTATCATAATGAAGAAGTTGTAAAACCAGAACTCACTATCAGAGAGGTGAATTTTTCAGGAAGCGGCATCGTCAAAAAAAACCAAAGCCTTGATCTGGTTGTGGATTGTAGCAATGCTGATTTCAAAGGAGTGTTGTACATGTTTATGAGTACCACAGAAGAAATGGGCAAACCCTGGAGAGCATGTACAATTATTCATAAAGGCGATAGCCAAGGGGTAAGATTTAAATATTCTCCTCAAGAAGCAGGCACTTACAATTATTGGATTACAACAGATAATGCAGGCACGGAAGTGATAGGGAAATACGTTCATGAAATCATAGAAGATCCTGGATCGACAGACTTGCAAATCACCAGCGTCGAGGTGGATAATTTAGATTCCACAACACTCAACTCCACTGTCAAAACACTATATGGCAGCAGCATAAAAGTGGATTTGACGGTCAAGAATCCTACTAATTATCCTTTTTCCGGAGTATTATATTTCTATTTCAGAAGTTCAGGATATGAAAACGGGTCATACAATGTTTCTAAATGGATAGCAGATGAAGTAGTGATACCCGCAGGGGAAACGAAAGAATTGTCATACATTTACGAAGGAGCGTTAGTAAATCGGTATTATCAATTTGACATGATGAACTTATCAGACTCTAAACATTACACCCACAATAAATTTAAGACATATAAATTGTGCAAAGGTATAGTTTTGTACAAATCCGATGGGACAAAAACCGCTCGTGCTGTGCCGAGTAACAATGCTTATAGAATGGAAGACGATGAAGTGGTTGGAGATTTCTCCTCCTCTGGCATCGCAAATGTGACCCCCAACTCCAATCCCAACACCATATATATGTTCGGTGAAAATGACGAGGTGCCCTCTTCGCTAAAAGGACATAATGTCATCAAGGGTAGTGTGGCAGAAAAGATGAGTATCAATGCGTCGTATAAATTCTATGTGCCAAGAGAATTTACGGCAAAAGAGATGAGTTATTCCTATGTGCCAGCCAAATATAACAATGGACAAGGTGGTTGGGAAGCCTTCGTGATGCCCTTTGATGTAACGGATGTTGATGCAGATGGCCAAAAAATCACATGGTTCCATGATTCCAAGGACAATGACAAGGATTTCTGGGTGATGAAATTTAGTGACCAGGATTATGATAACGGGAAAGTCTATTTTGACTACGCCGACCAGATCAAAGCACACATCCCATTTATTGTCGCCATACCTGGCCCTCACTCGGGAGAACAGTCTGACCTGACTGGAAAAACCATCACTTTTCATGGAAAGAATGCCGTCTATGATACGTCCAGGAAATTGGTGTCCTCATCCAGTATCTATTCCTTTAAAGGAACATACGTCAATAAAGATGTTGAAGGTGAAGCCATTTATTATATGAACCCTAAAGGCACCGCATTTGAAAAAAAGACGGGAGTATTGAAAGTCCCGGCCTTCCATGCCTATTTTGAAAAGCGTTTCAAGGATGACGAGACGGCACCTTCCCAAATACCGATTAATTTTCATGACGAGTTATCTTCCATCCTGGGCGACCTGAACGGCGACGGCATTATTTCCGTGTCCGACGTGACTTTGTTGGTGGACTATATCCTTGGCCATAATGTTGAGATTGTCGGGAACGCCGACATCAATGGCGACGGAATAATCACAGTTTCGGACGTGACAGAATTGGTAAGTATCATCCTCGGAACGACGAACAAGTAGTCTTGATTGCTCCTCGTCAATGCGAGCCGCTGCCACTGTGAAAAATCACCTCCTATAGATGCGTTTTGATGCCTCGTAGCCGTAGGTGAGGACGAGGCTGTCGGCTCCGGGATAGACATAGATGATGCCACCATGGTACTCGGCGAACCATTGGGGCGTGTAATTGTTGTATTTATGCCGTCCGGTATGAACCCAGCGGTAGGGTGTGTAGATGCTGTTGCCACGGGCGCGCAACCGCATGGTGTCGGCAGAGTCGGGCAGACTGGCGGAACTTTCCCACGAGTGGATTACGTTGCGCATGTCGATGGTGCCGACTGGACCGACGGAGTCCGGTTCTTCGCCAGCAGGCAGGGGACCGAAATGGAATACGAGCGTGCCGCCCGTCTCCTTGTTGGTGTAGGTGGCGCCCTCGACAGGCCTTTCGTCGATGTCGGTGACGGGAAGGTCGATGCCGAAAGTGTCGGGATGGAAATCAACACCATACCGCATCGCAGCCAGTTGCGCACCACTCAGGCTTTGGCCCTCGATAGTCCCCAAGGTGTCGCACAGTTTCCTCAACGCCGATTCCTCTGGTCCAGGCAAAGGGTAGCCGCCATTGATGAGACGGCCGTGCCCGCCATTGCACGCCAAGAGAAGGAGAATCGCCAATGGCAAAAGGAGCATGCCGTTCCTGATGCCAGTCTTTTTTGTTGGTTGTTTCATGATGTAAGTATGATTCGGTTGTATTTCTCAAAGTTCGACTGCGAAGATAATGTTTTTTTTCCAATCTGAAGGCACAATGCTATGTTGCGTTATCAACGCAACATACGGAACAACGCCAACCATCAATTGGGACCCACCCTTTCGAGTTGGTAGTCGTCGGTCTCCAACCCGTCGTTCTTGACTAATCGCAGGGTGAGGGAACGGCCACTGAAGGTGTAGAGCGACGAATACATCGTGCGCGTGTCGGCATAGACGAGGCAGAGGCGGCCATCACCCCCCACTTGCCAGTCGAACGACATGCGGAACACCTGCTTCCCGTCGAGCGAGTCCACCTCCACGCCCATGCCCCCCACCGCTTTCGCCTCGTCGAGCAAGAAGGTCATCTGCGTCCGGCAACTCTTGGTGACGGTCATCCCCCTGAAATCCACGTAGCGCGTGTCCAGCGTCCCACTCCACACACCCGCTGTCCGGGCAGCCAAGTCACGCACTTTCGCGTCATCCTGCGGCGGCACCACCTGCGTGGTGTCCGTCGGGGCAGGTTCGGGATCGGGCGAGGGATAACGCAAATCCTCGCGCTCACAGCCCAAGGCCGAGAGCGCGAGGATGATTGCAAGTGTATGGAGTGTCGGGCGACGCATGTCAATTCTCCTTGACGCGGAAGATGCGAACGGGCATTTCCTCTGTCGTATCCTGAGCGTTCTCCACTTTCTTCTCACCCGTGACAGTCTGCGACTCGCCGGCGTCGAAGGTAGTGGTATTGGAGTAATAGTAACTACCGCCCCAGCGCATGCCACCCCAGTTGGGCGAAGCCACCTTTCTCATGCTGAAGTGCTGGCGCCTACCGTTGGTCAGTTCCAGTTCGCCCGAGAAGTAATTGTCGTTGAGCGAATAATTATAGATTCTCACCCTGGTGCCATCCTCCACGAAATCGATATAGATGGTGCCGAAGTCCACCGACCACCTGATGTGGTTGGCAATATAGTTGTAGCCTCCCCAATAGTAGTCGTCGTAGTAGTCCACCCAGTAACCTTCTCCTTTGGAATAGGCGTAGGGGTCGCGCAGGAAGCAAACCTGAGAATAATTGGAATCATAGTACCTGTCTCCATATCTGTATGAAGAATACATTTGTCCTTCCCATGTCCCTTCCAGGGTACGTGCGATTTCGCTATCTTCACAACTTGTAAAGGTGAACGCAAGCACTGCCAAGAGTGCAAATGCAATTGTTTTGTTAAAGATTTTCATATCCTATAAATTATTGGTTTCTTAATCTGTTGCAAAGTTAGCACAATCTTTATTACCTTGCAAGTGAGAAAAGCGTATTTTATAGGGGAATTCCCCTAAAAAGCGGTAGGGAAAGTCCTCCCGCGGACTTTTATGCCGCCAGCAGACTATTCTATCAACCTTTTTTAAGAATGATGCCCACGATGCCCATGACGTCAGTGACGTTGATGTCGCCATCTTCATTGAGGTCGGCATGGCGGGGGCAACAATAAGGCACGGCCTTCCGCAAAATGACATCCACCACGGACATGACATCGACGACATCCACTTCGCCGTCGTGGTTGACATCGCCAGAAGGGAATTTCATCTCCTCAAGGTAGTCCGCATAGTCCCTGATGAAGCGAAGGCTGACCACCCCGTCGGCCTCAGCGATGCCGTCAAGCGCCTTGTTCAGTCCCACGCCCTTATAGACTTGGAAATTGACATGCCCGGTAGAGTCGTTGAGCGCCGTCACCCCCATGTTGCCCGGGAAGGGATCGCCCGCAAGTTGGTTGAAAAAATCGGCATTGCTGACTATCACGCCATCAATTTTTTTCCCAATGTTGTATTGGGCGAAGAGCAAGCCATCGGCAGGGACGACGGTCATGCGCGGATGCCCTTTCTCGTTGTTCACCGTGTTGGAACCGAGCGAGAACAACGTAGGGTCGTAATCGACGTGATAGACGAGCAGTCCATGACCTTTCTGCATCTGGTTGGTCCCAATCTTCTGTATGTTCTCTATGATGAAATACTCACAGCCGGTGTTGTCGTTGTCGTTGGCAATGCGATAGGCAGTGCCGCCAAGGTCTATCGGCTTGATTTCCAACAGACTGTCGCCATCGAGATTCGGGATGTCCAACCAGCCGAACGCCTCGCGCTCCCATGCGTTGAGGGCGCACGGGGCATAGCCGTTGATGAGGTAGTTGCCACTGTCCATCAGACTCCAAAATTCCATCGCCTGGTTGTTGCCCTTCACCTTCGCCCCCACTTTTCCCGTGGGGTAGAAGTCGGGCATGCCCATCGTGTGGCAGAACTCATGGCAGAGCGTCCCGATGCCGTTGATGCGCTTGTAGGGAGGCGCCGTCCAACAATTCGGGAAGCCGTTGAGTTCGGCATTGACGGCATAGCGCGACACCCTCTTGCCGTCGAAGGGGCCCGCCGACCTTGTGCCCGACTTAGGCCAGATGCAGTCGTTGGAATTGCCCGACATCGCCTGCGAATAACCAGCATAGACCACGATGACCAAATCGACGAAGCCATCGCCGTTGTCGTCGTATTGCGAGAAGTCGATGTCGCCATCCAGTAAACTGCATGTATTCTTCAGCAACGCCCCCATGTTCTCGTCATCGCCGGTGGAATTATAACCGCCATAGACTTTCAGCGAATCGGGAAGTGTCACCGGCCCATACACGTCGAATTGCGGCACAAACTTTCCGAAACTCACGTCGCCGAAATATTTCGCGACACTCGACAGGTTGGACGCCTCGCCGTTCTCATGGTTTTGCAGGGGTTCCTGCGAATTGAAATATTCGTCGAACACCTGACGAGTATTGGGGATGGAGAACTTGACATCCTTGAAGTCCGCGAGAATCACCACGGCACGCGGGGTGCCCACATGCGGAAACAGCGTGCCCGACGTGACGATGGGTTCGCGCTGCACCTTCCGCCGCCCGGCATTCTCCCAACCGACGGCGACAAAGCGGTCGCGGTCCTGCGCCTGCGCCAACAACCGCTCGTCCACGGAGCGGGCGGCAGCATCGTGCGCCAAGCAGCGGGTGGCAGTCAACCCGCCTTCGCCATCGGTGGCACCCACAAAGAACGAACCGTCGTCGTGGCGCACAAGCAACACCCCGTCGGTGGTGGTGTAGTAATGGAAATCCTCGTCACCATTCAGAAGAACGGTGAGCCTCGTGCCATCAGGCTGAACGACCTCCACGGGAAAGGGGAAAGCCTTCACCCCAAAGGCATATACCGCCGTGAGGCAGCCAACAATCAATAGCAATAGTCTTCTCATCATCGTAGTTTGATGCAAAAATAACAATTTTGAAGGAAACAGCCAATTTTTCTTGTCATTTACCATCCATCGCGCCGAAAAAAAACAAACAATCGTCGCCCATGCCACCCGCCCTACCCTACCTACATTCATGTATTTTGCGCTCCTTTTGGAAAATACCCGACCAAAATTTTGCAGCCGTGACCTTTTTTTCATATCTTTGCAAAGGTGGAGACCGCAAGGCGGCTTCACATCGATTACCTTAACAATATTTTATCATAATGAGAACTATTTACGATTTCTCTGTCAAGGACAGAAAAGGAGGCACCGTATCACTGAAAGAGTATGCCAACGAGGTGATACTCATCGTCAACACCGCCACGAAATGTGGATTCACACCTCAGTACGAGGAACTGGAGAGGCTCTATGAAAAACACCATAGCGAAGGCTTCACCATACTCGACTTCCCCTGCAACCAGTTTGGACAACAAGCCCCTGGCACCGACGAGTCGATACACAGTTTTTGCAAACTCACCTACGGAACTGAGTTCCCGAGGTTCAAGAAAGTGAAAGTCAACGGCGACGACGCCGACCCCCTGTTCAAATACCTCAAGGAGCAGAAAGGCTTTGCCGGCTTCAACATGGAGCACCCCATCGCCGGCATCCTCGACAAGATGCTTGGCGAGGCCGACCCCAACTACAAGGAGAAGCCCGACATCAAGTGGAACTTCACCAAATTCCTCATCAACAAGAAGGGAATGGTGGTCGCCCGCTTCGAACCTACCGAGAGCATCGACGTCATCGAAAAGCAAATCATAGAATTACTGTAATATCGCCATGGCAGAGAGAGAGCATGTGAAATGCCTGATCATCGGCAGCGGACCGGCGGGCTATACGGCAGCCATCTATGCCGCAAGGGCCAACCTGCAACCCGTGGAGTACTGCGGACTGCTCACCGGCGGACAACTCACGCAGACCACCACCGTGGAAAACTTCCCCGGCTACCCCGAGGGCGTCGATGGCAACCAGATGATGCTCGACCTGCGGCAGCAGGCAGAGCGCTTGGGCACCGACATCCGCGACGGCGAGATAGTGAAAGTGGATTTCGGCAGTCAACCGTATGTGCTGACCACCGACGGAGGAGCCGAAATAGAGGCCGACACCGTCATCATCGCCACGGGTGCTTCCGCCAAATACTTGGGTCTCGACGACGAGAAGAAATACAACGGACAGGGCGTTTCCGCCTGCGCCACCTGCGACGGGTTCTTCTACCGCAAGCGCACCGTCGCCGTCGTGGGCGGCGGCGACAC
>CAMKSZ010000143.1 GCA_946415525.1 uncultured Prevotellaceae bacterium | reverse complement strand
CACCACCTGTTGCAAGTCGGCAAACTCCACGTCGTGAACATTGATGAGGTCGATGAAATCGACATTCAGGCGCTCCATGCTCTCATAGACGCTGGCAGTGGCGCGGGCGGCGGAATAGTCCCAGGTGTTGACCCCGTCCTTGCCGTAGCGGCCCACCTTGGTGGAGAGGAAATAGCGATGGCGGGCGATGTCCTTCAAGGCTTTGCCCAGCACCATCTCGGCTTTCAGATGCCCGTAATAGGGCGACACATCGATGAAATTGATGCCGTTGTCCACGGCCACGTTGACGGCCCTGATGCCCTCTTCCTCGCGCAGGCCGTGAAACACTCCCCCCAAGGAGGAGGCCCCGAAACTGAGGTTGGAGACGCGCATGCCCGTCTTTCCTAATTCGTTATAGACCATTGTTGTTTGTGGTTGGAATAAAATGATGGTGCAAAATAACAAAAAAAAAATGACATAAGGCTCACCGTGGCAGAAAAATAGCCAATAAAGTGCCCCACAAAGACTTTAAGGACCTTAAAGACCTTAAAGACCTTAAAGACCTTAAAGACCTTAAAGACCTTAGAGCCCTTAAGGACCTTAGAGCCCTTAAATCCCTTTTTCAAAATTCGACATAGTGCGACAGGCGGGCGATGGCCTCTGGCGGGAAGTCGGGCAACAAGGAGAGGTCGTCGAGGGAATGGAGCGGCCCTTTCAGGCGACGGTAGTCGATGATGGCCTTGGCTTGGTAGAAATTGAAATAAGGATGCTGCCGCAGTTGCGAGAGCGTCGCCTTGTTGACATTGAGCCGACGGGTGGCGGCCGACGGACAGACCAGGAAATCGACAGCCCCCTCGGGAAAGCCCTCTATCTCGAAAAGTTGGTCGGTGGAATAAAAGCCCCCCAACCGCTCACGATACGCCACCACCCTGCGGGCGAAATAACTCCCGATGCCCGGCACCCGCTTCAGCGATGTGGTGTCGGCGGCATTCAGGTCGATGTGCTCCCCCACCTTCAGTTTCACGGGAAAGCGCAGCGTGTCGCGCGACTGGCGCGGCGGTTGATAGGGCGACGGGCGGTCGGCACGGTCATCCGCCTTGGATGCGGCGTCGCCATCCTGCCGCCACCCATTGCCGTTGTTGCCTCGATAGGCGGAATAACCGCCCCTTTTCCCTCCATACACCTCTGCCGCCGGACGATAGTCGGGCGAGATGCGGATATAGGGAGCCAGTTGTCGGTATTGTCCCACCGTCAGTCCGTAAACCCGTGCAAAGTCCTCGGGCTGGCGATAGATGCCGCCCTTGCTTCGATAGCGGTAGATGTTGCGCACCTGCCAAGGTTGCAGGCCCAGTCCCAAGAGGACAGTGGAGTCTGCCGTGTTGGGGTCGAAAGGCACCAGATGCAGTTCGCGCCCTTCCGCCGTATCGTAAACCACCACTTTTTCGCCCTTTTCCGCCGCCACCGCCGCAGTGTCGGCACCCGGTCCGGCATTTGTCTCGGTGTTTCCCTCACCCACGAAATATACCACCGCCAAGGCGACCACCGCCACGCAGAAGGCGACGGTGATGACCTTGCGATCGGATTTCTGGAAATAGAAGAACTCCTTTATCGACATAGGCACCGCGAGGCGTCAGATGACTTGAAACTGATGGAGGAGCACCGCAGCAATGCCCAACGGACAGACGAAGCGCACGAAGAACAAGAACAACCGATAGGTGCCCGCAGCCAAGGTGCCCCAGTTGGTGACCTGCTCCTCCACCAGTTTTTTGGGGATGTACCATCCCACGAACAGGCAGGTGAGCAACGACCCTAAGGGCAAGAGGATGTTGGCGGTGAGCGAATCGCAGAAGTCGAGCAACGTCTGTCCCATGATGGTGAAGTCTGCCAACACGCCATTGGAGAGAGAGCAGAACACGGCGATGACGCAGCACAGGGCGGTGACCACCCATGCCCCTCGGCTGCGCGAGATGTGCAGTTCCTCATGGAAAAACGCCGTGCCTATCTCGTGCATGGAGATGGTGGAAGTGAGAGCGGCGAGTGCCAACAAGGCATAGAACAGCACCGCGATGACATAGCCCACCACCGGCAGGGAACCGAAAGCCTCATGAAACACGTTGGGCAGCGTGATGAAGATGAGCGACGGTCCGGAGTCGGGACTCACCCCTACGGAGAAGGCGGCAGGGAAAATCATCAGTCCGGCGAGCACGGCAATCACCGTGTCGAGCAAGGCTATCTGCACCGCAGAACCCACCAAGTTGGTCTGGCGGGAGAAATAAGAGGCGTAGGTGCAGAGGCACGCCGTACCGAGACTGAGCGAGAAGAACGCCTGTCCCAAGGCGTCGAGCACCATCGTCTGGTTGACTTTGGAGAAATCGGGCAAGAAGAGGAACTCCACCCCCTTCAACGCTCCCGGCAACATACACGAGGCGACGATGAGCACCAACAACAGCAAAAACAGAGTGGGCATGAGCATCTTGGAGGCTTTCTCGATGCCATCGCGGACACCCCTTGCCACGACGAAGTGGGTGAACATGATGAAGCACACGCCCCACAGAGTGGGTTTCCAAGGGTTGGAGGCGAAGGAGGCAAAATAGTCTTTCACCGCGTCGGCATTGCCATCGAGGTGGCCCGCCAGCGAGATGACGAGATATTGCAGGCACCAACCTGCCACCACGGCATAGAAGCCAAGGATAATCATCGACGTGACGACGCCAAGATAGCCGATGACCCGCCACGGCGTGCGCCCGGCCAACTTGTTGTAGGCCCGTGCAGCATTCGACTCCGACGACCTGCCGACGACAAACTCCGCCACCATGCCGGGAATGCCCAACGCAAAGACACAAGCGAGATAGACGATGATGAAGGCAGCACCGCCGTTCATGCCCGTCATGTAGGGGAAACGCCAGATGTTGCCCAATCCCACCGCCGAACCTGCAGTGGCGAAGATGATGCCTATCTTGGAGCCGAAACGTGCTCTATTCGTATCTGCCATGGCCAAACTATATTAAAAATAGGTGGTCAAAGATGCTTGAACACACCAAACTGGTGCAAAAAGATGAGCAAGATGCAGAAAGGACAGACGAAACGGACGCAGAACAGGAAGATGCCGAAGAAAGTGCCACGGATGGTTCCCCAGTTGGTGAACTCGTCGCGCAAGGTCTGCCGAGGCACCACCCATCCCACGAACAAGCAGGTGAGCAGACCACCGATAGGCAGGAAAATCTGTCCGGTGACGAAGTCGAAAAGGTCGAAGAGAGACTTGCCGAAGAGCGACAGTCCGTCGTATGCCCCCAAGGAAAGCGAACAAAAAGCCCCAATCACTGCGCACGAAGCAGTGACGAAGATGGCCGCCCGCCCGCGCGAGATGTGCATCTCCTCCTGCAAGAAGGCAGTGCTCACCTCATGCAGCGAAATGAGCGAGGTGAGGGCAGCCACGGAGAGCAGCAGGTAGAACATGATGGACACGACATAGCCCACGACAGGCATGGATGCAAAGGCTTGGTGGAACACGTTGGGCAGGGTGATGAAGACCAGCGAAGCCCCCGAGTCGGGATTGATGCCGACGGAGAAGGCTGCGGGGAAAATCATCAGTCCGGCGAGGATGGCCACCATGCAATCGACGATGCTGATTTGAACCGCCGACTGCAACAAATTGGTCTGGCGGGAGAAATAGGAGGCATAGGTGCAAATGCACCCCATGGCGATGCTGAGCGAATAGAACGACTGTCCAAGGGCGCCGAGCAACACGTTGCTATCTACCTTGGAGAAGTCGGGATAGAACAAGAAGTTGATGCCTTTCGACGCCCCCGGGAGCATGCACGAGGCGACGACGATGACCAATAGGAGGACGAAAAGCGTGGGCATCATCATCTTCGACACCCGCTCTATGCCGTTGCGCACCCCCCTGACGATGACGAAATGGGTGATGAAAAGGAAAATCACCGCCCATATAATGGGTTTGAAAGGATGAGAAGAGAAAGCGGTGAAATACTCCTTCACATAATTGGCATCGCCGCTGAGCGTCCCCACTATGGAGCCATAGACATATTGCAGGCACCACCCCGAGACGACAGCGTAGTAGCCCGTGATGAGATAGCCGGTGACCACACCCAGGTAACCGACGTATTTCCATGCGCTGCCATTCGCGAGCCGATGGTAGGCCCTGGCGGTATTGGCGGCACCGTGGCGCCCGATGACGAACTCGCTCACCATGCAGGGGATGCCGAGCATCAACACGCAGAAAATATAGATGAAGATGAATGCCGCCCCGCCGTTCTCGCCAGCCATGTAGGGGAAGCGCCACACATTGCCCAAGCCGACCGCCGACCCTGCCGTGGCGAGCACGACACCAAGTTTACTGCCGAAATTGGCTCTTTCTGTTGTCTTTGACATACGCAATTATTTAGGATAATCACTTGCAAAATTATAAAAAATCCATTAATTTTGCACACTAATTATTACAAAAGATGAATTACTTACGCCATTTAGTTACAAAATATCCACTTTCGTCCTTATTGATTGTCGTCATTTGGATACTTTGTTTCTGCACCCCACCCCATGTAAGGCTCCATCATGTCAATGCCATAGACAAATGGACACATGCCGTGATGTATCTCGGCACGTGTGCCACGATATGGTGGGAATATCTACGCCAACACAAAAAGGTGGATTGGCGCAAGGCACTCTTGCTGGCTTGGTGGGCGCCCATCGCCATGAGCGGTGTCATCGAACTGCTGCAGGCCCATTGCACCGGCGGCAGGCGAAGCGGAGAATGGCTCGACTTCGCCGCCAACTCCGTAGGGGCCACCCTTGCCTTGTTTATCGGTATTCTGGCGGCAAGGTTCCGCGCCAGACGATGAACGGGAAGCGACGGAGTTGCTTGTTGTAGAACCGCTTGTCGCCCGTCACCTCCATGCCGACGAAATCGGGGAGGACGAACGGCTCGTTCTCATTCGCCAATTCTATCTCGGCCATCACCAGTCCCTCGTTGTCGCCATAGAACTCATCGACCTCGATGGTGTGCTTCCCGCTGCGCACCAGGTAGCGGGTCTTGTCGATAATGCCCGGCTCACACAATTCGAAAAGGTGGGCAGCCTCGTCGAGGGTGATTTCCTTTTCAAACTCATAGCGCTTGAGTCCGCCATCGACAGACGGGCCCTTGATGGTGAGGTAGGCATGGTCGTCGCGCGTCCTCACCCTCACGGTCGCACCCTTGGCACCGATGTAGCCTTGCTTGATGCGACTGGAGGAGTAGGCACACGACCTAAAGTCCCGGTCCTTGTGGACGAGGAATTTACGTTCAATCTCAAAACCGCTCATTGTCAATTATTTACGACCACATCGACATGGTGACAACCGCATAGACGATGGCCAAGACGATAAGGCCGATGAAAATCCATTTCACCACGTTTTGACCTTGTTTCTCTTGTTTCTCGACGTATGCCTGACGCTTTTTGTTCAATTTGTCTTTTGCCATAATTGTATTTGATTTTTAAAGTTACTTCCTTGTTTTATTCTTCATCGACCACGGGGAACTCCATGAGATACGCCTTGATGAAGCCGTCGATCTTGCCGTCCATCACCCCATCGACATCGGTGGTCTGGTAGTTGGTGCGATGGTCCTTCACCCGCCTGTCGTCGAAGACGTAACTGCGGATTTGGCTTCCCCACTCTATCTTCTTCTTTCCCGCCTCGATTTTGGCCTGTGCCTCCAACCTCTTCTTCATCGCCCTGTCGTAGAGTTGCGACTTGAGGAGGCGCATGGCGTTGTTGCGGTTTTCGAGTTGCTTGCGGCTCTCGGTGTTCTCGATGAGGATTTCCTCCTCCTCGCCGGTGTCGGGATCGACATACTGATAGCGGAGGCGCACACCCGTCTCCACCTTGTTGACGTTCTGCCCGCCGGCGCCACCGCTGCGGAACAAGTCCCACGACACGCGCGCCGGATCGACATACACCTCGATGGTGTCATCGACAAGCGGCGAGACGAAGACGGAGGCGAAACTGGTCATGCGCTTGCCCTGGGCGTTGAACGGGGAGACACGCACGAGTCTGTGCACACCGCTCTCGCTCTTCAGGTAGCCATAGGCGCAGTCGCCGCCCTCAATCTCCATGGTGACGCTCTTGATGCCGGCCTCGTCGCCGTCCTGCAAGTTGCTCACCGTCACCTTGTGGCCATGGGCTTCCGCCCACCGCATGTACATGCGCATGAGCATCTGCGCCCAGTCCTGGCTCTCGGTGCCGCCCGCGCCGCTGTTGATTTTCAGCACGCAGTCCATCGGGTCCTCCTTCTGCCGGAGCATGTTCTTCAGTTCGAGGGCCTCGATGGCCTTGATGGCCTGCGCATACGCCTCGTCCACCTCCTCCTCGGTGACCATCTCCTCATGGAAATAGTCGAAGGCGAGTTGCAGTTCATCGGCCTTGTCGCGCACGTCCTTGTAACCGTCGAGCCATTTTTGGATGCCCTTCACCTTGATCATCTGCTCCTGCGCCCGCTTGGGGTCGTCCCAGAAGTCGGGAGCCTGCGTCCGCAGTTCCTCCTCCTCGTATTCTATCTTCTTCTTGTCGATGTCAAGGTATTTGTGCAAGGCGTCGGCACGCTGCAGCACGTCTTTCAGTTGGTCGCTTGTAATCATTGTTCAGTCTTTATACATTTCCTCAATCTCTGCGGCATAGTTGCGCAACAGCACGTTGCGGCGGATCTTGAGCGTGTTGGTCAGTTCGCCTTTCTCCATACTGAAGGGTTGCGGCAGGAGGGTGAAGCGCTTGATGCGCTCGTAACTGGCGAGCCCTTGTTGGAGGGTGTCGATGCGCTCCTGCATCATCTCCATCACCTTGGGATGGCGGCAGAGGGCCTCTCGCGAGTCGGTGGGGATGCCCTGCGACTGGGCGAATTCCTCGAGCATGGCAAAAACAGGAACGATGAGGGCAGAGACGAACTTATGTTGGTCGGCGATGACAGCGATTTGCTCCACAAACTTATCGACGAGGAGTTTCGACTCGATGAGTTGCGGTGCGATGTACTTGCCGTTGGAAGTCTTGAAGAGGTCCTTGATACGCTCCTTGAGGAACAGTTCGCCGCCGCGCAGGTAGCCGGCGTCGCCGGTGCGGAAGAAGCCCTCGCTGTCGAACGACTCCTTGGTGAGCGCCTCGCGCTTGTAATAGCCCCGAGTGATGGTGGGACCCTTGAGCAATATCTCGTCGTTCTCGCCAATCTTCACCTCTATGCCCTCGATGGGCCTGCCCACGGAACCGACGGTATAGGGCTGTCCGAGACGGTCGTGCGAGACGGTGGCGAGGCTCTCGGTGAGTCCGTAGCCCACCATCATGGAGATGCCGATGGAATGGGTGAACTCCTCCACCTCTGGCGACACGGTAGCCCCTGCCGTGGGGAAGAAATGGGCGTTCTCCAGTCCGAGTTGCTTGCGGATGAGGCTGAAGACCACTTTGTTGAAGAAAGCGTATTCGAGTTGCAAGTGGAGGGGAGGCCTGCGGCCATTGCTGAGGTATTCGATGTTGTGCCTGCGCCCCACGCTGAGTGCCTTGAGGAAGAGCGCCTTCTTGGCCCCGCTGGCGTTGTCGATTTTCGCCCGCACGCCGACGAGCACTTTCTCCCAGAAACGCGGTACGGAACTCATGCAGGTGGGGTGCGTCTCGCGCATGGCATCCTGGATGTCGCGGGGATAGGTGTTGATGATGAGCCTTGCGCCCACGGTGAGGCTGAGGATGGCCCATCCACGCTCAAACACGTGGGTATAGGGCAGGAAACTCATCACCACGTCGTTCTCATCCACCGGCACCGTCTTGTGGTTGCCCTCCATGGCGGCATGGTATTGGCCGTGGGTGAGGATGACGCCCTTGCTGTCGCCCGTCGTGCCGCTGGTATAGAGGATGTTGCAGATATCGTCGTAGGTGGCCTCTGCACAGCGTTGCTCCACCTCCATCTGCCTCGGCAGGTTCTCGCCGAGTTGGAGGAAGTCGTCGAAATAGATGGCATTGGCATCGTTGGGGTGGATGGCGACGCGCTTGTCGAAAATGATGATGCGCTCGAGCGTGGGGCACTGGGGGAAGACGCGGTGGGCCTTGTCGTACTGTTCCTGCTCGCCTACGAAGAGGATGCGTATTTCGGCATCGGAAATCATGTACCTGATTTGCTCCTCGCTGCTGGTGGCATAGAAGGGGACGGTGACCGCCCGAATGCCGAAGGCGCCGAAGTCGGTGTAGAGATATTGCACGGAGTTTTGCGAGAACACCCCGATATTCTCCTGCACCTTGACACCGATATTGATCAAGGCATTGGACACCTGCTTGACGACGGCGGAGAACTTGTTCCAAGTCACCGACTTCCACTCTCGTTTGCCGAAGTCATGGTAGGTGAGGGCGGTTTTCTCGCCGAAAATCTTGGCCTGCTCGTGAATGAGGACAGAAAAATGACAATTAGTCTGCATAATCCGATTGCTTTGTTTCAAAAGGCAAAGATAATCAAAGTAGGTTGCAATACAAAATAAAAAACGACTTTTTTGTCAAGACAGGTCTTGCCAACGTGGTTTTTCACCGCCTATGGCAGGAAAGAGACGCCACTATACGGCTATTTTTTTGCGTTTTTATAGGGAAAAAACGAGTTTTTTCGAAAAAAATATTCCACTGCGCATAAAACCTGCGCACTTCGCCCCTACCTTTGCATCAGAAATCACGAACAAAGGTTTTCAATGCCTCTTGAAAGTGAGATCGCAAGCGCTGTTTGAAATACTGTATCCACAACAATACACTTCATGTCTGGGATGACTTTCGCGAGGACCAAACCCACGAGCCATCCTGAGGCGTGACAACTTGAAAAGAGAATGCGGGCAACCCATTCTCCAAGTAAAATCTTTGTTGGCTTCTTCCTGATAAAACCAACCGGCGGGCTTCGCGTCGTCA
>CAMKSZ010000142.1 GCA_946415525.1 uncultured Prevotellaceae bacterium | reverse complement strand
ATGTTGAAGTCGGGCACGTGCTTGTCGGCACCCAAGGCGCCGAGGATGGCGTTGGCGGTGCTGCCCACGCCGCTCTGCAAAGGCAGGAATTCCTTGGGGATGCGTCCGGCATGCAGTTCTTCGACCAGGAATTCGGCGGTGAGATAGCCGATGCGGTCGGTCACGGGGTCGCTGTCCTTGAAGGCACGAGCCTCGTCGGGGATGTTGCACTGTACGACACCCACCAACTTGTCCTTCGGAATCTCCACGTAGGGTTTGCCGATGCGGTCGCCTACCTGATAGATGGGGATGGGCTTGCGGTAGGGCGGGTCGAGTGGCTCATACACGTCGTGGATGAATTTCGCGTTGGGGTTGTGGAAGGAGTTGAGTTCCAGAATGACGCGCTTGGCAAGGCGGGCAGCCGTGGGACTGATGCCGCCGGCAGCGGTGAGGTAAGCCTTGTAGTAGCCGTCAGCCTCTTCGATGTCGCACACCTCAAGGATAGCCCAGTCCACATCACCATAGAATCCGTAGCGCAGTTCCTGTGCCATGTGGCTCAGGTGCAGGTCGTTGTAGGGTATCTCGCCGGCATTGACGTGCTTGCGGAAGTCGTTGTTAGTCGTATAGGGAGCGCGGTATTTGATGGCGTTGGCGTTGGCCAGGTCACCATCTGTGCTCTGTCCTGTGGAAGCACCGGTGAAGATGCCCACTTTGAAGGGACGGCCAGCCTCGTGCTCTTTGATGGCGATTTTGGCAAGTTCTTTGGTCACGGCCTTGGCTACACCGGCAGGTGTGAATCCACTGAGGGCCAGGTTTTCGTTGTTTTTGATGAGTGATGCTGCTTCGGCAGCGGTCAGAAGTGTATAAGCCATAAGTGTTCTGGTTTTGTGATATTAAATTTCGTACAAAGGTAGTCGAAAAAGCACAAATCGGCAAATAATTCTTATTTAATTTTGATTTTTGCGAGCAGGATGGATTTTTTTTGATACTTTTGCGGCTGAAAACCAACAAATTCTAAAAAATATGAATGGAAGAATCGTCACTTTCGGCGAATTGCTGTTGCGTTTTTCAAAACGTGATCATAAGAGATTTACACAAGGAGAACAACTTTTGGGAAATTTTGGTGGCAGCGAGGCCAATGTCGCCATTTCGCTTGCCACATTGGGCGACGAGGTGGAGTTTGTCACCCGTTTACCTCGCGGACAGATAGGTTTGGCAGCCAAGATGATGCTCCGTGAGTACGGACTGGTCGTGCCCCATCTGCTCATCGACGGCGACCGTATGGGCACATACTATTTCGAGGGAGCCGCCGCCCTGCGCAACTCGTCGGTCACCTACGACCGGGCCGAGTCGGCTTTTGCGCAGTTGAAGCCAGGCATGATCGACTGGCACGAGGTGCTCAAGGGAGCGTCCGTCTTCCACACCTCCGGCATTGCCGCCGCCCTGACACAGAATGCCTATGAGGCTACGCTGGAGGCCCTTCGCGTGGCCGACGAGATGGGCATCGTCATCTCTTTCGACATCAACCACCGTAAGAACCTTTGGCGCTATCCGGGTGCCGACCCCCGTCGTGCGTTGGCCAGTCTGTTGGAATATGCCGACGTGATGTTTGGCGATGTCATCGAATTCGAGTTCCTCATGCAGCATCCCAAGATACCGTTTGAGGCGCTGACACCCGATTATAAGATGGACTTGCGGCCCTACCGCGAGTGGTTCGACGAGATACATGCACGCTTCCCGCGCTGCCGCAAGTGGCTGATGGGCATGCGCAACCAGGTGAATGCCAGCCATCATCTGCTCACCGCATTGTTGTTGAGCGACAACCGCCTTTATTCCACCCGCATCTACGACATCCAGGACATGGTCGATCCGATGGGCGTGGGCGACGCCTTCGCTGCCGGACAAATTCATGCCATGCTGCAATGGCCCGACGACGACCAGCGCATTCTTGACTACGCCCTTGCCGCCTCGACACTGAAATACACCTTCAACGGCGACTTCAACTTAGCCACCGACGAAGAGATAACCTCGTTGATGAAATAGGGAAAGAACCCTATTTCACCAACATTTTTCGTCCACGGTTGACGTATAGCCCTTTTCGGGTGGGTTTGCCTTGCAGTTTCCTCCCATCGGGCAGGAACCACTGTTCTTCACAACAGTGGTTTTCTAATTGCCGGATATTCGACGCCCCTTCCTCATACTGGAAAGGGACGTCCATTTTGTCGCCCCATATCCATTGTTCCAAACCAGGGTAGTCGATGAAGGGGTTGCGGTTGTATTGGATGTCGTAAACCGCGTTGTTGCGCGCTATTTCCTTTTCGCTGACGGGGTCTTGTGCCGACCATTTCATCAGCATCTCCAACTGCCATTCCGCCAGTCCCGGGTATTTTTTGCCGTCGAGGGTGGGTTTGGAGTCGCTGCATTGTTCATACCAGTCGGGCAGTTTTTCCTCGTAGCAGGTGACCATGTAGAAATAAGTTCGGGCGAAGTCGCCCTTGTATTCGTCATTGGGCTCAAACACGGTGCCGTCGTAGCCGCGATAGGTGCATTTCCCCAATTTGCTGAAATCGTTGGCCGACTTGAACATTTCTCCGTTCGTCTCGCCGAAGGGGTTGTTGCTGCGCTTGTTGTTCACCAACTTGTCGGTGGGGTACATGTGGTGCAGGTCGGTGTACATGGGTTGCACTTTTCCGCCAAACCAACTGTTGGGGAAGGAGTGCTCGCGGTTGTAGAACTGTCCCTCTTTGTTGCCGCCGCTCCCCCTGTCTTGGTCGTCGCCGAAGGTGAAATTGGAGATGTCCGAATACATGTCCCATACCTTGCCGTCATCCCTGACGTCTGTTGACATGAAGTCCGTCCACAGGTTGGCGTAAGAGCGCTCGTTGCGGTCGTAGATGATGGAGCAGAGGGCGCTTTTCAGTGCCGCCCCCTGTTGGCCGTCGGCAGATTGATAGTAAGTGCCTGAGTTGTTGGGACCCTGTGCCCAGGCGGTCGCCGACATTGCCGCCAGCAAAAATGTTGCTATGATATTGTTTTTCATGTCCGTACTTTTTGCGACAAAGATAAGACAAATATCTGCAACATGCAAGTTTTCTCGCCATTTTCTGAGGCACCTCGGCGAGACAGATTGAGATACCTTGGCGCAACGTCCCTACAACGTTGTCAAAGGCTGTCGGATGTGGTATTTTTAATGGTTTCTTTTGTATGGAAGCGAAAAAAATAAATTTCTTTTTGTATTTCGCTCGGTTTACACTATCTTTGCATCTTATAATGTAATTTTCGACTATGCAACAGACACTTTTAATTTATAATACCCTCACCAGGAGGAAAGAAGCGTTCAAACCATTGCATGCCCCCAATGTAGGCATGTATGTCTGCGGACCCACCGTCTATGGCGACCCGCACTTGGGGCATGCACGTCCTGCCATCACGTTCGACATCCTGTTCCGCTATCTCAAGCACCTTGGCTACAAGGTGCGCTATGTGCGCAACATCACCGACGTGGGGCACTTGGAGAATGATGCCGATGAGGGCGACGACAAGATTGCCAAGAAAGCCCGGCTGGAGCAGTTGGAACCCATGGAGGTGGCACAGTACTACACCAACCGCTACCACAAGGCCATGGAGGCCCTCAACGTGCTGCCCCCCAGCATCGAGCCTCATGCCACCGGCCACATCATCGAGCAGCAGCAACTTGTCAGGGAGATTCTCGCCAATGGCTTTGCCTACGAGAGCAACGGGAGTGTCTATTTCGACGTGGCGAAATACAACGAGAAATATGGCTATGGCATCCTCTCCGGCCGCAATCTCGACAACGTCATCAACGCGAGTCGCGAACTCGACGGGGTGGGGGAGAAGCGCAACCAAGCCGACTTCGCCCTTTGGAAGAAAGCCCAGCCCGAGCACATCATGCGCTGGCCCAGCGAGTGGAGCGACGGCTTCCCCGGTTGGCACTGCGAGTGCACGGCGATGGGGCGCAAATACCTCGGCGAGCATTTCGACATCCATGGTGGCGGCATGGACCTCATCTTCCCCCATCATGAGTGCGAAATTGCGCAGGCTGTCGCCAGTCAGGGCGACCAGATGGTGACCTACTGGATGCACAACAACATGATTACCATCAATGGTCAGAAAATGGGCAAAAGCCTCAACAACTTCATCACGCTTGAGCAATTCTTCACCGGCAACAGCGTGACACTCACGCAGGCCTTCACGCCCATGACCATCCGCTTCTTCATTCTCTCCGCCCACTATCGCGGCACCGTCGATTTCTCCAACGATGCCTTGAAAGCCAGCGAGAAGGGCTTGCAGCGACTGCTCGACGGCATTGCCGACCTGGAGCGCATCGCTATTGCCAAGGAGTCGGATGCCGACACCCACCGATTTGTCGCCGGCCTTCGTGCCAAGTGCTACGACGCCATGAACGACGACCTGCAGACCCCCTTGGTGATTAGCCATCTTTTCGAAGCCTGCCATCATGTCAACACCCTCATCGATCACAAGGGAGCCATCAGCGCTGCCGACTTGGACGAATTGCGGCAGACATTGCACCTGTTCGCTTTCGACCTGCTCGGCCTTCGTCCTGAAAAGGGCAATTCCAACGAGGCTCGGGAGGAAGCCTTCGGGCGTGTGGTCGATATGGTGCTCGAATTGCGTGCCAAGGCCAAGGCTGCCAAGGATTGGGCCACCAGCGACCAGATTCGCGATGCCCTCAGCGCTGCCGGTTTCGAAGTAAAGGACACCAAGGACGGCGTCACATGGAAACTCAATAAATAACCCCAAACAGACTGGTACCATGAGAAAACTGAAGCAATGCCCTGCTTGTGGCAAAGAGATTTACCAATACGCACAAGTGTGCCCCTATTGCAAGAGCGAGACGCAGTTTGCCTCTGTCGATGACGAACGGGCTGCCGAGGCCGATGGCGACCAATCGAGTGAGACCGGCGGCGACGAGGCACCAGCCCCGGAGGAAGGGCATCATGGGCGTTTGGGCGAGTATGTGCGCCACTTGAAGGAAGACACGGAGAAGGTGAAACAGGAATATGAAGAGAAGATAGGCCGGCGCTATTCGCGCTCCACCATCCTCATCGGCAGTGTCATCGTCGTGCTTTCCCTCATCGTGCTTTGTTTTTTCATCGCCGTTCAGATGATGGAGCAGAAGACATTCAGCCTCACCACCTCCGTTGACAACGAACTAAAAGCGGTCATCGACAGTGTGGAGACCGAGCGCTACCAAAGTTCCACCATCGTCGCCAAGTTCCCCGACCGCAACCGTCACTGCATGGTCTATCTGCGCGACGGACGACTCTATTTCTTCGATGCGCTCACGCAGGAAGACACAGAGATAGACCTGCAGCAACTCAACCCGAAGGCTATCGTCGATTACGAGGGCAGCGGTGTGCTCAACGCCTACCTCAGCACCAACGAGAAATACATCCTCATCATCGCCTCGCGCAATGCCGGCAATACGGAGTTTGGTTTCTACCGCCTCACGGCAGTACCCGAGAACCGTGAACTCGAGGTAATCGACCGTGGCCGCGTGCTGGTGGAAAAGGATGGCTACAAGGTGAGCACCGACGTGCGTTCCGCCTCCTACGATGCCAATGGCGACCGTGTGAGTGGCCTCAGCAGTGCGGATTGGGAGCAAGTGGCTCCTGCCAAGGTGGAGAAACCCAAGCGAAAGGAAGAGAAGGATGACAAGTCTGTGGAGCACCAGCCCCAACAAGTGTCGGTGACAGAGCAGATGAAGCCCGCCGTCGATATTGCCCCGAAGCCCGCCGTACCTTCCGTGCCCGAGCATATCAGTCTCAAGCCAGTGAACACCGACAACAACTGATACCGGACATCGGCCATGAGAAAATACCTGCACACTTTTCTCTTCTTGTTGCGTGTGCATCTGCTCGCGCTGCTCCTGATGACAGCCTTTCGCGTGGTACAGTTTGTCGTGCTGAATGACATGATCTCTGCCACCAGCGGCGCACCTATCATGCCCGCCTTCATCCGCGGCGTTTGGTTCGACAATGTCATCGTCTGCTACGTCATGGTGGTGCCTCTCGCCATCCTGCTTCTCGCAGCCACCTTCGGCTATTGTGCCCGTTGGCTGAGGTTGTCCGCCGCCATATGGTTGGGGTTGTTCATCACGGTTGTCTTGGCAGTATCGGCCGCCAACATCCCCTATTTCGCCTATTTCTTCAAGAACATCGATGCCAGCATCTTCGGATGGTTTGGCTATGTGGGCACCACCGCTGGCATGTTGGTGGGCGAGTCGTCCTATCTCTACTATTTCCTCTTGTTTGCCGCCGCCTTTTTCGTGCTGCTTTCAGGACTGCGTTTTACCCTCCGCCGTGCCGACGAGAGCATCGCCGCCTCTCCAAAGCAAAAAGGATGGGGATGGGTGCCGCTTCGTCTCGCCCTCACCGCCGCGATAGTCGGACTGTGCATCTTCGGCATCCGCGGACGCATGGGCTACAACCCCATCAAGGTGAGTCAGGCTTACTACTGCAAAGACCCTTTCCTCAACCAATTGGGTATCGCACCCTCGTTCAACCTCGTCACCAGCACCCTCGACGGCATGCGGAAGGAGAACACCGAATTGCAACTGATGCCCTACGACGAGGCCATCGACTATACCCGTAGTCAACTGGGTATCGATGGCGTGGCCGACAGCACAGCCCTCCTGCGCCGCTACGTCGATGTCGATAGCATCATAGGGCGCCGCAACGTGGTCATCATCCTGATGGAGTCGATGTCGGCGAGTTTGATGCAGACCTTCGGTCAGCAACAGCCGCTCACCCCCACCCTCGACAGCCTTTACCAATGCTCGCTGGCCTTCACCCGTTTCTATTCCGCCGGCATCCATACCAACCACGGCATCACCGCCACGCTCTACTCCTTCCCTGCGCTGATGATGCGCAACCTGATGAAGGGGACGGTGACACCGCGGCGCAGCGGCATCGCCACCGTGCTCGACGCCCATGGCTACAACAACCTCTTCTTCATGACCCATGAGTCGCAATACGACAACATGAACGCCTTCCTGCGCACCAACGGCTACGACAAGATTTTCGCTCAGGAAGACTATCCAAAAGGCGAGGTGGTCAACAGTTTCGGCGTGCCCGACAAATACCTCTTTGATTTTGCCTTGCCCGAGATCAACCGCGTGGCTGCCATTGGCGACCCCTTCATGGCCACCATCCTCACCATCAGCAATCATCCGCCATACATCATCCCCGATGGAATGAAGGTTCGCACCAACGAGCCAGAAACCCAAATCGTGGAATATGCCGACCAGTGCATCGGCGACTTCCTGACCAAGGCACGACGAGAACCATGGTACGACAACACCATTTTCGTCATCCTTGCCGACCATGGCAAACTCGTGGGCGAGATGGACTCCGAATTGCCGCAGTCGTACAATCACATCCCCCTGATTATGTTTGGCCCCGGTGTCACTCCCGGCATCTACGACGGGTTGGGCGCACAGGTGGATGTCATGCCTACCCTGCTCGGACTTTTGGGTGTCGATTACGACTACGACGGTTTCGGCATCGACCTGTTGAAGAGCCGACGCGACAAGGTTTTCTATACCTCCGACACACAAATCGTTGCCCGCGACAGCATAGCCTGCGTCATCCACGACCCGCAGTTGCAAAAAGACTTCTGCTACGATGTGCTGCCCGACGGACAGTTGAAGGCCGCCGACCACACCGCCCACCACGACTCTCTGCGCCGCTATGGCTTCGCCATGGAACAGACCGCCGAGTGGATGCTTCGCCATCAGAAGTAATCCGCAGCGCCACCCTCCTCGGGTTCATACAACAGACGACAAACTACAACCATAACCATCATGAGAAAAGTAAGTATATTGTTCACCATGGCCTGTTTGGCCTTCTGTCTCAACACCAGTGCACAGGCTCTCATCCAGCATCCTTGGCAAGGGAAGAAAGTGGCTTATTTCGGCGACAGCATCACCGACCCCCGCAACAGCGGTTCGAAGCGCAAGTGGTGGAATTTCCTTCAGGACTGGCTCGGGATAGAACCCTACGTCTATGCCATCAGCGGTCGGCAGTGGAACGACATCCCCAACCAAGCCGAGAAACTCAAGGCGGAGCATGGCGACGACTTCGATGCCATTCTCATCTTCATCGGCACCAACGACTTCAACGCTGCCGTACCCATTGGCGAGTGGTACACCATCGCCGAGGACTCCGTGGAGGCCGCCGTACATCGCCCGAAAGCCAATGTGCTCCGCCGTCATCGCACGCCTTCGATGAACAAGGACACCTATCGCGGGCGCATCAACATCGCCATGAAGCGCATCAAGGAGATGTTTCCTGCCAAGCAGGTGGTGCTCATCACGCCCATCCATCGTGGCTATTTCTATGGCAACGAGAAAAACATCCAACCGACAGAGTCATACACCAACGAAATTGGCGAGTGGGTTGACGCCTATGTGCAGAGCGTGAAGGAAGCCGGCAATATCTGGGCGGTGCCCGTCATTGACCTCAACGCTGCCTGTGGCTTCTATCCCTTGGCCGACAGTCACATTATCTATTGCCATAACGAGAAAGACCAACTCCATCCCAACGATGCCGGCCATATCCGCATGGCCCGCACCATGATGTATCAGTTGCTGGCCTTGCCTTGTACCTTTGAATAATTGGCGGTCTGCCCGTCAAGATTTTAGGTTTGATTTGGAAATCTCACTTTTTTTCCCTATCTTAGCAGCCGAAACCAAATAGGCAGCACCATGACAGAAAGAAGAAGATATCCTGTAGGCATCCAAACGTTCTCGGAAATCATCCGGGGAGGCTATGTGTATATCGACAAGACCGACTTGATGTGGCGGATGCAACAACTGAGCAAGTACATCTTCCTAAGTCGTCCCCGCCGCTTCGGCAAGTCGCTGCTCACCACTACGCTGTGCTCGTTCTTCGAGGG
>CAMKSZ010000141.1 GCA_946415525.1 uncultured Prevotellaceae bacterium | reverse complement strand
TCGTGCCTTGGTGCGAGACCATCGGTGTGAAGTTTGGTGCCAACCTCAATGCCTATACCAGTGTCGATCAGACGGTCTATCACATCGGTTCGGCTCCGCTCAAACGAGAGGGCATACTCGACTCTTGCTTGCTCGTGCTACACGACTGGAGCCACTACATCTTGCTGGAGGATAAGGAAATCGACAAGGAGAGAGGGGTCATCCACGAGGAATGGCGCACACGAAGGGCTGGCATGGCGATGCAGAGGATGATGGAGGATGTGATGCCGACCATCTACAAAGGGTCTAAATACGAGGACTGCATGCCTATCGGGTCGATGGACGTGGTGGACAACTTCCCTTATAAGGACCTGCGCGACTACTACCAAAAATGGTACCGCCCCGACTTGCAGGCGGTGGTCGTCGTGGGCGACGTGGATGTGGACAAGGTGGAGCGTAAAATCAAGAAACTCTTCGGCTCGATACCTCTTCCCAAAAACAGGGCGGAGCGCATCTATTATCCCGTGGCAGACAACGACACGATGATTGTGGCCATACAGCGCGACAAGGAGCAACCCATCGTACTGGCTCATCTCTACATGAAGCATGACCCCACGCCTGATGAGGAGAAAAACACCGAGGCTTATCTCAGGGACGACTATGTGGGCGACTTGATTTCATCGATGTTCAACGACCGGTTGGCTGAAATCCGCCAACAGGCCGACCCGCCTTTCATGAGCGCCACGGGCAGGATGGGCTCGTTCTTCGTCAGCCGCACCAAAGAGGCTTTCTCCATGAACATCAGTTGCAAACAGGACAATATCTTGGGCGGCATCATCTCGGGCGTGGGGGCGCTCGAAAGGGCAAGACAACATGGATTCACCGCTACCGAACTGGAGCGTGCAAAAAAACTCTACCTGAACGCTGCCGAAAGACAGTGGAGGGAGCGCAACGATAGAAAGAACAGTTATTTCGTCAATAGGTGCGTGAACAACTTCCTCTCTGCCGAACCGCTCATCTCCGTCGATGACAACTACCAACTCGTGAAGAAATTTGACAAGGAGGTGACGCTCGACGAGGTGAACAAGACGGTGCGCGAACTCATTTCCGACAACAACCAAGTGCTGGCGGTTTATGGACCCGACAAGGAGGAAGTGGACATCCCGTCGGCGGCTACGCTGAAACAGGTGGTCAGGGCTGCACAACTGCAAGCCTATGCACCCTACGTGGAGGAGAAAATGGCGGACCAACTGATGGCGACACTGCCCGCACCTGGCTCCATCGTCGATGAAAAGACAGGCGAACACGGCTTCACCGTGCTTACGCTCTCTAACGGCATGAAGGTGTATGTCAAGCCTACCGACTTCCAAGCGGATGCCATACAGATGGTCATGAGGGCGGATGGTGGCACCTCGCTCTATCCCGATGAGGACATTCCCAACTTCTCGCTCATATCAAGCGGCGTCACAGAGGGGGGCGTGGGCGATTTCGACCAACTCACGCTGCGGAAAATGCTGAAGGGAAAAACAGTGAGGGTCAGCCCGTCGGTGGGGTCGCTCGGACAGAGCATCTCTGCCTCGTCGTCGGTGAAGGACCTCAGCACCATGTTCCAACTTACTCATCTCTATTTCACGCAACCAAGGCGCGACGACGTGGCTTTCGATGGACTCATCAACCGCACTCGCTCTTTCCTCACCAATAGGAATGCAAGTCCGAAAGTGGACTACAACGACTCCATCAATGCCATCCTCTTCGACCATCACCCGAGACTCGAACCGGTGAAGCAGGCTACACTCGACAAGGTCAGTTACGACCGCATCCTCGAAATCTACAAAGAGCGCTTCAGCGACGCTGCCAACTTCAACACCGTCATCATCGGCAACGTAAAGATGGATGAACTCAAACCCTTGCTCTGCCAGTATCTTGCCACACTGCCTGCTACCAACAAGCATGAGAAGACCGACTTCACAAAGGTGCCGCGTATCGTGGGGGGCAAGTCGGTGCACAAGTTCTTCAAAAAGCAGGCTACTCCGCTGGCGAATGTCTGCATTTACTACACTGCCGACGTGGAGTTCTCGCCCAAGAGCGACCTGACGCTGGATTTCCTCAAACGGGTGCTGCAGATTGCCTATACCGACTCGGTGCGAGAGGAGAAGGGGGGCACCTATGGCGTCAGCGTGGGATTCGACCTGGACAAGGACGATGTGCCCAACACGACGCTGCGCATCTCCTACAATGCGGATCCGAAACGGTATGAGGAACTCAACCCCATCATCTACCAACAGTTGGAGAACATTGCCAAATACGGACCGGTGGAGTCGTCGATGCAGAAGGTGAAGGAATACTTGGTGAAACAATACGACCAAATGGCCATCACCAACGACTATTGGGACTATGTGGCATGGCACATCATCGAGGACGGGGCAGACTTCGACCGTGACTACAAACTCATGGTGCAACAGACGACCGCTGCCGACGTGCAGCAGATGGCTCGAAAAATGCTCGATGCCAAACGTTGCATAGAAGTTACCATGTTGTCTGAATGATTCCGGCTTGACAATAGGGCGGTTCTTGTGCAATGCGATACAGGAACCGCCTTTTTTCGTCGGTTTCGTCAAAGTGCTATGTCACGATAACTCGTGCCGTTGACGAAACGGTCGAGATCGACATGGCCCTTGATGCCGTTCACCTTGCCGCGCTCGGTGTATTGCCAGATGTTGTGACGGCCGTCTCCTTTCAGCACAGGAGCGGTGTCGCTGTAACGGGCCATGAAGATGAAGTATTTGTTGAATTCGGGGGCCAACTTCTCGTTGTAGAATCGATACTGACTGTAGAGCAAGGGGTACTTGCCGTATTCCTGGCGTACCAATTCCATGAACTCGCTTAGGCTTTGCTGCAACTGTTCGCGGCTGGCGTTACGACAGCCCGACTCTTCTACGTCCACCATCGGGATGAGGTCTTGCTCGGAATGGCGCACGTGCTTGCGGAAATTCTCGAATTGCTCCTGTGCGCTCCTGCGGCTCGTGAAGAAATGATAACTGCCCACTTTCAGACCGGCTTTCCGGGCTTCGCGGATATTGTAGTCGTAGCGTTTATCTACTAATGTGCGCCCTTCGGTGGCCTTGATATAGACAAAATGGATGTTGGGGTCGGTGGCGACCAGGCTCCAGTTTATCTTGCCTTGGTGTTTCGACACATCGATGCCGTGGTATTCGCCATTGCCCAAACCTAACACTTCCTCGATGCCTATCCATGACTTGAACATCCGCCAGGTGCTGGGACTCAGATAACTCCACAGCGCAAGGAAAAACACGATACTGACGACCGTCGAGACGATGCGCTTCGCGCTCCATCTTGACTTGCCTTTCCGCTTCGTGCCTTTTCTGCCCGAGGGTCGTTTCTTGTTGGTGGATTGCTTGCCTGTGGCCATGCTATGTAATCAATGAGATAAACGATGTCGTGCCTTCCCACATGCTCTGGAGGGAATAGACAAATGCGGTGAACACGTTCTTGCTGCTCCAATACGACACCAAAATGGTGTTGAGGTTGAAGAGCAGGGCGGCGGCGATGTAGAGGTAGGAGAAAAAGAGGGGAAAACGGTTGATGTCGGGCTGGTGATTGCCGGTTTGGGTCTTGAAACAGATGGCATGGAAGGCGATGCTTATGCCTACGAGGATGTCATAGACATAGAGACTGTCTGCCTTGATAAGGGGACGGAAAAACAACAGCAGGTAGGTGAAAATGGGTAGGCAATAGGGGGCGAGCGACACAAAGACACGGCTGACGTCGCTGCCGCTCGTCGTCACCTCGCCGCTGCCCTGGCCGGCCCTGAAAGAGTGAATCTTGCGGAAAAGCATCAACGACACCACGATATGGGTGAGTTCGTGGGAGAAGGTTTCCAACCAGACGATGTTCTTGCGTAGCAAACCGCGTAGCAACGTGTAGGCCACCGCTCCCACAGCCGTCCATAGGTACATGTCGAGATTGCCTGTAACCGTCATAGGTGGGGTGGGGAAGAAGATGGCCTTCACGATGCCGACACTCTCGCGCAACTGCAGGGCAAGCAATAGGGCGAGAAGGGGGATGAAAACGTATTTCAGCGCTTTCGACATCTCACTCTTTCATGAGATCATGCATCCTCTTGGCAAAGAGTTGGCGACCTTCGATGAGGATGTCGAGCAGGCGCTCCATGAAGTCTTCGACGTCGGGGGTTTGGTCGATGAACATCTCAACGGTGAGTGTGGTGTTCGACTCGCCGACGACCACCTTCAGCACTTTTCGTCCCATGTTGAGTTCGTTGGCGACCTTAAGGGCATTCATGCGCTCCTCTTCACTTTCTATCGACCAAATGTTGGGGAGGATGATGTGCAGGAACTGGTCGTCTTCTTGGGGGTTGAGGATGAAGAAATTGCACATCTGGTACTTGAAGTGCAGGTCGCCGTCTTCGTCAATGTTGTGGATAAGGCCGTTATCAGTGAGCCATTGTTCGTAAAGTTTCAAAGATGATTCCATAACTATTCTTTTTAGTGATGAATTTGTGTTAAAATGCACCTGGGATGCTTGGTGAACTATCCGATGGGGGCTCTGGCACCGTGGGCAGCACGAATTTGTCGGAAAAGTTGGGGAAATCCTCGTGGAGGTCGCTCGATAGGTCGCAGAGGGCTGCGGTCTGCTCCATCTCGGCGAGAATGGTTTCCATGTCGATGTCCGAGGCTATCACCTTGTTCACCAGCGACATCTCGCTTTTGGGGAGCCTGTCTTCCAAATAGGCTCCCAACACTTCTGCGTATAAATCTACTTCTTTTTTCATAATAGTCCTTCCTTAATCAGCATGCTCCTGAACTGTGCCTTAGCAAGCCGATGCTTATTATAGTAGTTGTTGATGTTCATGCCCAGCAGAGCCGCGGTCTCTTCGTTGGTGTGCTCTTCCAAATATCGGTGGCGAATCAACTGGCTGTAACGACGGTTGGGCATCATGAGCAGGATGGTCTCGGCATCCTTAAGGGATATCTCGTGCGACTCTATTATAATAGAGTGGGGAAGTTTGGATAAACTATCACCTCCGTCGGTAAGTTTGTTCGTCTGGTAACTGCTTTTCTTGAATAACGTGTGGCAGTAGTTCTCGGAGACAATCTTCAACCAGTAGATGAACTGGCATTTGAAGCCGAAAGCCTCAAGTTTGCTCAAATCGCTCTTGCTGCTCTTGGCCATGATATAGACGTAAATCTCGTTGATGAACTCGATGCAGTTTTCGCAGTCGGTGTCGTACTTCTCGAAAAGGGCCTTGAAGAGGGGGTAGCACTTCTCGTAGAGATAGGCGATGGTGATGGCCTTGTCGCGTCGGAGAAGGCCTGCCACGATTTCCTTGTCGGTGTATTGGCTGATGTCCATGTATATGTAGTAGAGGGCGGGCGGCGGTATGACCGTCGGCACCGGGGATTATGGCTGTAAATCTTGGTCGAGAATGGCTTGGAAACCAACGCTGGTACGGTGCGACCGCCCATTCTCAAAGTCCTTGTTGATTTTCTTGTATTCTTCCATCAACTTCTCGTTGAGCGAGGGTTGGGTGTTCTTGATGCATTTCTTCAAGGTCTCCTGGCTGATGGGCTCGTCGCGAAGGGCGGCGATGAGGGCGGCGTCGTTGACGATGTAGGCGATGTCGCTGGCCACATAGCGCTCGGTCGAAGTGGCGAGTTCATAGGTGTCTATCTCCGAACAGGGACGGTCTTTCAGGTAGAGGTCGAACATCAACTTGCGGGTCGGAAGGTCGGGGGCGGGCACATATTCCACTATGTCGAGACGGCCCTTGCGAAGGGCGGCGGGGTCGATGAGTGAAGGACGGTTGGTGGTGCCCACGACGAAGATGCCGCGCTTGCCGCACTCGTTCATCTGGGAGAGGAATTCGTTCACTTCGCCTGAAGTGTATTCAAGGCCACGGGTGCCGCGAACGGGCAAGAGGGCGTCTATCTCGTCGATGCATACCACGGCGGGGGCGTTCTGGAGCGCTTTGTCGAACAGGTCGGCAATCATCGTCTGAGAACCGTGGATGAAAGTGCTGCCAAGGTCGGAGCCTTTGACGAAACAGCAGTTGAAACCTGACTCTTCTGCGAATTTCTGGGCAAAATAGGTCTTGCCGCAGCCCGGGGGACCGTAGAGCAGCATGCCGTTGGGGGGTGTCAACTTATAGACTTGGGCTTTCTCCTTGTTCTTGAGCACGAACAACACGCGCTGCTGCAAGCGCAACTTTAGGTCGTCCATGCCGGCTACGTCGGCGAAGCCATTGCCTTGGGGCTTGATAAACTCGGCGGAGGTGGATACCTGGCCGCGGTCGCGGCGCTCCTTGTCTTCCTTCTTGTCGGGGTGGTCGCCGGTGGTGTTCTTGACTCCGGGGGATTCTTTCTTGTTTCCTTCCTCGTCGGTCTGTTTTCCCTTCTTGGTAAGGAGTTGCATGAAGAGGTCGGCGGATTTCAAACGGTAGTCTGGCTTCAACTGAAGGGCTTCCGTGAGCGCCGCCTTCAACCATTGGGGTACGTCGTCGCGGCCGTCGAACGTGAGTGGTTTTTTCCGTGCCATGTGTACCTTGGAGCGGATGGTGGCTTCGTTGTCGGTGTCGCTCAGTGAGTCGTCTTTCCATGGGGCTTGACCGTAGAGCATCGTGTAGATGACGGCGGCAAGGGAGAAGATGTCGCTCTCGGGGCCAAACTGTCCGCGGAAGGTCTCGGGGGCACGGTACCAGGGTTCAAGGTCGGCTGTAAGGAATGTGATTTGGTCGAGGGGGTGGCGTGAGAGGTGCCCCAAGTCGATGAGGGTGGCGTTGGGGGTGCCGTCCGCCTCGCTGTAGATGATGTTGCGGGGGGTGATGTCGCAATGCATCAACTGTTGGCCATGGAGGTGGGAGAGGGCGCCGAGCATGCACATCGAGAAGGCGAGGGTGGTGTCCACGTCGAAACGATGGCCGGAAAACAGGTGGCTTTCCAATAACTCGCCGGCGATGAAGGATGTCACCATGAACGGGTTGGCGACGCCATCGATGAAGACGAGGCCTTTCTCCTCAAGTTTGATGACATTGGGATGGTTGAGGCGTTCTGCATAGACAATCTCGAGTATCTGTCCGTGGCTGTCCTGGGCGACGGAGGGCACTTCGTCGGAGAGGAAGAGTTTCAGAAAATGGCGCGTCCCCTGGGGGTCGGTCACAAAATAGGTCTCGTCGTACATGCCTTTCTTGATGAAGGTTTGCACAACGTACGAACCGCATTTTTCGTTCTCTTGGAGTTTGCTCATATTTAGTTTCTTTTCGGTCTTTATGGAGGACTTGCCGACTATAGCAGGCAGTTGATGAATCCCATGATGAATCCTAAACCGGCACCGAGCCAGATGATGGCTTTCAGTTCCTTGTCCATCACTTCGAAGATGAGGCGCTCGGCCTCGGCCATGTCCATGTCGTTGATGCGGTCCTCGATGATTTTGCTGATGTTGATGGCGGCGAGAATCTTGGGTAGTTGCTCCTTGATGAGTTTTATGTAGAGCGACACGATGGAGTCGGTGGCTTGGCGGATGTCGTCGTCGCGGTCTTTTAACAGTGTCTTCATCGGGGTGGAGAGCAGCGTGCCTGTCTCTTGGGTGATGAGGCCGCCAACAATGTCGGCGGAATTTTTGTCGAGCATCTCGTTGATGTTGTTGGAAAGGGCGTGCTCCACTGGTTCGGCCAAGGCACTGATGAAATCTTTTGTGGTGTCGGTGGCTGTTTGGCCAAACACCCTGCCGATGAAGCGTTTGGCCTTGTCGCCGAAACCTCCGCCGTGTCCGATGCCGTTGTCCTTGAGCACCTCGCCAATGCCGTTGCCGAAATGCATCATCTTCGACATCACATGGGCTACGGCGGCATGGGCTATCTTGTCGCCCACGTCGCTGTTCGCCAATTTCTTGGAAATCATGGTCGTCAGGTCGCCCTCGCATTTTGAGGCGATTTGCGAGATTTCCTCTTCGGAAAGGTAGTGCGACAGAAACTGGCGGAGTGTCTCGGGATTCTGCTGCTGTCGGGCGAAGAACGAACTTACGGCCTCCCGAATTTTCGAGAGCATCTCGTCGGAGAGCAAACTGCGGTGCATCACGTCTTCGTTCATCAGGTTCTCGCTGATGGCTTCACCCACAGAGGCGGCGATGCGACTCTTCTCCTTGGGGATGATGCCGGGCGTGAACGGGATTTGGTGCCCTAAGAAGAATTTGGGATGATGGGGACGAAACAGCATGCGGATGGCAAGCGCATTGGTGATGTAGCCAATCACGCCGCCAACAAGTGGTGCTACAATATAGGAAGGTATCATGTCGATTCGTGGATTACTGTTTTTTTTAGATTTGGGTGGTGCTTTTTGTTTAAAGAGAGGTTAAGCGTCCATTTCCTATCATTGTTTCTCGTTTACAGCCAACAAAATTAGTGAATTTAATCGAAAAGACGAAGATTTTGGGTGCTTCTTTTTCAAAAATGGCAATTCGCCCTATCTGTCCCACGGCGTTTTCCGACCGTTTCACGCCATCATTCAATGTCAAAAGGCGTTCTAAAATCATCGCTATTGCCGTATTTATTCAGTATTTGTTCCTCCAAAAGTAGAAAAAAGCCTCAAAATCCAAAAAAAGCATTAGAAAATTTGGTCAATTCATTTTTTGTCCCTATCTTTGCACTCGCAAAATCGGGATTTAGCGCAGTTGGTAGCGCACACGTCTGGGGGGCGCGAGGTCGCTGGTTCGAGTCCAGTAATCCCGACAAATGCAAATCGGAAGTGCTTGATTTTCAAGCACTTCCTTTTTTTTAACAGGCTTTCTGCACAAATTCTGCACAAATTTTCTAAAAACCTGCACAAAAGGGGGTGTCCAGAGGGGGTGCTTGACAGGGTTAAACACCTACCAAATATCTTGAACATTTTTGGCCTATGGCATGCAAGGGGCGATGTTAACCCCTCCAGTCCCACGAATGGGAG
>CAMKSZ010000140.1 GCA_946415525.1 uncultured Prevotellaceae bacterium | reverse complement strand
TGCTTGGAGTCAATCTCTCTGCGAACGTTGAAGGTCATCAGTCCTTCAAACGAAAGGGAGCACATCTCCACTTTACCGGTGTCGGTGGCGGAGAAGAGAAACTCAATGCCGCTGTCGAAGGCAAAACCGCTCACCAGACCGTGTTGGTGGTCGACGTGGGCGCCAAGGGGACAAATGCGGTAGGGTGAAAACAATTGGTAAAGGGCATCGCCCTTGCCAAAGAATGTTCGATAGGCTTGAAAGAGGTCAAACATAGTAGTTGGTTTTTATTAATGATTATTTTGAATGCTATGGGGTGGGGTTACAGTCCACGGCGCTTGAAATAGCGGTCGTAGCCTTCAAGAAGGGCTTTGCTGGTGTGTTCCCAACTGAGTTCGCTGACGATGCGGTGCCGTCCGTACTCTGACATGCGCTGGCGCAATGGCTCGTCTTCCAAAAGTTGGATGATTTTAGCGGCCATGTCGTGGGCATTGTTGGGCTCGGCGTACAGGGAGGCTTCTTGTGCAGAATAACGGCCTTCGGTGAGGTCGAATTGCACGATGGGCTTGCCCAAGGCCATGTATTCCAATATCTTGTTCATCGTACTCTTGTCGTTCATGGCGTTGTATTCGTCGGAATTCACGCACACGTCGGCGGTGTTGAGGTAGTCGAGCAGTACCTCGTCGGAGACGCGGCCTGTGAATTCGAGGATGTCGTCGAGTCCCATCTCGTGACTTTGGCGGCGGAGGGCGTCGAGGTGGGGACCGCCGCCGACGATGCCCCAGAAAATGTCGTCGCGATGAAGGTCTTCCTTGATGTGGCGGGCGGCTTCGAGCAGGTATTCGATGCCTTCTTGTTGGCCGATGACGCCCAAATAACCTACCATGTAGCGTCGGCCGCGCTTGATTTCGGGCTTCGGGGGGGTGATGCGGAGGCGCTCCAGTTTTGGTCCGCTACGCAGCACGAAGACGTCTTCTTCCTTCATTCCGCCGCGCTCAATGGCGATGCGCTTGTAACTCTCGTTGGTCACAAAGGCAAAGGTGCAGTGACGGTAGGTCTGTCGCTCCAACCACAACTGACTGCGATAAAGCAAACCGGAGGCTTTGCCGAACTTGGCTTCGAATAGTTCGGGACAGATGTCGTGGTGGTCGAAGACATAGTCCACGCCTTTGCTCTTGAAACGTTGGGCCACCATGTAAATGTCGTCGGGGGGATTGCATCCGTGGATGACGTGGAAACCGCGTTTTTTGTAAATCTGGCGGGCAAGGCGCAACTCTTCGCGCAGGGCGCAGAAGTATTCTCGTGCATAGCCGAGGGCGCCATTGCCTTCGGCGGGCAGGTCGTGGCGGTGGATGTGTACACCTTTCAGGTATTCGTAGTCTTTGTCGTAGCCTTTACCCTTGGGGCAGATGACCGATACCTCATAGCCGTTTTCTGCCAAAGTGGTGGCTTCTTGCCAGACTCGGGTGTCGAACGGGACGGGTAGGTTCTCAACGATGATTAGTACTTTCCTTTTGTTGTTCATGATGGGTTGGATGGGGATGGCTATCCTTAATATGAAGGCTATCCTTATAGGATGGCTATGGTAGTTATGGCTTGTGGGTGATGGCAGTGGAACCGGATGGCGGTGGTGGGGGCCTTGGTACCGTAGTGTTCCGACAGTTCCACGGTGTCGATGCTAATGGTGGTGTCGCTGGGTGGCTGTAGTTGGCAACTTATCCTACCATGGCGGATGAGGAGACAGCCGTCGCTGTTGTCCACCGTGCACTCCTTCGAGAGTACGAAGGTGACGGTGTAGTGGCATTCCCTACTCATCTTGTCGATGATGGTAAGGCGGCGTTCTTGTTTGTTGAAGTCGAAGGTGCGGCAGTGGATGATGGGGGCATAACCGTCATGCTCGGCGGTGAGGGTCCAGTGCTGTCCGTCATCTTGTTGATTGATGAGGCGGCAGTGGGCTTTCCTTCCCCAAATGAAGGCGCCAAGCATCTCGGATTGATCGCGACCTTCCACGGCGACGGTGTTATGGTGGAGGGTTTGGCGGAAGGCATTGCGCGAGGCGATGTCGCAGTGGTAGATATAGGTGCCGGGGTCGGCAAAAATGGACTGCCCGTCTATCATGAGTTGGAAACTGAGTGCGTCGGCATGTCCGTGGGCGGCGATGGCACCGAATCCCAAAGGGGCGTGGTCGATGCCGATAAGCATACGTTGGTCATGACTGCGCATAAAAGTATAGCCGCCAATGGGAAAACTTTTTCCGTCGCCGGTGTTGTAGAGAGGGAGTGCCTGGATATGATCGATGGCTTGTTTGGCAAAGAGACATCTCACAGTTTCGGAGAGGTGGTCGAAAGGGGAAAAACGCTGTCCTACTATGAGCGAACAAAGTTGCTGCACGTGGTCGGTACTATTATTCGCACCGCCTTGCAGGTCGAGAATCTTGCCTTCGTCGTCATCGCCAAAGGCCATCGCATGTGTGGCGTCGAAACTGGAATGGCTGACGAATGTGCACATCCGTTGGAGATAGTCTATCCAACTGTCGGGCACTATGTCGCCATTGGCTGTGATGCAATGGGCGGTCAGCGCGTATGCCTCCATCACGAACATCTGGTAGTGGAGAGACATCTCTTTGTTTACGCCGTCTTCGCAGTTTTGGCGGGACAGTTCTTCTGTCATGATGGCGATGCCTGTCTCACGCCAGGGGGCATAGCCGAGAGCGTAACCGCCGATGGCGAGGGAGGCGGCTTCTACGATGAGGTGGTTGTTGGCGGAAGAGTAGCGAGAACGATGGCGTTCCACATGGTCGAGCATGTTGACGATGCCGGTGTTTAGGGAGCGCACCAAGTTGTCTTCGTTGCCAAAGGCTTTGACGAATGCTAAGGCATACATCCAATTGATGGCTCTGATGGCGGTTTCCATCACGCTGGTCCAGGAGATGCCCATCAGAAATGGGTTCTCGCGTGTCCAATCGTCAACTAAAATAGCCAATTCCCCCAAATAGCGCTCGTCTCGGCTAAAGAAAAAGTTCTTGGCCAAAAGGGCAAATTGAAAGTGTCGGTTCAACTCCCAATTAGTACGGGCATCGCCAATGCGGTCGTTTTGCTTATAGTCAAGGTCATAGGCAAAGGTCTTCGGCCACTCGTTGTTGGTTTGGAATCCTGCGTGCCAACGGGTTTTGTAGGTCTCGTAGTCGTAGTCGCCGAGCAGGTGGATGGTGCTGTTTTGTGTGTGTCTGCTGCTTTCGAAGGCGATGCCAAGGTGGTGTGGGTCGAGTGTAAGGTGGGTTAACCGTGGATTGAACACATGGTCGCTGACACTAATGGGGTGCTGGGCGAAATGGCGTTCACGGCGTTCTTCCCACTTTTGGGCGATGCGCCAAACCACCTCTGCCAAACTCATGGCTCGCAATCGGTTCAAATACCATTTCCACTTATCCATCTGCCTTAAATAAAAATAGGACTATAGCAACACACCTGAAGTGTCAGAAGTCGGTTTGTCGGAAGTCTTTTTCGATTTCTTTTTGTTGGGCTGCTGTGTTGCGGTTGATGTCGCCCCATGACAGTCCCTCATAATGGCCGTCGTAATCTACTTCGTTCCACTGGCGAACCAAGTCGATGACCACTTTGCCGGGATAGCGGTCGAGGATGTCTTCAAATTCCTTCTCCTTGTTGGTCACTACCAGTAGGTCGGACTGTCGGCATACCTCGTCGAGGTCGGAGGTCACGAAGTGTTGGAGGTGGGGAATCTTGGCCATGATGAAATCTTTGTTGGTGCCGGTCAACTCGCTCACCACCACGTTTTTGTCGTAGATGCGTATCTCGCAACCCTTGCCCAAGAGCCGTTCTACCACATCGACGATGGGTGAGCAACGAAGGTCGTCGGTGCCGGACTTAAAACTCAGTCCGAGGATGCCCACCTTGCGCTTGCCTTTGGCCATGATGGCCTGCACGGCGTTGTCCTTCTGCTTTTCGTTGCTCGGATGGATGCTGTCGATGACGGGAACATCGACATAAAGGTCGTGGGCGAGGGTTCGCAGTGCCTTCATGTCCTTGGGCAGGCACGAACCGCCATAGGCGAAGCCGGGCTTGAAGTAGTAGGGCGATATGTTGAGTTGTCGGTCCTTGCAGAAAATCTCCATCACCTTGTGGCTGTCGATGTCGAGGCCCTTGCAGATGTTGCCTACCTCGTTGCCGAAGACGATTTTCAGCGCGTGGTAGGTGTTGTTCACGTATTTCATGATTTCTGCCACCTTGATGTCAGTGCTCACGAATTCGGCGTCGATGTCCTTATAGAGTTCGCGGAACATCTGCTCTGCCTGTTCGTTGTCGGTGCCCACAAGGGTGAGGGGTGGGTGGAAGTAGTCTTTCACGCTGGTACCCTCGCGCAGGAATTCGGGGTTGCTCACCACGGCGAAGTCCACGTTGCGGCGCTTGCCGCTCTCGCGCTCGATGATGTCGCCTACCTTGTCGTTGGTGCCGGGCAGCACGGTGGAGCGGATGGCGACCACGTGGAACGTGTCCTTGTCTTTCAGTGCCTTGCCGATGCGCTCGGCTACCGTGAAGATGTAGTTGAGGTTGAGGTGTCCTTCCTTGCTCGACGGGGTTCCAACGACGATAAACGAGATGTCTGTCGCGGCCACGGCTTCTGCTGCGCTGGTGGTGGCGCGCATACGCCCGGCGTGGTGGGCTTCTTCGCACAGTTCGGCGATGCCTTCCTCGATGATGGTGGGCTTGCCTTCGTTGATGAGCCGCACTTTGTTCTCATTGACATCCACGCCGACAACGCTATGCCCGAGTTTCGCCAGACAGGCCGCACCCACGCAGCCCACATATCCTAATCCGAAGATGCTGATGTTCATTGCTATTTGATGATTTCTTTGTAAATGCTAATCAGTTTTTCTATCCAGTCATTGATGTTGTGGTGTGCTTTGATGTGCTCCATGGCACTTTTCCCCATGACTGCCATATCGCTTTGTGATACTTTGACAACTGCGTTGGCGTAATCTGTGGCATTGGAATGCATCGGGAGGACAATGCCGCAATCGTCCACAACATCCTTGTTGAAACCATGGTCTGAGACGATGGGGATGAGCCCTTGCTGCATGGCTTCTATTAGTGAATTGCTTTGACCCTCTCCAAACCATTTGGTGGGAAAGAGGAATATGTGCATGTGTGCCAATTGCTTCAAAAGTTCTTTTTGGGGGAGTGAACCCAAATATATTACCTGGTCTTGGTCGATTTCCTTATGTGAGATGTCGTTGAGAATGTTGCCCGCCAGATAAAGGCGGTATTTATCGTCGAGCAAGTGCATCATGTCAAGTAGAAGATCCGTTCCTTTCTGACGGGTTATTCGTCCGAAATAGATCATGTTGATATGGCTTTCATGCCTTGGCTTGAATTCTCCTTGGGGACAAAAGGTGATGTTGGGTAGGTAATGGATTTTTTTATTTATTCTAAAAGTGGAGGGGATGTCCTCTACATAGGATTTCCCTTCGGCAGTCACTGCATCGGCAGCATTGAGCATATACCTTACACCACGGTGCCAAAGACTCGACTTCGTCTTGGAAAGTTTGATCAAGGATCCAGCCCTGATATCCACAAGAATTGGTAGCCGTAAACGCTTGGCTGCCCAAACGGTAAGAACGGATGGCCATAATAAGTTCTTGTATAGTGGTGTGGTGTGTATGATAGTACCTTTGCTAAAGCGGTACTTCAATAATTTGAAGGGAATGAGCAACAACTTGACATACGCTATTTTTGCAATACTGCCGTATTGGTACTTGATGAGAGGATTGGGGATTTCCACCACCTCTATCCCCTTGTTCTTGAGCGCATCGATGTTTTTCCTATTGGCTGCTTCATAACCTCCTATTGCCGGCTTACCTGGCTGGGCGATGGGGCCAATATATATTATTCTCATGCCAATGATTGGTTGTTACTGACCTATTGCTTAACATGCTTCTTCTTATTGTAATAAAGAAGCCACGAGTCTGGAAGAAATTGTCTGACAAACTCTTTGAACTTCTCAAAAGCAGATTTGTCACGCCACGAACTCATATAGTGGTGAATCGTACGGGTGTTACTGGTAATTTGAAGCCGCTTTGTAATATTGTTAATGGGACAGAAATACTCGCAGGGGTAAATGTATATTTGCTGTACAACCTGAATGCCGCTTTTATTCTGAAGCCCTTCTTTCATTAGGGCTTCTGTGGTGTATTGCACTATGTTCTTTATGTTGTAACTGCCATCGGTATTCTTGAAATGAAGATTGGCATACATGGAGAGAAGTTTGTCATAAATATCCATCTTTGGTGGACAGCCAAGCCCCAATCCTGGAGCCACCAAGATAGAATTACCGTTTTCAAGAGAATCATGCTCGCATCCCATGAACGGACCTCTTGAAATAATATCGTCCATTGGCTTGATGACTTCTACGTCTGTATCAAAATAAATGCCTCCTTCGCGATATAAAATCCAAAAACGAGCGTAGTCGCTAACAAAAGCGTATTTTTTTGCTTCGTAGGCTTCCGCTGTGTATGCAATTATGTTTACATCGAAATTGTCTTCATTCCATTCCTTAATTTCATAGTCGGGAAGGAATTTTTTCCATGAAGCAATGCACTTCTCGGCAAGGGGAGGGAGTGGGGTGTGCCCAAACCAACAATAATGGATGACTTTGGGAATCATGTTTGTTGACTAAAAATGATGGGTGGTATTGATGATGGGGTCTGGGGAGCATGTAATTTTGTCGGGGTTGCTATTCAGATAGGCTCCCCACCAGCCAAATGAACTGCGGGTGATGACTTGGTGCTTGCAGGCTGAAAGTAATTGCATGTCTCGCCAACTGTCATTTCCTTTGTTCCAATCGACGAATTTTACAATATCACGATGGAAGTCAAGGCCAAAGGTGCTACCATGCTCCTTTGCCCATTCTACACTCCCTGGGTCGCAAAATATGTAGAAAATTGGTGATGGCACTTTTTCCTTGATGTACTTAATTGCTCTTTTGAAATAACCACCATAATAACAATCGAAATTATAACTGAGCATATCGCCCCTCCTGGCATGTATTCCAACTGATTGCGAAGATGTTATGTCCTTATGCGCCAATGCGTTTCTTTCATCTACATAAGGTGGAAAGGTAAAAAGTTCTTTTATTTCCTTTTCTATTCTTTCAATCCCACTGCCTACATACTTGAAGGTAAGGCGTTGACCTGTAAATATGTCTTTGTCGGTCTCTATGAATAAATCGTTAGGTTGGACAATGGTTTGGGGGGGACGATGGAAATATTTCTTTCTTATGAAATTGGCATACTGGAAGAGAAATGTGCGCTTATATCGTGGCGTGCTATGCATGGTCATGTATGTCGCACCCGGTGCTTCAAAGTCTCCTCGCATGTTTATCAGGTCTATTCCTGCATGGCGAAAGGCATTGGTAAAATATACTGGGTAGTTCCAATTGTGTAACCAAAATTCCGTTGTCCGAATTTCTTTGATGATACGTTCCCATGTCTCTTTATTGAAATGGTTTTTAATGTTGGGAGCGTCCAAACCGAATATGTTGTTCAACTCATAACCATTCCATTGACAAATGATGTCATTACATTCCGGTAGTTCATAAATGATTGTCTCAATATAACAATCGTCGTTGGGATTCATTTTCTTGATAGCCAGATACTCGCAATAACTAAGCATCTGGTTGCCCAACCCTGATTCGATATGGACTACTTTCATCAAAAATACTACTTGAAGCAATAATGGAAATCTACAATGCAACGGATATTGTTGATGGCACCTTCCGCGGGGATTGATAATTGGGGGCTTACGCTAAGATTACCCGTCTTAAAGATGAAACCGCCTTTCACTCGCTTTTCTTTCATACGGTAAATGGGCATTTCCTGATATTCGGCCTTGATTCCTATTTGGTGGGTCAAATCCATTCCGGCGGACAATTTGAAGTTGGTTTTATATTTATAGCCTGTGTCATAATGGGGATTGACCACGACTGCAAAATGATATCTATCTTCCAAGGTGTATTTTCCTTCAAGCATGCATCCCATGCTTTGGTAATCACCATTGTAGGTGCTGCCGAAATAGGGCTGGGCACTAATCGACCATGTTGGGTTAAATAATGTATAACCTCCATATAGTCTGAGGTATTGGAACCCTATTTTCTCGGCATAGACGCTCTCTTCCAATTTTACATTCCACCCTTTGTATTGATAGGAACCATAAAAATATTGGTTGTCTCTCGTGCCAACAGATACTTGCCCCCATGAAAGGCAAACGGCAAGCATGGCTATCAATGTTGATAATGTTCTTTTCATTTTAGTTCCTTCTTTAATATCCAAGAAATCATTTCATATCCTTGTTTGCTAAGATGCAATCCATCATAACTGTATTCAGGATTGATACCGTCGCCTTTTACTAAATCTTCATAGACATCCAAATAGGTGAAACTGGGGATGGCCTGGCATTTTTCCTTGATAATGATGTTCAAGGCCTTGATGATGGCATTCATGCCTGGTGGGTCGGAGGCAAAACTGCGTGGAAAAATAGAGAATAGGAATGTCCTTGTCCCTTTGAGGTTTTTTAATCCAGCAATGTATCTCTCAGCGTAAGCAGGCAATTCTTCCATGCTGAGGGAGCGGATGTTGTTGGTGCCCAAAATGATGACGGCATAACTGTCTTGGGCTGCTCCTTCCATGTTTTCTATATCTGCAATACCTGCACCGGATATGCCTTTGTTTTCTGTAAAATAAGATGGGAAGAAGTATTTGACATCCCATCGGGCTACTTCCGAGTCACCAATAAAGGTCAACTTTTGGTCTTTTTCTTCATCGCCACAAGATACAAAAAACATACTTGTCAGCAAGAAAAAAAGAATGCGAACGGTTTTTATGGCTTTTGTGAAGACGGGGACTTTTTCTTTCATAAATACTTAGTTTTATGATTGCAAATATGGTTGGGTGCCTTCTTTCCAAGATTCATCCTTGAAGATGTCGTATTC
>CAMKSZ010000139.1 GCA_946415525.1 uncultured Prevotellaceae bacterium | reverse complement strand
GTGGCACAGCATCCCCACGAACTCATCATCTACGGAGGCAACGGCGCCATCTTCCAAAACTGGGCTCAATACCGTCTCACCATGCGGTACCTCAGCGAGATGACCGACGAACAGACCCTTGTGATGTATTCCGGCCACCCGCTCGGCCTCTTCCCCTCACACCGCCGCGCCCCACGCGTAGTGGTGACCAACGGCATGGTCATTCCCAACTATTCCAAACCCGACGATTGGGAAAGGATGAACGCACTCGGCGTAAGCCAATACGGGCAGATGACCGCCGGTTCCTACATGTACATCGGTCCGCAGGGCATCGTCCACGGCACCACCATCACCGTGCTCAACGCCGCACGACGGCAGTTCCGCCCCGGCCAGACGGATGCCCGTGGCATGCTCTTCGTCTCCTCCGGACTCGGCGGCATGTCGGGCGCACAGCCCAAGGCCGGCAACATTGCTGGAGTGGTGAGCGTCGTCGCCGAAATCAACCCCAAGGCCGCCAACAAGCGCTTTGAACAAGGATGGGTGGACGAACTGCACCACGACCTCGACGAACTCATCCCCGCCATCCGAAAGGCCGTGGAGGAGCGCCGCACCGTATCGATGGCGTATGTGGGCAACGTGGTGGACCTTTGGGAGCGGTTGGCCAAGGACGGCATCCATGTCGATTTGGGCAGCGACCAGACCTCGCTCCACAACCCCTGGGCAGGCGGCTACTACCCCGTGGGTCTCTCCCTCGAAGCGTCAAAACGGATGATGGCAGAAGAGCCGGAGGCATTCAAGGAGCGCGTGCAGGACTCGCTGCGCCGACAAGTGGCAGCCATCAACCAGTTGACAGCCCGCGGCATGTACTTCTTCGACTACGGCAACGCTTTTCTCCTTGAGTCGAGTCGCGCCGGTGCCGACATCTTGCTTCCCGACGGGCGTTTCCGCTATCCGTCGTACGTGCAGGACATCATGGGACCACTGTTCTTCGACTACGGCTTCGGCCCCTTCCGCTGGGTGTGCACCTCGTGCGACCCAGAAGACCTCGCACTCACCGACCGCCTCGCTGCCGAAGCGTTGGAAGAACTGCGGAAGACGGCCACCGACGACATCGTCGGACAACTCGACGACAACATCCACTGGATACGCGAGGCAGGGCGCAACCACCTCGTCGTGGGTTCGCAGGCACGCATCCTCTATGCCGACGCACAAGGGCGCACCGCCATCGCGTTAGCCTTCAACCGTGCCATCCGCGAAGGCCGGCTCAAGGCACCCGTCGTATTAGGACGCGACCACCACGACGTGTCGGGCACAGACTCTCCATTCCGCGAGACGAGCAACATCTACGACGGTTCGCAGAAATGCGCCGACATGGCGGTGCAGAACGTCATCGGCGACGCCTTCAGGGGTGCCACTTGGGTGTCGCTGCACAATGGCGGCGGCGTAGGTTGGGGCGAAGTGATCAACGGCGGCTTCGGCATGGTCATCGACGGCAGCGAGGAGAGCGACGAAAAGATTCGTGAAATGCTCTTCTGGGACGTGAACAACGGCATCGCCCGACGCAGTTGGGCTCGCAACAACGGCAGCATCGACGCCATCCGACGAGAAATGGCACGCACCCCCGGACTCACCGTCACCCTCCCCCATCTGGCCGACGACGACCTCATCCTCCAAACATTCAACTAAACGACGACTTCCAACACCATGATACATTACATCAGTTCTGCGCACCTGACACAAGACCTCATCGACGATATCATCACCAAAGACTACAAACTGGCACTCGACAGCGACGCCCGTGAGCGCATCGTGAAGTGCCGCGAATACCTCGACCGGAAAATTGCCGAGAGCGACACGCCCATCTATGGCGTCACCACAGGCTTCGGTTCGCTCTGCGACATCAACATCGATGCCGACCAAATGGCGGAACTACAAATCAACCTCATCATGTCGCATGCCTGCGGCATCGGCGAGCGCGTGGACAACCACATCGTGAAAATCATGCTGTTGCTCAAGGTGCAGTCGCTGAGTTACGGCCATTCTGGTTGCCGCCTTGAGACCGTCCAACGACTCATCGACATCTTCAACAACGACATCTACCCCATCGTTTACGACCAGGGGTCGGTGGGCGCCTCGGGCGACCTCGTGCCGCTCGCCCACCTCTGTCTGCCGCTCGTCGGACTGGGCGAGGTTGAATACCAAGGCGAGCGGATGACGGGTGCCGAGATGCTCCGGCGCATGGGATGGGACCCCATCCGACTCGGTCCGAAAGAAGGACTCGCCCTGCTCAACGGCACACAGAACATGAGCGCCTTCGCCGTGTGGTCGCTCATCAAGGCCAAGCGCATCGTCAACTGGGCCGACACCATCGCCGCCCTCTCCGTGGATGCCTTTGACTGCCGACCTGAACCGTTCAACATCGCCGTCCATCTGGTGAGGTTCCACCGTGGACAAATCGCCACCGCAGAGCGTCTCAACCAACTATTGCGCGACAGCGAAATCATCTGGCGGTACAAAGAGAACGTGCAAGACCCCTACTCCTTCCGCTGCATCCCACAAGTACACGGGGCAGTGAAAGACACACTCTCATACGTGAAATCCGTTGTCGATATCGAAATCAACGCAGCCACAGACAACCCGACCGTCTGCCCTGATGAGGACCTCATCATCTCGGCAGGCAACTTCCACGGCGAGCCCATCGCCCTGCCCATGGACTTCCTCTGCATCGCCATGAGCGAATTGGGCAGCATCTCGGAACGGCGCACCTACAAACTCGTGTCGGGGAAGCGCGGACTACCCAGTTTCCTCGTCGCCGAACCAGGTCTCAACAGCGGTTTCATGATACCGCAATACACCGCTGCCTCCATCGTCAGCCAAAGCAAGATGCTCTGCATGCCGTCGTCCGCCGACAGCATCCCCACGTCCCAAGGGCAGGAGGACCATGTGAGCATGGGCGCCAATGCCGGCACCAAACTGCTCCGCATCACCGACAACACCGAAAGAGTGCTCGCCATCGAACTGTTCACCGCCGCACAGGCACTTGACTTCAGGCGCCCCGAGCGGTCGTCCAGCATCATCGAACGCATCCACAAGGCATATCGTGAGGTGGTGCCCTTCATTAGGCACGACGAAGTGATGTACCCACACATCGCCCGCACAGTGCAATTCATGAGAGACTATGAATTGAACCTATAAAACGAGCAAATGAAGACACTTCTTTTCAACATCGGGCACCTTTGCGGCATCCATCCTCGCGAACGACTTCTCGTGCAAGGAACACAGATGAAGGAACTTGGCGTGATGGAGGACGCATGGCTCTTGATAGACGGCGACCGCATCGGCAACTTTGGCAAGATGGATGACCTCGACAGCAAGACAATGCACGACCAAGCCATCGACGTGCATCGTGGCGCGGTGCTGCCTTGTTGGTGCGACCCCCACACCCACCTTGTGTATGCCGGGAGCCGAGAGGGGGAGTTTGTCGACAAAATCCGAGGGTTGTCCTACGAGGAGATAGCCCGCCGTGGCGGCGGCATCCTCAACTCCGCCGACTTGTTGCACGAGATGACGGAAGAAGAACTCTACCAGGCAGCCATGAACCGGTTGGACGAGATGGTGGCTACTGGTACGGGATGCGTGGAAATAAAAAGCGGATATGGACTCAATACCGAAGATGAACTAAAAATCCTGCGGGTCATCCGAAGGATGAAACAAACATCCAACGTGCGCATCGTGTCCACCTTCCTCGGCGCCCATGCCGTGGGCAGGGCGTACACAGGGCGGCAGGAAGCGTATGTCGATCTCGTGGTCGATGAGATGATTCCCGCCGTGGCAGAAGAGCGTCTGGCCGATTTCGTGGACGTGTTCTGCGACCGTGGTTTCTTCACCCCCGAACAGACCGCCCGCATCCTAAAAGCAGGGGCGCGCTATGGCCTGCGTCCCAAAATCCATGCCTGCGAACTGGCCTCTTCGGGCGGTGTCGCCGTCGGGGTGGAGTACGGGGCGCTCTCCGTCGATCACTTGGAGAGTGCCAGCGATGCCGACCTCGCTCTGTTGCGCGGGTCGGCCACCATGCCCACCCTGTTGCCAGGCACCTCGTTCTTCCTCAACATGCCCTACGCCCGTGGCCGCCACATCATCGACAGCGGATTGGGCATCGCCCTCGCCACCGACTGCAACCCAGGGTCCACGCCAGCCTCCGACATGAAGTTCGTCGTCTCCCTGGCATGCATCAAGATGCGGCTGCTGCCCGCCGAGGCCATCAACGCCGCCACCCTCAACGCCGCCTACGCCATGGGACTCGCCAACGACTACGGTTCCATCGCCGTGGGCAAGAAAGCCCACTTGCAAATCACCGCACCCATCCCCTCCATCGACTACATTCCCTACGCCTACACGCGGCGGCTCACGCGTGCAGTCGTGCTTGAGGGAATGATGAAAGAAGTGAGATAAATTGCTTCAAGCCCTCCAGGGGCGAAGCAGAACCATCACCTTGTCAGCGAGAACTTCAGGCTCAAGCCGAAGTCGCGCGTGGTGGTGGGATAACTGCTGCTGGTCAACAGCGGAGTGTTGGTCTGTTGGTCGTAGTAGAAACTCATGGTCATCAAGCGCGAGAGGGTGTACTCGGCGTTAAAGGAGAACTTGAAGGCCGTATTGCCACTGCTTGCCTGGCTGGTCATCGAGGCGATGTCACGGGTGATGCTGGCCTGTTTGCGATAGGACAGGTCGAAACGCAAGTTGAGGTCGTGGTTGAGTCCCTTTGTCTTGCTGTTGGTGCTGGTCTTCGAGTTCGACTGTTTGTTCTTGTCGTCATCGTCGTTGCCACCCTTCTTCTTGGCGCCTTTCACCTTGCGCGCGCCACCACCGCCGAAAAGTTTGAAATCATTGATTTTATAACCCATGCCAACCACCCAATCGTGGCTGGAGTTCTCGTTGAGTTGGACACTGGTGGTACTAAGTGTGATGACACGTGTAGATTTATACTCCACCTTGCAGGTGAGATTGTTTTGCAAGGTGACATCCACCCCCAAGAGAGGCGAGAACGACTCGTTGATGCTCGCCGTCGAGATATTGAACATGCTGTTGGGCACCGGGTTGCCCGTTGTGGCATTGATGATGAAGCCCAAATCGTCCATGTACTCCCGCCATGAACTGAAACTGGAATACGAACCGATGGAGAAAATACTCTTGTAGGAATGGTTGACGTTGACACTCTTGAACAACTCCTTGAAAGGCGAAAGTTTGCCCAAACCGCTGTAACGGATGGTCCAGTTGGGCAACATGCGCGCCAATGAAGGGAAGAGGTCGAGTGAGTTGCCGCCCATGCTGGTGTAGTTGGAAAGGAACGCAGGAATCAAGACGTCAGCGCTGTAAAGCCCAACGCCGCCGTTGGCTGGGTCGAAAGTCTTACCAGCGAGTGTCGTCCCCACAGGATAGACAGCCCCTTCATAGCGCTGCTCCACACGCTGTCGGAACGACTCCAAGGAGTTGCAGAACTTCTCGAAGACATTGGACTTATAACCGTTGTTGGCATCACCCATCCCCTCGAAGGCGGTGCCCATGGAGATGGTGGTGATAGTGAACTGTCCACTACGCGTGGTGGGCGTGCCTTCGTACATATACTGTATGTTGCGTGCATCGGTTGACGTCCTGCTGGCATTGAGGTCGATTTTGAAGTCGCGGGCGGGTTCGAGCGTCATCTTCAACTGCAAGTCCTTGGTCAGGTTGGTGGTGGCTGGCGTAGCCACGCTGTCCCTCACCAGCAGCCAACCGTGCTCGCGTGCCTTACCGATATAGTCTTCGTTGGCAAAGCCGAAAGCAAAGTCGAGGCCCGGGCTCAACAAGTCGCCGCCCCGCTGTCCGAAAGCCTTTCCGATAGAGGGCATGAAACCAGGAATCGACAATGCCTGCTGGTTGCGGTAGGTGAAGTTGATGTTGCGCACCATCATGAGCGCCCTTGCTATCACCTGCGCCGTCTTATACCACTTCTGGTCGTCGAGCGGTGTCTTGGCGGTGACGGAGAGTTTCATGGTCACGGCAGAGTCGTTCTTGTTGATGATTTTTATCTTGTTGTCATCCACTATCTTGTATTTGACGGGAATGGCCTTGCCGTCCTTCGACTTAGCCGACACGATAAGCCTACGGCTCTTCTTGCCATGGCTCACCACCATAGAGGTGTCGCCCTTGATGGTGATTTCCTTCTCAAACGTGTTTTTGTTCTTGGGGAGTTGGGCTTTCTGCTTGTCATCCTCCTCCTTGCCCTTTTCGCTCTTGGCGTTTTTCTTGTCTTTTTGGGCGGCAGTGTTCTTGTTATTCTTGTTGTTGTTGCGGTTGCTGCTGGTCGATTTATTAAAACGCTCGTTGGTTTTTTTCAAGAACGGTATGTGGTCGTAGAGTTTTTGCAGGTTGAACGTCCCGTTAATGTTCAAGGTGCGGTTGCTGGTGATGGTGTTGCCGAGCGACACGCCAGTCTCCAATTCGGTGCCGCGTACCCAACTGTAGGTGGAGTTGAACTTGACATCGGAGTTGACCCAGTCGAAGATGGGCAACAGGTTGAGCGGCAATTGGTACGACGCCGAGAACGACTGATTATAGTCGAGAGGCTTTCCAAACTCCTTTATAGACTGCCACACAGAGTCTTTCCATGCCGTGTACCTATCGGGATAGAGGTCTTTGTTGATGGGCGTGTAAGGTTCCTCTATCTCCGCTCTCGTGGCACTCTGGAAATTCATGTGCAGGTTTTTGGTGAAGTCCCAACGGATGGAGAAGTCGCGGTTCCATTGGAACTGCTCATTGAAGGAGAGCGGCAGTTGCGCCCCTTCAAGGTTTTCCATGTCGCGCCGCTGCAATTCATTGTAGATGCGCCTCATATTGGTGTTGAACGCAATGTTCTGCGGCAGGTAGTTGAGGCCGAATCTCTTGGCGATTTCCAACCATTTCGACTTCGACTTGAGTTTCTTGAACGGTTCCCATGACTTATAGACAGGGGTCCACGAGTACGCCAATGCTCCGTTCCACTCATCGTTGTTCTCATAGACGGTAGTCTCGCCGGTAGTGCGGCTGTGGGCATGGCTATAGGTGAACGAGAAGTTGGCTGGGTCGTAGGGCATGGGGTGCCCCTTTGTGGCAATGCCCACGCGCACGTTGGAGAGCGAGAAATTGGAGTTGGTCACGTTGGTGACGGCGATGGACTCGATGGAGTCGCGCTCATGCTTCTCCATGGCATCGAGGGCGTCCTTCAACTTCATGTCGGTGTCGAGCGGGTTGTACTTGGGCATGGTGTGCTCCTTGGAGAGGGTATAGTAAAGCGGTGCCGACACCTTGGCCTTGTCGGGGAAGAACTTGCCCAATTCGAGATTGGTGGTGAAGGTGAAAGTGCGGAAATTATCTTGTGAGCGGGCAGCCACGCCATCCTCCAGGCCGCCAAAGCCCTCGGAACGGTAGCGTCCCACCAAGTTGACCGTACCGAAGTCGGAGAGTTGGATGTTGAGGTTGCCCTGTGCCGCCCATCCGCCTTCGTTATTGTACTCCTTGAGACGCAGTTCGTTGACCCACACCTCGCCCGACTTCACCTCACCCGAGAGGTTGCGCACACCGATGATGATGGTTTTCACCTCGCCAAGCGACGGGTTGCCCATAACGCTGATTTTGTTGGACGGTTTGTCTTCATCATAAGCGGTGAAGAGTTGGTTATACGACGCACTGCCCTCGATTTTGGCGAGGTTGCGGTCCTTCTTCAATGAGGTGAAGAGTTCGAGCGGGATGTCAATCATATTCTCCTCGGGCCACACCACGCGCTTGTCGGTGGAGGAATATTTGTCGTAGTGGCCGGCGGGGGTGAGTTTCAGCGGTATCTCATACTCATAGTAGTTGCTCTTATAGTCGCTTCCAAGCCGCAGGAAGACGGCCAATTGGTTGTCACTGAGGTTGGTGGTGTTCTCGTTGAAAGCGTTGGCATGGATAAACATCTGCAGTCGGCGGTACTGGCGCAGGTCGAGGGTTGTGTTCTTATAGACACATTTCGACTCGCCAGTGCTGAGGTTGTTGACCACGATGTCGAGAGCCTGCTCGTTGCTCTCCACGAGTTGCGGCTGCGTGGGGTCCTGCACACGGGAGATACCCGGAGGCAACACGTAGTTGACAGGAGTCTTGTCGTTGTTCTCCTCGATATTAACAGCACTCACCGACATGTAGCCTGAGTTGGAGGAGTTGGTGAGGTTCTGCGTATAGACACGCCACTCGCCCCTGACAAGGTCGAGACTGCCGAAACGGAGCACGATGGGCTTCTTGAAATTGGTGAGGAACATACGCATGAAGCGGATGGAGGTGAAGTCGCTAATGGCGCCTTCGCGCTTCTCAAAACGGTCGAGGGGGATGCGGAACTGGTACCAGGTGACGTCGTAGCGCTGTCCGTTGCGGAGGGTGCCGCTGCCCACGCGGCTGTCAACGATGAAGTTGTGGCCGACGACCATGTCTTCGGGCCGGATGGAGACATGGTACTGGTAATATTTCTCGTATTCGTTGAGGGTGTAGTCCTGGTTGATATCCTCGACATCGGGCGTTGTCTTGTAGGATGTGTCGTAACTTTCTTCGCGCATGTCGGAGTCGGGCGAGTTGCCCTGCGGGTTGTTGATGCGCTTGTAGCGGTCGAGGATGGACGCCTGTTTTTGGTCGTAGTCGCCGCCACGGAAATAGTGGTAGTCGTCGTTGGCAGGGTCGGCGAAGATGCTGTCGAACACCTCCGGCGACACCTTCCCCTGAATGCTGGAGAGGAATTCCTGATAAGTGGAGAAGGACTGTTCTTCCTGGTCGGTAAGACCATTGAATCCGACGTCCTGCCTGGCCCTTGAGCCTGAAGTGGTGGCGAAGGCATAGGTGGCACTGGCTTGCGTAGGAATCTTGCCCCATTGCGTGAGCGTGAAACTCTGCGACCCATCGACAGGCATGCCGCTCTCGTAGAACTTTTTGCCGTCGCGCAGCACGTCCTCGCTCACCTCGCCCAAGTTGATGTAGAAGTCGCCGCCATATTCCGAGGCATCGGCCTGACTGTTGGTATAGATAAAGGGGTCGAGCATCCAAAACTCGATGT
>CAMKSZ010000138.1 GCA_946415525.1 uncultured Prevotellaceae bacterium | reverse complement strand
TGTCCTCACAGTTGGCATCGAGTGTTGATGAGAAGTAGTCGCTCTTCGAGATGATGTTTTTCTCCAGATAATCCACCGTCAGTTTCGCAGCATCAAGGTATTTTTTATCCTTAAAATATTTGTATCCCATCACCAATGTTGACGTTGCACTCGGCGTAGAGCCCCCCGAGGCATCAACATGCGAACCATCGTCACGATATTTCCTTGGGAAATGTCCATCCTGCTCTTGCAACTGCACCATGGCATTGAGCAAAGTCCTAATTTTCGTCTCCCAATCCTTATGCATGTGCCCATTTTTCCGCTCATAATTCAAGAAATGAAGTACGGCATAGACCGCCTCCGACTGCTCACGAATGCTATGTACCACATCTTTATCGGCAGGAATCCCCCCCGCGATGTGCATATCCTCCTTGAAGAACCCATTGGCAGTGAATCCATATTTGAGCCAACTGTCGAAGATCTCTTTTCCCATGCTTGCCAGTTGCTGGTCGCCCGTCTGTTCACCATATTCCAGTGCATTGAAGGCGTTGAGCAATACCCTACCGCAGAAGCCCAACTGCACATGATCCACCGGTTTGCAGTCATCGCACCTGATGCTGATGCCAGAATGATATTTGAGCGGATACTTGTCCACGTAGGCCATTCTAAAATAATTGGACAGTTGAGCCTTCACCTCCCCAGTCGAGTATATCGGCCTCATCGGTTGCGGATTCAATCCATCGAAGCAATACTGCCACGTTTCAGCGACAAACGCACCATAGTCGGGAGCCTTTGCCTCATGTATCAGCCACGACAAAGTGATTTGCTCCCCTTTGTCAAGTTTAGCGAAAGTGCAGATAGGATTCACCAGCGTCAGTTTTCGAATGTATCGTTTGGGTGTTTCCACAAACGGATAGCCAAAAGAAAGGCGGGCATTCCCCCCTTCATTGTCGAATCCCAGATAGCCCATCGAACTTTTCCCAGAAAGAATCACCTCGCCCTCCTGATGGGTGAGCATGGCATCCGAGAGTTGCATGTCAAGCATTCTCATCACCGTGAGAGAAGCCCCAGTTGGTGAATGATAGACCCCTGTAAGCGGAGCCGAAAGCCGGTCTTCCCTGAAGTTCCAACTTTTCGATGTATGGAAAGAAGGAGCCTGTTCTGGAGAGCGCAAGTTTTTGTGATACCAGAAGCCAGGCATATAAAATTCACAATCATCGGTGTTGAAATCCGTTTTTGCCATCACCCCAATATTGAAATACACCTTTTCGCTCGCCGTCAGCGTAAGCGAGAGGAGGTAATTGCCATGCACTTTTGTAAGCGTTTCACTAATGTTCAGCGGAATCGCCTTCTGTGCCACCAACAGTCCATTTACTCTATCGAGTTGATATTCCACTGCTGGATTTCCTGGATTCTTCAATGCGACACGGTAGGCCAAATCTACCGAGAAAGCCCTTTGCATGACCAGCATCATCAAAAGAGCCACCAATAACTTTTTCGAGTTGTAGTTCATATCGTAGAATTTGATTATTATTTCAATTTTGTTGCCTTCACCCCTTCGAAAGAGATTTTCACAGGCAAGATATATCCGTTGTCATCGAAATACAGACGGTCGATACATGTTTGCCTTGAGTTGGCCGCCGTCTCGTTGAGAGGCCTTCGATGATAGACGATATACCATTCGTCCTCCCCACGCCCCCTGATGACAGAATGATGCCCTGCTCCAGTAGCGACGTTAGGATGTTGTTCCAAGATTTTCCCAATACGACGGAACGGCCCCAATGGCGAGTCGCTAATGGCATAACTCACGCAATAGTCTGGCTGTCCCCAGCCCCCTTCGCTCCACATGAAATAATACTTGCCACGGTATTTGAGCATGAAAGGTCCCTCCACATATTTTTCAGGCGTCACTTCCTTGAAGAGCGTACCGTCATCGAACGGCACTATACTCAGCAAATCGTCGGCCAACCTGACGACATTACAATGCCCCCAGCCGCCATAATACATATAATATTTCCCATCGTCATCCCTGAACACATGTTGGTCGATAGGCTGAGCCCCATTGACGATTTGCTGAATAAGCGGTTTTCCCAAGGCATCTTTGTAGGGTCCCTGCGGTTTTCGGCTCACCGCCACTCCAATTCCCCCCACTTCGCCCTCGTGCACGTCGTTGGCAGAGAAAAAAAGATAATAGCGGCCATCTTTTTCGACAACAGCAGGAGCCCACATCGCCCTTTTCGCCCAACTCACGTTTTCGTTGGTGAGCACCCGAGGATGTTTTTTCCACTTCACCAAGTCGCTTGACGAGAAAGCATCGAAAAACAGTTGCTTGTCGTATTCAGCAGAAAAAGTAGGGAACACCCAACATTTTTTGCCGAAGACCACCGCCTCCGGGTCGGCATACCACCCAGGGAAGATAGGATTTCCACTATGTTGACGCTGCGCGTGGCAAGAGAGGCACACGCACAACATCGAGAGAATCAAGGATAGACAAAAGGTTTTCTTTTTCATTTCTTTACCATTAAATATTTATGGTTACGCTTGATGTAAATACCCTGTTGAACAGGTTCTAAAAGCGGCATTCCCCCCAAAGAGACCCACATCTCCTCACGGCTGTCCGCCCTATGCTCCTCCACACGGTCGTCCGTCATTGGCGAGAAAGCGATTTTGTCGATGAAGGGTGCCCATCCCGAATCGTTGCCGATTACAATGACGTTGGTCCCCGTCCGAAGCGTCAGTTCAATGGATTTTACAGCAGCAGAAGATGCATTCCAACTGCCCGTACTCTCGAAAGTAGAATTGACTTTTTCGCCATTGTTCACCCTGACAAACATCTGGCGGTTTTGAGCCGTGAAATAAGTGACTTCCATCACATACTTCCCACCGACAGGAGCATCATACCTAAATGAAGCCACATTGCCGTTGCCAATATAACTCAGGTATTTTCCCCCCGAAGCATTAGCATCCTTTGCAACCGACACTTGACCGGTCGTGGAAGCAAATTCAGCCTCAAGCACCTCCGGCACTTTTTCAAGGAACGACAATTCCACCTGTCTAATCTCCGGCAATCCCTGATTGGCAGTGAATAGCATAGTGTTAAGTCCCTCTTGCAAAGTGACGAAGAACGAACGACGAGCCATCCTCTCGCCCGTGGGCGCAAATACCGACATCGAAGCATCGGCATCGTTGACCGCAAGATATACGTTTCGGTTTTTATCATTTATATATGCCACATCAGCACGATAATGCCCCGTCTTCGGAGCGTCCAAAGAGAGAGACAACTCCCCCTTGTCGCCCATTCCCATTTCATCCACGTTGAGCACTATCTTCTCATCCTGGAGTTCCAGCACCTTTGTCAGCGCAATCTTGTCAATATGCGGTGCCGCTCCATTGGGATTTGTAAGGATAAAGAAATTCTGGCCCTTCTTCAGGCTCAAGCACAAGGAAGCACGCCCCTCGTCAGCAATATTGTCCCATGTCGAGACACTTGGGCAAGTGAGCGTATAATTCTTGTTGCTAATCGATATTTGCAAGTTACGCGATTGGAAAGAGAGGAAATACACATCGAGCAAATACTCCCCATCATCGGGAACCTGGCATTTGAACCTCAACATGCCATTGCCGTTGTCGAGGCCAGAGACATATTTTCCCCCTGTATTGTTGTCCACCTGCACCACAGCAGAGCCCGTACGTTGCGCCTCCTCCGCTTCATACGCCATCGACCATCCGAGACGTTGTTTCAGGGTGGTCACACAGGCAGCCGTCAGTGCCGTGGAAGCCCCAAAAGCCGAACCAGGCGCACTATAGTCCACATTTCCGAACCTCAAGTTCTCCTCCGCCTTGGTAAGCCAAGCCGAATGCCCAAACCCCTTTGAATTAATATTATTGTAGGCATGGAAGGCATTGTCTTGGATCCATGCTTGATATTCCGCCTCTCCAAACTGCGTGGCGTACATGCCAGCATATCGCATCAGTATGCCCTTGAAACCCTGAAAATCGCCATCAACATTTTGGCAAACCCGCACGATGCCATCGCCATTGCAGAGCGCCGTCTTGGCATAGGCGATGATGCGAGAGGCGTCAGTCTTATATTGTTCGTCGCCATAATGACGATAAAGCAGTAGCGCCCCACCGAGCATCGTGCCCTGGTTGTAGGTTGAAGCCCAAGTGTTGCGATCGACCACCGTCCCATCCGCAGGATTGAGCACCACACTGTCATACACTTTCCCCGTATAAGGTTCGAAAAGGTATTTTCTCTGGTTTTCATACAAAAGTCTTGCTTTTTCATAGTAAGACTCATCACCCGAAGCAAGCGCGATATAACATGCAGCCACCTCTGCCGGACCATTGATACAAGAGTTGGCACCATTTCTATCACCAGTATGCTCAGCCCATCGCAACAATCCCACATATCCGAGGAAAGCCCTGTCCCATATCAAGTCGAAATTGCGCTTGGCATCATTCAAGAAACTCATTTTGCCCGTGATGAGATAAGCCCTTGCCGCAGCAATGATTAGCCACATCACATCGTCGTTGAAATCATAGCCAAACCAATTATAGCCAGCGACAACGGTCCCACCATCCCAATTAGGTCCTACATGGAAACGCATATAATCGTAGCACGCTTCAAAAACGCCAAGGTAACGGCTGTCGCCAGTTGCTTCATAGAAGTCGAGCACAGCCTCCAACGTCTCAGCCTCGTTCCATCCCCCATTTACAAAAGTTCGATATCCATTGCCTTTGTCTTGCAGGTATTGTTCAAGAAAAGCATCAAGCATGCGCTGCCGGGCCCGCTCGTCGAATCGAGTTTGAGGTTCCACCTCCACAAAATGCCACACCATCTGGTTGCCCAAGGCCGGCTGTTTTCCATCGATGGTGCTCGTCACCCCGAGAAAATCCTGTTGTGCCAACGAGTATTCATTGTTGGCCTCATCTACAGCCACGAGGTTCCAAGTCACTTGTTGGGCATTCTGCACCAACAAATTGTCCTTCGTGTCAAGATATTTCTCCGTATAGACATTCTTCAATGCCACTGAGCCATCTTCAAGCATGATGACCGTCCACTGTTGAGCCGGGACATCCGTTTCCGTCCACACCACAACAGGAGCGCCATCGGCTTTTGACGCATTTTTGACAAACAACGAAGCCTTGGCATTGGCATCGGGAACAATGCGATAGGTTTTTCCATTCTCAACAGCAGCCATCGCCTCAACAGCCAAAGCCATTATCAGGAGTGAGGTAAAAAAAGTTTTCATTTTATTGCAAGTAAAAGATTTGGACATAGAAAAGTCTTTCAGTCTATTAGTCATTCTTTTGCAAAATTAAAGAATTATGGCCATACAGCCACATTAAAAAGGGATTGTATAAGCAAATGAAGAGGGTAAAAAATATTATCACCTGTTTTTCAAATAGTTATACCATCAAGTCAATATTAATTGTATAATGGCAATATATGGGTTAGGGTGTCCGTTAGAACACCCCAAACTCATATATTCTTGCAGCAGGCTCTTGTCCCTGTGTCGGATTGACGACGAAGAGTTTCAAGAAACGCACCGTCGTTGGTTCAAAAGAACGATTCACAACATTGTTTCTGTTTCCATCAAACATATCCATTGTCCTCCATTCCTCCGTCTCGCTGTTGCGACCCTGCAAGAGACAAGTACGCGTGATGTAAGACGAATGTTCGCATGCAGCATTGAGCAACCGCCATCGGCTCACCTTGGTAGGTTTGCCCAAGTCGTAGATGACATAATGAGGCGACCTTCCCGCATCACACCATTTTGTATCCTCCTTTTCATCGACCAAATTTCCCACTCGTTCAGCGTCATTCACTTCGCCGGAAACCGCCACGACACGTGCCTCCTTGAGCAAATTGACGGCGTTCGTCGTCTGTTGCACTCCAGAAGATCCCTTAACTGTTTTCAGCGAAGTCTTGAACAGCGGATGCTGTGCAGTCACCTCATCGCTATCGTCTGCCAAAGTAGCAGCAAATACCACCACATGACTATCGTCGGGAAGCACCACGCTGCGCACCCCTTTGGGCACATCGATACAGATGCGGAACATATAAGTGAACTCATAAGGTTCATCACCCATAGAAGAATGGCGGTGACTACCCACATAAGCCACGTCGGCCTCCTTGAGGAAACCCTCCGTCTGGCCATCATGCCCCCATTGTCCGACGAATCCAGAATAGAAAGGCACACAGAACCTTTGTCTCGTCTTTCCTGCGACAAAGTCCACCATACGGTCGTCGAGATCGGAAGCCACGAGCAGATAGAGATGACGATAGTCCTTGTCGGCAGTCCATTCCAGTACATTGCCATTACAAGACATGCCGTTGGCAGCATCCATTTCGCCGAAAGAGAAAGGCACGCCCCCACCCCATACTTCCTCGTTCTTCAACAGTTCAGCCGCATAACTATAGCCACCTTCAAAATTGGCCGACGACCTAAACTCATTGAAACTAAAGCAATGACGATCAAATTTCAGCGGGACGGTCTTGGTCTCCACATTCGTCATCGATTGTTTTTTCAACGTCACCTTATAGGTTCTCACCCCAAACGGATTGATGTCCACGTCGAGCACACGCCCATTGAATGCAGCCGTCCTTTTTGTGCGCTCCGTACCATCCGCCTCCACAGCCCTCACGATATCGCCAGCAAAAGTAATGTGTGCTTTCTGGGCCTGTTTGCCCCCCACCTCATATACCCTCACTACATATTCATCGCTCACCTCCGCCTGTTTCAAAGCACGCACGACGATTTGGTCGTTATCGACAGACAGGAACGAGAAAGAACGCCCCAAGTCCCCCTTGTGCTTGGAAACGAGAAACGAGCGAAGCGGACTATTGAGCACGTCGGCCCTACGCACTGCATTAGGTGCGTCGAGAGCCCCCTCATGTCCCACGATGCTATATGTGAAAACATGGTGACCATTATCTTGTGTTGCTTGATAGGCATACCCCCGCTCCGTTTTCGGCGAATAGAGCAACGACAATCGCATCGTGCCATCGTCGGGCTTGTCCCATCCATACCGAGCGTCATTAAGCAATGTCACCCCATATTGCCCCGAACGGTCGGTAAGATCCGTCCATTGGTGAGCATATACCTCGAAGAGATTATCCTTGTTGTTTCCACGACGCACATTTCCCAGTCCGATGTCGTAAGTCGCCTCGTCGTTGGCCACGTTGAGCGCAAACTCCGCCTTGAGCAAGGCATTAGGCGAACACCAGTCCACCTCATTCTCCACATCAATCCTCTCCGCCAAATTACCTTCATAGAGGTGAATCCGCTGCACAATCTCCGAAGCCCCGTAGCGCTTCCGCACCACGATGGTGTGCCGCAACGCCCCCTCCTCGACAGTAACCACCGCCCCATCGTGAACAGGAAGAGGAGTCTTGTCGAGTGTGGCTTTTTGTATCTCCCACGCAGGCCACTGCGGTGAACGACAATCATCGAACACCACCAACCTGATGCTTTTTCCCGGAGCCACAAGTTGCTTGTTTGCCTTTTTGTCCATCAGCGAGACAATATCGCCAAACTCGTTCACTTCGAGCCTATACCTCACCGACTCCACACATCGCCCTTCAGACGAAGATTTCACCATCTGACGTCCCTCCGTCCTCACATCATAGATGGCCACACTTGTAGGAGGCAGTTGTGCGTCGAAAATCAAATAATTATCCCCATCACGCTCGATGACCTGCGACGGCACCTTTCTGCCATCAGGCGACACAACGTTGTAATTGCGCCCCTTCTCCACCTTCATCTCAGCCAATGAACGGACAGTGAACGCCTCGTTGTTGTAAACCGCCAAGGGCATGCCCTTCACCTGTGTATTCATCCTGTCGGTGATAGCCGTCATGCTATGGGTGAGCACCTGCGAGAATTGTTTCGACGCCAGCAGTTCGTCATTCCATGAAAACTCATAAGCCCGTGGTATGGAAGTGCCCGTCACATCGTCGTGGAACTGATGCCAGATGACACGTTGCCACGTCTGTGTGAGCCAAGCGCCAGGATATCTTGCCATCCCCAACCAATCCGCCATTACAGCGGTGCGCTCCGCCGCATCACCCAGATGTTCGTTTTGGCGGTTGTACAGTTTCATGGCAGCCTGCGACGTATAGCAACCGTTTCCATGCACATCCATTGGCAATTCGCCATCAAACACTGGCAATTCAGGATGTTGTTCGAAAGGCAAGTAATCCTTGTAAATCTGGTCACTTGTCGCGCTAACGACCTGTATCGGTCCATCGCCATGAACGCCTTTTTCCACCGCCCTCACCGAGTTCAGATTTGGTGAGCCGCCAATATCACCAGTTCCATAATACCTATACACCTTATTGAGCGGACTCTCCTTGATTTCGCTCATCAGCCTTTCATCTTTCGACAAGTCTATATCCTCATATCGCTGAGAATAGTTGAACCCATGTGTCATCATGATACGGCTGCCATCGATGCCTTGCCACAGGCCGATGGTGAAAGGATAGCGCTTCCCGCCATCGTAGAATGGCTTCGTTCGCCACATGAGTTTCTGTGAAGAAAAGCCAATAAGTCCACAATGAGCAGCCAACGTCGGCAAGGCATATCCGAACCCGAAACAGTCGGGCAGGAAAATATCCGTGCCCTCCGTATTAAACTCCTTCCGATAAAAAGTCTGTCCGAGCAACACGTTCCTCAGCCAAGACTCAGGTGAGCAGATAATAGTCTCATTGGCATCCCAACTACTGCCTGCGATGTGCCATCGTCCCTGTTCGACATAGCGTTTCAACTCCTCATACATCAACGGGTAATACTCCTTCATCCAAGCATATTTCACCCCGCCCTCGAAATTGAACACATAATCAGGATAATGCCTGAAGAGAAACAGATTCTGTGTGAGCGTGTTGCGGATATGTTCGCGGATGGTAGTCTGGACATCCCAGTTCCACTGCGTATCAAGATGAGCATCAGCCACCATATAGGCCTTCATTTCCTTGTTTTGCGCAAAAGCGCCCCATTGGAACAAAGCAGCCACCATAACAAGAGACAGTTTTTTTATCATCATATTTAGCGTAATGAATTATCGTCAGTATGTACAAGAATCACTTAGAAAACACCTTTTTCACCTTCCCGTCAGGGGTACGCACGATATTGAG
>CAMKSZ010000137.1 GCA_946415525.1 uncultured Prevotellaceae bacterium | reverse complement strand
AGTTGTCGTAGCGGTCGCGCACCACCTCATACTCAATCTCCTTCCAGCCCTTCAGACTCTTTTCCACCAACACCTGCGACGAAAAGGAAAATGCCTCCTCGGCCTGCACCAGCAACTCGTCCACATTGTCGCAAAAGCCACTGCCGAGTCCTCCCAAGGCATACGCCGCCCTCAATATCACGGGAAAACCCAGGGACTCAGCCGCCAGCCTCACCTCGTCCACAGTTCCACACGCCTGGCTCTTGATGGTCTTCACCCCGATTTCATCGAGCCGTTGCACGAACTTGTCACGGTCCTCCGTGTCGATGATAGCCTGCACCGATGTACCCAACACCTTCACCCCATACTTTTCGAGCACCCCCCGCCGGTACAGTTCCACACCGCAATTCAATGCCGTCTGGCCACCAAACGAGAGCAGTATGCCGTCGGGGCGCTCCTTCTCGATGATGCGTTCCACGAATTCATGCTTCACGGGTTGGAAATACACCTTATCTGCCACCCCTTTCGAGGTCTGCACGGTGGCGATGTTCGGGTTGACAAGCACCGTATGGATACCCTCCTCTTTCAGTGCTTTCAACGCCTGCGAGCCACTATAGTCGAACTCGCCAGCCTGTCCTATTTTCAAGGCACCGCTTCCCAACAACAACACCTTTTTCAACTTTTCCATCATCCAAACAATTTTGCAAATTCGTCGAACAAGAACTCTGTATCCACAGGCCCCGAGGAAGCCTCAGGATGAAACTGAGCCGAGAACCACGGTTTCGACCGATGACGAATGCCCTCGTTGGAATCATCGTTCATGTTCACAAACATCGGTTCCCAATCAGATGGCAACGTCGTGTCATCAACAGCATAGCCATGGTTCTGACTGGTGATGAAGCACCGCGTCGTCCCCACCTGCCTGACAGGTTGATTGTGCGATCGATGTCCATATTTCAATTTATAAGTCATGGCACCAGCCGCACGCGCCAACAATTGGTTGCCAAGGCAGATGCCCATGCATGGGCGTACCCGTTCACCAGCGAGGAACGCCCTCACATGCTCCACCGTCTTTCCGCACCGTTCCGGGTCACCCGGACCGTTGGCCAAGAACAATCCGTCGAAGTCGAGTTGGTTGAAGTCATAGTCCCATGGCACACGAACGACCTCGAAGCCACGGTTGACGAGACATCTGACGATGTTCGCCTTCACCCCACAATCGACGAGCACCACCCGCACCCCAGCGCCCTCATTATAGCGAATCACCTCGCGACAACTGACCCGTTCCACCCAGTTGACAGTATCATAGTCCTGCTGCACCAGAGGCGTTCTTTCCACACCCCCCTCCATCTCGATGCTTCCCATCATCACCCCCTGCTCTCTCAGCCGCATAGTAAGGCGTCGGGTGTCGATACCTGTAATGGCAGGAATATTCTCACGTTTCAGCCATGCCGCCAGGCTCTCTGCCGCATTCCAGTGTGAATACGCACTACTGTAATCCGCCACCACCAACGCCTTGACATGGATTCGTTCGCTCTCCAAGAAAACAGGCAAGCCATTGGGAGCCAAGTCCGTAGGCGGCACCCCATAGTTGCCCACTAATGGATAAGTCATGACGAGAATCTGCCCGGCATAACTCGGGTCGGTCAGGCTCTCCGGATAGCCTGTCATAGCCGTATTGAAAACCACCTCGCCAGCGGTTTCATGTTCAGCCCCGAAAGCCCATCCTTCAAAGCGGCTTCCGTCGCTCAGCGTCAATGTCGCTTTTTTCATCATTTTAACTCCAATTTCAGTACGTTATCAACATAATCGACAAAAGCCTGGTTTACAAGTCGTATTCCACCCGGTGTGGGATAATGCCCCGTGAAATACCAGTCGCCAGCGTGACAAGGACACGCCCGGTGCAAGCCCTCTATGCTTTGGAACACCAACTCGACAGGAGTGTGCATTCCCTCTGGCCTAAGCATCTCTGCAATTTTACGGTTGATTTCCTCTACAGAAAACGGCGCGTAAATGGTACGGACATGATTTTCAAATTGATCACCGGTGGTTTTCCGAAGGCTATTCTTGGACGCCCGATAGACATCGGCAATCAGTTGCATCCAGCCCCGTTCGCGAATCAATGCGACAGCAGCCCTAAAGGCACAAAGTTCTTCCAATTTAGACATGTCGATGCCATAGTAGTCGGGATAGCGAATCTGCGGGGCACTCGACACCATGACAATTTTCTTCGGGTGCAAACGGTCGAGCATTTTGAAAATGCTCTCACGAAGTGTAGTTCCCCGAACTATCGAGTCATCAATAATGACAAGATTGTCTTCGTAGGGTTTCAAACAGCCATAAGTGATGTCATAGACATGTGCGGCAAGGTCATTGCGCTCATTATCCTCCGCAATAAATGTACGCAATTTGATATCCTTCCACACGACCTTTTCTATTCTCACCTCATGCCCTGCACGACGGAATCCGTCTGTCATGCCATAAAACGCCACCTCGGCAGTATTGGGGATATAGGAAAACACGGTATGTCCCACATCGCCGCCTATCGCCCCCATGATGTCTTTCGTGACTTGTTCGCCCAATCGTTTTCTTTCCTGGTAGATGTCACGGTCGGAACCTCTGCTAAAATAGATACGTTCAAAAGAACAGGCAAGATTCTGCCTTTGCGGCAAAATCTGTTGCAAGCAGCATTTTCCATTCTTGCGAACGATGATGGACTGTCCTGGCAGCAACTCGCAAATGACATCGGCTTTCAGGTCGAAGCACGTCTGGATGACAGGGCGCTCCGAGGCCAGCACCACCACCTCGTCGTCAACATAATAAAACGCAGGTCGAATGCCCCAAGGGTCACGAACAGCAAACGACTCACCCGACCCTGTCAATCCACACATCACATATCCGCCATCGAAATGGAGCATTGTTGTTTTCAAGACATTAGCCATCTCCACGTTATCCTCTATGTAGTCGGTGATGTCCTTTCCCTCCAATCCATTTTCCTTGGCACAGGCATAAATGCGCTCCACCTCGCGGTCCAACCTGTGCCCCATCAATTCGAGTGTGATATAGGCGTCCCCATACACACGCGGCGATTGTCCCTGAGAGGTAAGCAGCCGAAACACGTCGTCGATGTTGGTCATGTTGAAGTTGCCACAAAGACAAAGGTTTTTTGCGCGCCAGTTGTTGCGGCGCAAGAAAGGATGCACATATTGGAGTCCATGCCTACCCGTGGTAGAATAACGCAAGTGCCCCATATACAGTTGACCGACAAAATCCCCGTCGATGCGCTTGAATATCTCGGTGATGGCATCCTTTCCCTCCGCCCGTTCCCGAAACATGTATTCCGTGCCCACAGGAGCATCCATTTTGACACAAGCAATGCCGGCGCCCTCCTGTCCACGGTTATGTTGCTTCTCCATCATCAGATAGAGTTTATTGAGACCGTAGCGTTTCGTACCGTACTTCTGTTCGTAATATTCAAGCGGTTTCAGCAGGCGAATCAACGCCACTCCGCACTCATGCTTCAGTTGTTCCATAACAAATACAGGCTTTGACGAACGACATGAACAGCGGATGCGGATGCAGCACCGTGGAGGAATATTCCGGGTGGAACTGCGTGCCTATGTACCATTTCTTATCGGGTATTTCGACAATTTCCACCAAGTTAGCAGCGGGATTTACCCCCACACACTTCATGCCAGCATTCTCGAATTCCCCCAAATACATGTTATTGAACTCATAGCGATGGCGATGTCTTTCCTTGATAAGCGACTGACCACCATAGGCTTTCCAAGTTTTGCTATTTTTAGTCAACCTACAATCGTAAGCCCCCAATCGCATTGTTCCCCCCATTTTCGTCACTGTTTTCTGTTCCTCCATCAAGTCGATGACAGGATGTTTTGTATCAGGCGACATCTCGCCACTGTCAGCACCCCGATATCCCAACACATTTCGTGCGAACTCCACCACCATCATCTGCATGCCGAGACAGATGCCAAAGGTAGGGATGTCGTGTGTACGACAGTATTCGGCAGCGACTATTTTCCCCTCAATGCCACGCTGTCCGAAGCCCGGGCAAATGACGACCCCCGCCATGTCCGACAGCAGTTGGGCAACATTCTCGAGATTGACATGTTCGCTATTGACGAAGTGAGTGTGAACTTTTCTGTTGTGATAAGTACCAGCATGGGCGAGGCTCTCGATAATGCTTTTGTAAGCATCCTGCAAGTCGTATTTGCCCACAAGAGCAATGTCGAGCACTTCGGTCGCCAACCTGCGACGCTCCAGAAAACTCCGCCAGGGACCAAGTTCGGGCGTAGGTCCGACCTCCAATCCCATTTTTCTCAAAATAATAGCATCCAGTCCCTGCCTTTGCATGTTGACCGGCACCTCATAGATACTGGGCAAGTCCTGGCTCTGAATGACAGCCCCGACATCGACATTGCAGAAATGAGCCACCTTCGCCCTCAACCCATCATTTAAGTCATGCTCTGTGCGCAGCACCAACACTTCAGGTTGGATGCCCAGTCCCTGCAACTGCTTCACGCTTGTCTGTGTCGGTTTCGTCTTCAGTTCCCCCGCCGCCGCCAAATAAGGCACGTAAGTCAGATGGACATTCAATGCACGCGCCGGCCCCAACTCCCAGCGCAGTTGTCGGATTGCCTCCAGGAACGGTTGGCTTTCTATGTCGCCGATGGTACCCCCAATCTCGGTGATGACAAAGTCCAATTCATGCTTCGTAGCATTCAGCAAGATGCGATGCTTGATTTCGTCGGTGATGTGCGGCACCACCTGAATTGTCTTGCCGAGATAGTCTCCCCGGCGCTCACGTTCGATAACGCTCAGATAGATACGTCCCGTGGTGACGCTGTTGTCTCGCGTTGTCTCAATGCCTGTGAAGCGCTCATAGTGCCCCAAGTCGAGGTCCGTCTCCATGCCATCTGCCGTCACATAACATTCACCATGCTCATAAGGGTTCAGTGTCCCCGGGTCGATGTTGATATAGGGATCGAACTTCTGTATGGTGATGCGATAGCCCCGTGCTTGGAGCAGTTTTCCAAGCGAAGCCGAGATAATGCCCTTTCCCAGAGACGACGCCACGCCCCCTGTGATAAAGATGTACTTTGTTTCCATATATTGTTTTAGACTTACTCGCCATATCCTCCCTCCTTGCCCAAGACAAGGAGAGAGGAGAACCTGGTAAAGATTATGGTTGCATCGTGAATCCGAAAACCAGGTATGCTTTCTGCGAACAAGGATTCCCCGTCAACTGTCCGAAAATGGGGATGGAGAACGAGTCCGTCACCTTGATTTGCTTTGTCGCACGTAGCGACAGGTCGGTCACCGCGAAGCCACTTGTCTCGTAAGAAGTGGTAGCGTATGGCACGACACCCGCTGTTGCTGTCCAATCTATGCCAACGAGGCTGAAGGGAGCGCTTGCCTCGAAATAACTGCTATAGGCCCTCTTGCCATCCTTGTTCAACCCATCGTTTCCAGCAAAGTTGGTGAACCACTGCAAGGATATGGGGCCAAAGTCATAGCCCACGTTTGCCTCAAAGACATGGCTTGTGTTATGAGCACCGTACAAGAAATAGCGTTCCTCTGGCGAGTTGGTCCAGTAATCGGTTATGCCGATGTTCAGGCCACCCACGGAATAGCCAAGCGTCAAGTCAAGTTCCTTGGTGTCGGCAGCGTTGGCAATTCCATAACTACCCCATGCCGACAGGCTTAACCCTTTATATGCCACCCCGAGGGTAGGCTGCACCGCCACCCCCCCCAAATTCTGCCCGCGCCAGATATACTCATTCACGAAATCAGCGCAGATGGTTGTCTCAATTTTCTCCTGAGCCTCAACGCCCGCCGCTCCCAAGAGCAACAAAGCCGAGAGGCCAAACGGTTTCAATACCTTTATCATATTATATCTATCATATTTTATTTAACAAACTATTTACACTCAGGAATCGCCCAAATTCTATTCATTCCTTTTTACCTTTAAATTAATAAAATCTATCACATTGAAAGTTTTCGGCGGCAAAGTTACTAAAAAAAGAAAGAAACGAGCGAAACAATCGACCAAATTGAAACTAAAATTTCAGCCAAAATAACAAAATGTAAAATAATGGGTGTTCAAAATCCAATTATTATGTCATTTTGCCGAAAAAACAACAAATAATCAAGCAAAATGTAAGCAAGCAAAAATAAAATAAAATAAAAAGTAAGAAAATTCTTTGTATTTCTAACATTTTGCAATACCTTTGCAGCCAAAATAAAGCAAAATGGAAGATAAACCATCAAATATATGACAAAACGAAAAGTTGAAGATCAAGAGAAGGGTCTCTACCAATCCGACTACGAGCACGATGCATGTGGAGTAGGTATGGTTGTCAATATCCACGGCAACAAGAGCCATGAATTGGTAGAGAAAGCCCTTCATGTATTGGAGAACATGCGCCATCGAGGTGCCGAAGTCGGCAATGCCGGCGATGGTGCCGGCATCATGGTTCAGATTCCCCATGAATTCATTTTATTACAAGGCATTCCAGTACCCGAGAAAGGCAAATACGGCACAGGTTTGGTGTTTTTGCCCAAGGACGAGCGCGCCCAGCAAGAGATATTGAGCGTGATGATTGACGAGATAGAGCGCGAGGGCCTTCAGTTGATGCACCTTCGCACCGTCCCTACAAATCCAGACAGCCTTGGCGCGTCGGCACTTTCGACCGAACCCTCCATCAAGCAAGTCTTTATCACGGGCGTTTCAGACGATGCCATAGACAGTTTTCCGAGAACACTATATATTATTAGGAAGAAGATCGAGCGCCGCATCCATAATAAAGACTTCTACATCTGTTCTTTGTCCAACAAGAACATCGTCTATAAAGGCATGTTGTCGTCGATACAAGTTCGTCAGTATTATCCCGACCTTACCAATCCCTATTTCACGAGCGGTTTGGCACTGGTCCATTCCCGATTCAGCACCAACACCTTCCCCACCTGGTCACTCGCCCAGCCTTTCCGTTTGTTGGCCCACAATGGTGAAATCAACACCATCCGCGGCAACAGAGGATGGATGCAAGCCCGTGAGAGCGTATTGTTGGAAAGCAGCGAAAACGCCACATCGTCAGGCAAACTCCCCAAGGACGTTTCGCCCATTGTGCAGTCCGGCATGTCAGACTCCGCCTCTCTCGACAACGTGTTGGAATTCTTTGTCATGAGCGGACTCAGCCTTCCTCATGCCATGAGCGTGCTTGTTCCAGAGTCGTTCAACGACAAGAATCCGATATCAGAAGACCTGAAAGCATTCTATGAGTATCACTCCATCTTGATGGAGCCGTGGGACGGTCCCGCCGCCCTTCTGTTCTCCGACGGCCGTTTTGCCGGCGGCATGTTGGACCGCAACGGTTTACGTCCCGCCCGCTATACCATCACCACCCACGACATGATGGTAGTCGCCTCAGAGGTAGGCGTCATGGACTTCGATCCCACCGAGATTTCAGAGAAGGGCCGTCTTCAGCCCGGCAAGATTTTGCTCATCGACACACAAGAAGGCAAGATATACTACGACGGCGAGATCAAACAGCGGTTGGCCAGCGAGCATCCCTACCGTGAGTGGCTCTCCACCAACCGCATACAGTTGGAAAAATTGAAGAGCGGCCGGCATGTGGAGAACGCCGTCCCCGACTTGCTTCGCAAGGAACTGATGTTCGGCTATGGCGCCGAGGACATCAGCGCCACCATCTCCCCGATGGCCGTCACAGGTCAGGAACCCACCGCCTCGATGGGCAACGACACGCCCCTTGCCGTTTTGAGCGACCGTCCCCAGACATTTTTCAACTACTTCCGCCAGCAGTTTGCCCAAGTGACCAACCCCGCCATCGACTCCATACGCGAGGAATTAGTGATGTCGCTGACCGAGTATATCGGGCGTGTTGGAACAGGCATTTTGACCCCTGACGCCACCAACTGCAAGATGGTTCGTCTTCCCCACCCCATCCTCAACAACACCCAATTAGACATCCTATGCAACATCCGCTACAAGGGATTCAACACCATAAAGTTGCCGATGTTGTTCTGCGACGACCTGAAGGAAGCCCTCGACCAGTTGTGCAAAGCCGCAGAGCAGTCTGTTGACAGCGGTTACAACTACATCATCCTTACCGACCGCGACGCCGACGAGGAGCACGTAGCCATCCCCTCGTTGCTCGCCGTCTCAGCCGTCCACCACTACCTCATCAGCGTTGGCAAACGAGTCCAGACCGCCCTGATAGTAGAATCGGGCGAAATCCGAGAGACGATGCACGCTGCATTGCTGTTGGGCTATGGAGCCTCTGCACTCTGCCCCTACATGACCTTTGCCATCCTCGACGACCTTGTGAAACGTCACAAGATACAGGAAGACTACGCCACAGCCGAAGCCAACTACATCAAGGCAGTGAAGAAAGGCCTTTTCAAGATAATGGCAAAGATGGGCATCTCCACCATCCGCTCCTACCGTGGTGCCAAGATATTTGAGAGCATCGGCCTGTCCGAGTCGTTGCTGAAGGCCTATTTCGGCACCACCGTAAGCACCATTGGCGGCATCGGACTCGAAAAAATCGCCCAAGACGCCAAGGCCATGCATGCCAAAGCCTACGCCCAACACCCCACCCACCTACAGGACCAAGGCCAATTCCACTGGCGCAAGGACGGTATCAAGCACGCATGGACCCCAGAAGCCATCGCCACCCTCCAATTAGCCACCCGTACCGGCAATTACGAGAAGTTCAAGGCATTTTCGAGGTTGGTGGACCAGAAAGACTCCCCCATCTTCATCCGCGACTTCCTTGACTTCAAGCACGCCCCCATCAGCATCGACGAAGTGGAGCCCGTAGAGGAAATCATGAAGCACTTTGTAGCAGGCGCCATGAGTTTTGGAGCCCTTAGCAAAGAAGCCCACGAAGCCATCTGCCTCGCCATGAACAAGATAGGCGGGAGGAGCAACACAGGAGAAGGCGGAGAGTCCTCCGAGCGTTTCCACGCCACTGTTGACGGCATCTCACTGTCCAGCAAAACCAAGCAAATAGCCTCGGGCCGCTTTGGCGTTACGACGGAATATCTTGTGAATGCCGAAGAAATACAAATCAAGGTAGCCCAAGGCGCCAAGCCCGGCGAGGGCGGCCAGTTGCCCGGTTTCAAGGTAAA
>CAMKSZ010000136.1 GCA_946415525.1 uncultured Prevotellaceae bacterium | reverse complement strand
CCGGGGTGACACTCTATATCTTTTCCACTTTGAGGGTCTGGTCGCAATAGTCGATGACGGCGGGGCGGTGAGTGATGAAAATCACCGTCTTGTCGTGTTTCTCGAGGATATTTTGCAGCAGGTGGCGCTCGGTGTCGGGGTCGAGGGCGCTGGTGGCCTCGTCGAAAAGCATGATGGAACGGTCGCGCAGCAGGGCGCGGGCAATGGAAATGCGCTGCGCCTGCCCCTCGCTGAGACCGCCTCCCGACTCGGAGCAGATGGTGTCGAGCCCCTCGGGCAAGTCCATGACAAAGTCGGCGCAACTCATGCGAAGCGCCTCCTCCATCTCCTCGTCGGTGGCGTCGAGTTTGCCCAACTTGAGGTTTTCGCGGATGGTGCCGCTGAGAAGCGTGTTGCCTTGGGGGACATAGACGAAATTGCACCGCATCAGCGGCGACAACTCCTTTGTGTCGTGGCCGTTGTAAATCAGCACCTTGCCCTCTTGGGGACGCATAAGTGCCAGGATCATCCTCACCAAAGTGGTCTTGCCGGCTCCCGTCTCGCCGAGAATGGCCGTGCAACTGCCTGGCAGGAAATCGAACGAGAGATTGTCGATGACCTTCCCCCCTTCCTCATAGGCATACGACACATTCTCAAGCCGCACGCCACAGGGTGCCTTTACATACACGGGATGCCCCTGCTCCTCCAGCGGGTTCTCCTCCAGTTCCATCAGTCGCTCGGCGGCGGTGAAGACATAGACAAACTGCGGGACGAGTTTGGTGAGGTTCTTGGCAGGCCCTTGCACACGGTTGACCAACTGCAGGAAAGCGGTCATGCCGCCAAAAGTCAGCGTATGGTTCGACAGGCGGATGGCACTCCAGAGGAAGGCGATGAGATAGCCCAACGAGAAACCGAAATTGAGGATGAAGTTGGCGATTACCGAGAACCAGGTGCGCTTCACCACATTCTTCCGCAGTTCACTCTGCGTGTTCTCCAACTTATCGACCATGGCGTCGTCGCTCTCCATGATTTTGATGAGCATGCGGTTTTGTATCGTCTCCGTGAGCACGCTCTGCACCTTGGAGTCGGAAGACCGCACGTCTTTCGACAGTTGCCGCATCTTTTTCATATACACCCGACTCAGGATGGCCACCACCGGCACCATCACGACAATGATGAGCGAGAGGGCGCGGTCGAGGGAGTAAAGATAAAAGAAGGAGCCGAGGAAAAGCGTGACCGTCGATACCGTGCTCGGCACCACCTCCGTGAGGAAGTTGATGACCTGGCCGACATCCGTCTCCAAACGGTTGATGACGTCGCCGCTATGCCGTTTCTCCTTGCTGTGCCACTCGGAGCGGAGGATGCGGTCGAGAAGGCGCTGCTGCATCCTGTTGCGGGCGAGCACGCCGAGGATGTTGCGAATCCACACGCTCCCGATGCCTAATCCAAAATTGGTGAGGGTGAGCAGACCCATCAAGGCCACCGCCCAATAGATGGAACCAGGCTTCACGCCGGAGGCGATGTCGATGGCATTCTGGATGGCCCACACCGCCGTGAGGCTCACCACCACTTCGGCCAGTCCGATGAACGCATTGAGGAAAGCCTGCAGGCGGTTGCCCTTCCAGGCATCCCACAGCCATATCAAGATTTCTTTCGAAGAGTATTTGCTGTCGGGTGGCGACAGGTATGCTTTCAGTTTCTCGAACATATTCCAAAAATTAACGTGTGTCGGCACCCCACATCATCTTCTCGCGCAACGTGTGGAAATAACGCTGGCAATGGCGCTTGATAATCCTCACCTTGAAGGGAGCCTTGTGGACATAGAGCACAATGTCCTCGCTGCATTTCTCCGACCTGCCGTCGATGGCGACGAGGAAATTGTGGTTGCGGCTCTCCACCGTCACCCTGACCGTCACGTCGTCGGGGAGGACAATCGGCCGGATGTTGAGGCTGTGGGGCGCCACGGGCGAGAGGCAGAGCACGCCAGAATTGGGCGCGATGATCGGTCCGCCGTTCGACAGCGAATAGGCAGTGCTGCCCGTCGGCGTGCTCACGATGAGTCCGTCGGCCTGATAGGTGACGAGGTGCTCGCCGTCGATGTTCGTGCGGATGCTGATCATCGAGGCATTGTCGCGCTTGAGCACGGCGATGTCGTTGAGGGCATAGGGCGAGCCTTCCAGTTTGCCGCCTTCCGTCTCCAACATGATCACGGCATGCTCCTCCACCTTGTAGTCGTCGCGGTAGATGGCAGAGAGCGACTGCTCTATCTCGGCGGGACCGACATCGGCGAGGAAGCCTAAGCGCCCCATGTTGATGCCGACGATGGGGAATCCCTTCGCCCCCACCCTGTTGGCAGCCTTGAGGAAGGTGCCGTCGCCTCCCATGGAAATGACGAAATCGACATCGAAGTTGTCATCGTCGAAGACACCGTTGGCGGCGACGTCGAGATGCAGGTCCTCGGTGAGGAAATGATGGAACTCCCGATCGAAATACACTTCCGCCTTCTTTTCCGACAGGAAAGAGAGCACTTTCTGTATCGACACGGATTTCTTGGCCTGGTAGATGTTGCCGAAAATGGCGAACTTTAGTTTCTTGGGCAGCATAACTCTTGTGAATTGACGTATCCTATGGCGGGACACCCCGCTGTGAAGTTGCAAAAATACGTCTTTTGGATGAGAATTCGGCACTTTGTATGCAAAAATAAATATTTTTCACTAAATTTGCACTGGATTAAAAAATCACAACACACAACCACCAACCACCGTTATATGGCAAAAATCTATGAATTTCTCGCCGATGGCTTCGAGGAAATCGAGGCCTTGGCTCCCGTCGATATCCTGCGCAGAGGCAATCAGGAAGTAGTCACCCTCAGCGTGACAGGCGCCTTGTGGGTGAAGTCGTCGCACGGCATCACCATCAAGGCCGACATGCTCTTCGAAGAGGCCGACCTCAGCGACGCCGACATGCTGCTGCTGCCAGGAGGCATGCCCGGCTCCGTCAACCTCAACGCCCACGAGGGCGTCAGGCAGGCCCTCATCGCCCAAGACGACCGCGGGCGCCGCATCGGTGCCATCTGCGCCGCCCCCATGGTGCTGGGCGGCCTGGGACTGCTGCAAGGCCGGCGCGCCACCTGCTCGCCCGGGTTCGAGACCTACCTCACCGGTGCGGAATACACCCACGAACTGTTCACCATCGACGGCAACATCATCACCGGCGAGGGACCGGCGGCCTCGCTGCCCTACGCCTACGAGATATTGCGGATGTGGACCGACGACGACACCGTGCGCACACTGCAGCACAAGATGCAATACCTGCACCTGACGGGAGAGGAATGACCGACCTGCTGAGCCAAGACATCATGTATGCCCCGGGCGTGGGGCCCAAGCGCAAGGAGATGCTGAGCAAGGAACTCGGCATCGAGACGTTTGGGCAGATGCTCGAATACTACCCCTACAAGTATGTCGATAGGCGGCGCATCTACCTCATCAGCGAACTCATGGAGAGCATGTCGTTCATCCAGGTGAAAGGCCGCATCCTGAGTTTCGAGACATTCGACACGGGTCGCCGCAACAAGCGGCTCGTCGCCCATTTCACCGACGGGCGCAGCGTGATGGACTTGGTGTGGTTCTCCCAGTCCCAGTACATCCTCAAGAACTACAAGGTGGGCGAAGAATACATCGTCTTCGGCCGCCCCACCATCTATGGCGGACGCTTCCAGATAGCACACCCCGAAATCGACCTCGCCGCCAACGTGCAACTCTCGACGATGGGCATGCAGCCCCACTACCACACCACCGAAAGGATGAAAAAGGCGGGGTTCTCCTCGAAGACCGTCGAGCGCATCGTCGCCGGACTGCTCGAACGGGTGGGCAGCGCACTGACCGAGACGCTGCCGCCCTACATCACCGCACCACTACACCTCATCGCCCGCGACGAGGCCTTCAGGATGATCCACCACCCCACCAGCGCCGCCGAACTCGACAAGGCCAAACTGAGGTTGAAATTCGAGGAGTTGTTCTACGTGCAACTCAACATCCTGCGCTACGCCAACGACCAGCGGCGCAAATACCGTGGCTACGTGCTCAAGCACGTGGGCGCCATCTTCAACGGCTTCTACCGCCATCACCTCCCCTTCCCGCTCACCGAGGCACAGAAACGCGTCATCCGCGAAATCCATGCCGACATGAAGAGCGGGCGGCAGATGAACCGCCTGCTGCAAGGCGACGTGGGGTCGGGCAAGACGCTCGTGGCACTCATGTCCGCCCTCATCGCCCTCGACAACGGCTATCAGGCTTGCATCATGGCACCCACCGAGATTCTCGCCGAACAGCACCTCGCCACCGTGCGCCAATTCCTGAAAGGCATGGAGGGCATCCGCGTCGAACTGCTCACGGGCATCGTCAAGGGCAAACGGCGACAGGAGGTGCTTGACGCCCTTGCCGACGGCAGCATCCACATCCTCGTGGGCACACATGCCATCATCGAAGACCCGGTGCAGTTCTACAAACTGGGCATCGCCGTCATCGACGAGCAGCATCGCTTCGGCGTGGCACAACGCGCCAAACTGTGGGGAAAGAGCGCCAACCCGCCCCATGTGCTCGTCATGACCGCCACTCCCATCCCCCGCACGCTGGCCATGACCATCTACGGCGACCTCGACGTGAGCGTCATCGACGAACTGCCCCCCGGGCGGAAACCCGTCTATACACAGCACAAATACGACAACCAACTCACCAGCCTCTACCAGGGCATCCGCCGGCAGATAGAGGCGGGGCGACAGGTCTATATCGTCTATCCCCTCATCAAGGAGAGCGAGAAGATGGACCTCCGCAACCTGGAGGAAGGCTACGAGACCATGCGGCAGGTGTTCGCCGAATACCGCCTGAGCAAGGTGCACGGCCAGATGAAGCCGAAGGAGAAGGAGGAGGAGATGCAGAAGTTCGTCAGCGGCGAGACACAAATCTTAGTGGCCACCACGGTCATCGAGGTGGGGGTGAACGTGCCCAATGCCTCGGTGATGGTGATACTCGACGCACAGCGCTTCGGCCTGTCGCAACTCCACCAGTTGCGGGGACGCGTGGGGAGGGGCGCCGAACAGTCGTTCTGCATCCTCGTCACCACGACGCACCTGAGCAAGGAGACCGCCCGCCGCATCGACATCATGTGCGCCACCAACGACGGCTTCCAAATCGCCGAGGCCGACCTGAAATTGCGCGGGCCGGGCGACCTGGAGGGGACACAGCAGAGCGGCATGGCCTTCGACCTGAAAATCGCCGACATCGCCCGCGACGGACAAATCGTGCAACTCGCCCGCGACGAGGCACAGAAAATCATCGATGCCGACCCCAACTGCGACCACCCAGAGCACGAACTGCTCTGGCAACGGCTCGCCGCTCTCCGCCGCACCAACATCAACTGGGGCGTCATTTCCTGAATCTCCGACAAAACACCTTATAAGTGTTAAAAGAGCACTAAAAACTGTTAATGGTGCTCGTTTCCAACATTTTCTTGTTACCTTTGCACCGCAATGAAATAGTTGGCGTGTCATGTTGTTGCGCCGATTATTTCAAAAACAAACGAAAGGCAACAGTATTACTACAAACGTAGTCAGTGCTTTGATTACAAAAAAACGGAGGATTATGAATTTTAAAAAGACATTGAAAACGCTTGCATTTACAGCCGTATTGGCAGTGACCGCCATGCCAGCCAATGGTCAGGACCTTCTGGCGCGCATAGCACCCATTGACAGGAAAATGAAGCAACTCGACACGCTGCAACTGCAAGGCGCCATTGAAAGAGAAAACTTAGAATCACCATCGGCTGACCTTTACCAAGATTGGGACAACCGCTACGCCCACAAAGCCACCGAACTGCCCGAAACCTACAGGATCAACCTGCGCAACTTCTGCATGCCCACCCCGAGCCGTGTCATCACGTCTCAGTTTGGCCCGAGATGGGGACGCCAGCACAGAGGTCTTGACATCAAGGTTTACATCGGCGACACCATCCGTGCCGCATGGACAGGAAAAGTGCGCGTCGTGAGGTACGAGGGCAAAGGCTATGGCAACTATGTGGTCATCCGCCACAACAACGGCTTGGAGACCATCTACGCCCACCTGTCGAAACATCTCGTGAGGGAGAACCAGACCGTCCGCGCCGGACAACCCATCGGACTGGGCGGCAACACCGGCCGCAGCACCGGTTCGCACCTGCACTTCGAGACCCGCCTCTGCGGCGTGGCCCTCAACCCCGCCCTCTTCTTCGACTTCCGCAACCAGGACATCACCGGCGACTACTACAACTTCCGCCGCAGCACAATGGAGCGCGAGTCGGCCATCGCCACCGCCGCCAGGGGCACGAAAGTGTCGCGCTACACCAAGGAAGAGGTCTATGGCGGCAAGGGCGAGCAGAGCACACCGCTGACCAACGAGAACGAAACCGCCATGGCCGCACCGGCTCCCGCACAGGAGGAGAAGCCACGCAGCAGGGGCTTCAAATACCACAAGGTGCAACCTGGAGAGACCGTCTTCACATTGGCCAAGAAATTCAACATGACGGTGGAGGAATTCCAAAGGATGAACAATTTGGGCAACAGCACGAAAGTGCGCGTCGGGCAACTGATGATACACTCATAGTCGCCTGAGGGCCATCAACAAGGAAGCCATTTCGGCGTTCGGAGACGAACCTCGAAATGGCTTCTTCCTTTTTCACACGTTGCTGGATTCAGTGCTTGCGGCGAAACGAGCGGATAGCCGACCTGACGGCAAACCACGCATGCATGGCCGACGTGGTGATCAGACCGTAATGGCGGCGCATCACGTCGAAGCGCTCACGCAGCGACTCACTGTGGTGGATGGTGGTCTGCCCCTCTTGCAGATAGAGGGCGACGACCCCGCCCACCCTGACGAGGGGCGCCTTGGCCTTCTCCGCCTGCCGCATCACGCGGATGCACCAATCGACATCGGCAGAATAGCGGTAGCGGGTGTCGTATTCCACCTGGCGCGCTATGTCGGTACGGGCATAGAAAGCCTGGTGGCACACCAACATGCCCTGCTTGAACGACCGCCAGTTGAGATGGTCGGGGGGCGACAGATGGCGGTGCCCCACCCACTCGCCCTGCGGACCGATGATGTCGGTGTCGCCATAGACGACGGCGGGATAGTCGCCGTCGCCGGAGAGTTGGGCGGCCTCCACGACACGGCTGACAGTGTCGGCCGCCGGCAATCGGTCGCCGGCATTGAGGAAACACACATAGTCGCCGGTGACCTGCCGCAAGCCTTTGTTCATCGCATCGTAAAGTCCCTTGTCGGGCTCCGAGACGACCACCACGTCATGGCCGTTTCCCCTCGACTTGGCTGCCGCTTGGTAGCGGCGCGCCATCTCTACGGTGCCGTCGGTAGAGGCTCCATCGACGATGACATGCTCCAGGTCGTCGTGGTCTTGCACGGCGACGCTGTCGAGCGTGGGTTGCAGCACGGCGGCGGCATTATAGGTGATGGTGACGATGGAGACTCTCATAACACGTAATGCTTGGAAGCGAGGGCATGGTTGTAAACCTCGATATATTTCAGCGAAACACTGTTCTGCGAATAGGTGGCGGCCACTTTCCGCACGGCTTGGGCGCACAGGGCGCCATAGTCGGCCTCGGCAAGAATCCAGTGGATGCCTCGCATCAAGTCCTCGCCGTTGCGGTATTCTGCCACATAGCCGTTTTTCCGGTGGTCGATTTCCTCGGGGATGCCTCCCACCTTGAAGCCCACGCAGGGCACGCCGCAAGCCATGGCCTCCATGATGGTGTTGGGCAGGTTTTCCGACAAAGAGGGCAGCACAAAGACATCGGCGGCATTATAGACATCGACCACCTTGCGCTCGTCGCTCACATACCCCAAGGGATAGGAGGGCAAAGAGAGAGCGTCCTTCACCTCCTCGGCATGGCCGCCAAGTATCACCACGGCGGCTTGCTCCCGCATCTCGGGATGGCGCTCCACAAGGAGCCGGCAGGCCTCCACCAAATAGTCCATGCCCTTGTAGGCGTTGGTGACACGCTGCGAGACGAAGAGGATGAGGCGCTTGTCGAGGGGAAGTCCCAACGCCTGGCGGGCTTTCGCCTTGTCCATGCAATGGAACATGCGGGTGTCGATGGGGTTGGGAATACAGGCAACGGTGTGTCCCGACAACAGGGCGCTCTGCTTGGCCTCCATCTGCAACCAACGGCTGCAAGCCACAAAACTGATGTCACCCGTGCCATAGACGGCCTTCTTCTTCTCCCATACACGCGCGGAAAGGTCGTTGTCGGACCCTCCTCCCGGCAGGTAACGGCACCTGTGGCAGCGCGACTTGAACTTGCTGCAGGCCATCGTCAGGTGACAGATGGCGGTGGCGGGCCAAGCGTCGTGCATCGTCCACACCACAGGCTTGCCAGAGGCGAGAATCTTGCGGATGCCAGACAGCGACAACATGCCTTGGTTAACCCAGTGCAGGTGGATGATGTCGGCTTCCTGAAACTCCCGCAGCCGCGTGATGTCGAAGCCGGCGTTGGCGATGTCGATGTCGAACAAGTGTTTTTTCGAGAAATGCAGGTGCCTGAACACCGTGAGGCGCTCCCAGAGAAAATGCCGCTGGGCAAGCATGCCGTCGCCCAACCCCACCACGGTGATGGTGTCGGTCTCCTTGTCGCGCACCAGCATCTTGGCCTTCACCCCATTGTTGTTGAGGGCTTCCATCAGGCGGAAGGCCGCCACGGCGGCTCCCCCTGTCCGTTCCGAGGTATTTACTATCAAGACTCTCATTGCAATGCAAATTTAGGCAAAAAATGAGAACCCACCAAAAAATTTTGATTGTTAGCCGAAAAAAATCATCACAAACCGCCATTCCTACCCTTCCACACCTGCCCCACTTGCTGCTGTCGCCAGTCTTTTTATGCACATAGGAACCATCGATTATCCATAAAAGATGTATAAAACGAATAAAAAACCGTTGTTATCGCGCACAACAGTTGACATACATCAAGAAAAGTGCATTTATATGAAAAAACAGACATCAAAAATCACCAACTTATCAAAAAACATATTACCTTTGCATCGTAAAAATGATTGAGACAGTTCAATCATAAAGGTTAATAGATTGTTTAGGTTAGTAGTAATAGATTTAGGTTTTTAGTTATTAGGTTTAAGGTATTAA
>CAMKSZ010000135.1 GCA_946415525.1 uncultured Prevotellaceae bacterium | reverse complement strand
CCGTCACCATCAATGTCGAGGAAGGCATGTATATCTACTCCAACTGGAGCGGCAAGACAGGCAATGCAAAGGGCGATTACTACGTAGCCAATCGCATGAAGGGCCAGACCACCTATAATGCCTCCACTTCCTCTGGCGGCCAGCGTGTGCTCTATGCCGTGGCTGGCGACACTGATGATGCCACCGGCAACTCCAGCGACTTGGCCTACATCGTCTTCACCGACGTAGTGGCCAGCAACCCCGTCTTCACCATTGAAGAAGGCGAAGTAGAAGCCGGCACCACCGTTGGCATAAAGAGTGGCTGCTCGGACGACAAAATCTACTACACCCTCGATGGCACCGACCCGACAGCCAACAGTCCCCAATATACAGGCGAAATCACTATCAACGAGACCACGACCATCAAGGCCATCGCCTTCGACAAGAACGGAGCCTATGGTAGCGAAATTGTCACCGCCACCTATACCGTGCCAGCCCAATCCTTCAGCATCACCATCAACCGCTATGGCCTCGCCACCTTCTACAGTTCGAAGAGTGCCTATATCCTCCCCGCCGGACTGACCGCCACGGTGGTGGAATCCATCAACGGCAAGAAACTCAACCAAGTGGAAATCGACGGCATCATCCCCGCAGACTGCGCCGTGATTCTTGAAGGCGAGATGGGTCAATACACACTTGAGCCCACCGCCGATCTGGGAGCCGCTCCCACCAACCTGCTCCGTGGCTTCGACGAGGAAACACTCACCACCGGTGAAGATCCCGTGGCCACCTACAAGTTCTATGCCCTCTCCGCCAAGGACGGTGTAGCCGGTTTCTACTGGTTGGCCGATAACGGCGGTGCTTTCCTCTGCGGTGCCAACAAGGCTTATCTTGCCGTGCCCGTCGAAACAGCAGGCGCCAACAGTGCCTTCATCCTCGACACCACCGACGGCATCGACAGCATCGTGACCGCCACCACCGACGCCCCCGCCTACAACCTCGCCGGCCAGCGCGTGAGCGACAACTACAAGGGTGTTGTCATCATGGGTGGAAAGAAAGTGATGAAATAGAATAAAAGACAACTAAAATTTGGAATGATGAAAGCATACATCCAACCTATCACCGAAATCCATGGAGCGGAACTTTCACAGATTATCATGAATAGCAAATTGGACATGTGGGACGACTTGGGCGAGGAAGGACAGTTCAGCAACACCTTCGGTTTCGAAGGAGACAAGAAACTCGATGCAATCGAGCAAGAGAAATGGGATAAATTCTAAGTTGCCCGCCTCACCATACACAGAAGGCATCCCCCGCGGGGGATGCCTTCCTTTTTATGCGAAGTCCGAGGAATCACTCCTCTTGTCCCATGATAAGTCCCACCAACTTCATGACGTCGGCCACAGTGATGACACCATCGCCGTTGACATCAGCCACCGACAAGTCGGTTGTGCCCCCAGTACTTGCCGTAGCCACCAAGGAAAGAACGTCGGAAACCGACAATTCACCATTGCCGTCGAGGTCGCCCAAGAGAGGTAGCGATGCCGCCCCACTGACTTGCAGCCTTTTCACCGACTGCAAGTTGTCGAAGACACCCAAGAAATAAGCCTCCCCCGCCTTGACTGTGGCATTCGCTGTCAGTGCAAAACCACTACCGGCAGTATTGAGCACATACGCTTTGGGCAATGTCTTATCTACAGTCGAACCGATAAACTTGAAATGAGGACTTGACATGATACAAGCCTTTGTGGTGACAACAGAGGCATTGGTGGCCGACAGCACCATCTGCTTGCCAGCGAGAGTGCTGCGCAAGGCCATCAAATAAGGAGTACACGGCATCCACCTTTCCACATTCTCGAAGCACACCTCACGATCGGAACTGCCCACAAATTCCTTCAACAAGAAATTGCCCGTATCCGAGGCATTATGGCACCAATCTACAACCTTGCCACCCACTGTCACCTTGGCGACGGCAAACGGCGTGAACACAGTCTGCCAGCCACCAGTGCCGTCGTAGGCAAGACGAGGCGTGCACGTATAACTGACACTCTGGGCGGTGAAAGTCTGAGGCACATGGTAGCCATAGCCCTCCGCCAACTTAATGGTGCCAGCCTCATAGCCCTTCACCACATTCTTCGACTTCAAGGCGGTGGGCACGGTGGCTCCGTGACGGATATAGTAAAGCGTATTGGGATTGCTGTTAGGCACCACCTTCACCGTCGAGAGGTCGGCGATGTCCTCCAAACTGACAGCGGCGACATCGGCAGCGACGGTCACAGTGGCGGTGGGCGCCACGGCAGTCCGCACCCCCTCCGCAGTCCAAGTCACAACGGCAGGGGCGACAGTGTATTTCGTCGTTTTAAGATAGGTGGTGCTCTCGTCGGACACCTGAAGGCTGACCACATCACCCAAATCGACGGGATATCGGAACGGGACGGTGACGGTGGCCCCCGAGGGAACATCGACCATCACCTTGGAGTTAGCAAACTGAGGACTGCTCTTGGCATTGTCGGAACTCACCCCGACAAGCATGTAGTGATGGTAGTCGTTCGCCGTCGTGTTGCGCAGCACCAAATAGCCATCCATCTCCCTGCCATACATGGTCTTTCCCGACACATTGCGGAAACCACCCTCGACGACCGTCAGTTTAGGCAGAGCCGGGGCATCGACAATCGGGAAACTGCTAACGACATAAAACTCGCTGCCCGCCGTTTCTGCGAGCGAGAAGCCCAACTTATGGGAACCTGCGGTGGCAGTGAAATAATAGTCGATCACCACCTCCTCGCCAGGCGCCACTGTCGGGGTCTCTCCCACCTTCTTCTTGCCATCGAGATAGAGATAGACGGGTTGGTCGCAAGTAATATTTCCGACATTGGAGAAACCCACCCTCAGGTGCTTGTAGGCATTGTCGTTGTCGAACGACTGTTCCACACCCGTCACCTTGAGTTGCACTTTGTCTGCAGTCTCCACCGACTTCACCGTAGCCACGCCCTTAGAGACTACCATTCTGAGGTACACCTCACCGGAATTGATGTTGGGCACCCACTCTTCCGTTCCCGTCACTCGGTCGATGCCCCTTATGGTGTATTCGCCGTCCGCCAAGCCGACACCCAGTCCCGACATGTTGGCCGATTTTGTCAAAAGATAGATGGAACTATGACCATAGGCACTGACATACAATTTGGAATCGACAAGTTTGTCACCCTTGAAAATGCCCAATCCGATGTCGTAGGCACGTTCCACCCCAAACCTGCGATAGGAAAAAGCAAAAGAGAGTTGGCTGAGGCCATAGTTCGCCCCCAAGGTGTAAGTGCCCACCGTCATCTTTTTAGCCGAAGAGTCCGTCTGATAGAAGTCATAGGTATAGATGCCGCTCTCACCAATGGGCCTGCAGTCAGCCTTGGTAGGTTGCAAGCCGATAATGGCCAACTGCGAAGCGCCGAAGGCCGACACATCGGTACTGGGGACGCCACCCATGCAGGCCGACAGTGCCGACAGCCGATAGTAACCGTCGCCAAAACCACCCCAACCCCAGACGATATGGAACATGTCGTCGCCATCGAAACCGTCGATGATAAAGGCGTGCGAACTACCGTCGTGCTGGTCACCGCTATAGATGACAGGACGACCATTGCGCAACTCCTCCACCAGCAAGTCGGTCCAGGCGTCACTGTCATAGTCCTTGCGCTCCGCTTCCCTTGCCGTGGCATCGAATCCGAAATAACTTCTCATCACGAAAGGGATTCTCGACGTAGTGCCACCCGTTGACGACGTGCTATAGCGCACCTCCATGGCATTGCCACAATAATAGACCAACTTCGACACCGCCTCCTTCTCCTCCTCGGTGTCGATGCCGAGGTTTTTCGAATAAGTATCCTTGATATGATCCCAGTCGAAAGTGGTGGCGGGCAAGGCATCGGAATATTTATACGCAGGAATGACCGCCGTTTTGCCCTGAGGCCATCGGTAGTAATACATCACCTGAGCGATGGCAAGGGTGGTGCAACCCGTCAAGGCCTGATAGCCGCTCGTATTGAAGCATTTTAAGTTGTATGGTTCATGTTGGTTCCAAACCGTCCGCAACAAAGGACTCACGGCAGGCCGTGCCTTAGCATTCACCTGGGCACTGACTTTCATAGGACCACCAGCGGCGCTGGTCTTGGCCCACTCCATCTCCTCGCCGTAGCCTTGCAGCCATGCGCTGAGGTTCTCTGGCATCTCGTCAAAGTTGAAATGCCCCGTGTCGCTATAGGCCAAGATACGCTCAGCGCAATCGTCGGCAGCGACGACCACATAGCCATCGTTGTCGCCATTGTTGAATACATAGTAATGAGGGGTGATGGAATCCTCGGAACGAGATATTTTTATCCTACTTTCACGGGGAGGCAAGAGACGGGGTTGGGCATCGTGGTGCCGGATTTTCAAAAACGAAGCAGCCCTCGCAGCGGCTTGTTCCTGCGTTACTGGTTGGGCATTGAGTACGAGAAAGCACAAAATAGCCCATGTGGAAAGTAAGAACCTTTTCATTATCGGATAGCAGAAGTTAAAGTGAAATCACCTTGAGCACCAACCCAAGAAAAAACATTTACCTATTATTGATGCAAAATTAGCAAGAAATACGCGAATTAAACAAACAACGGGAAATGTTTAACAGTATTTAAGGACTTTAGGGACTTTAAGGACCTTAGAGACCTTAATGACCTTAGGGTCTTTAAAGTCTTTAAGGTCTTTAGGGTATTTGGAGACCCTAAAGACCTTAAAGGCGGAAGGTTAAAATTCTGCGGTTTTGGGAGTGCGGGGGAAGGGGATGACGTCGCGGATGTTTTGCATGCCCGTGACGAAGAGGATGAGACGCTCGAATCCCAATCCGAACCCGCCGTGGGGACACGTGCCATACTTGCGTGTGTCGAGATACCACCACATATCCTTCATGGGAATCTGACGGCGCTCGATTTCCGACATCAACTTGTCGTAATCCTCCTCACGCACGCTGCCACCGATAATCTCTCCAATCTGCGGGAACAGCACGTCGGTGCCCTGCACCGTCTTCCCGTCCTCATTGATTTTCATATAGAAAGCCTTGATGTCCTTGGGATAGTCGGTCATGATGACAGGACGCTTGAAATACTCCTCCACGAGATAACGCTCGTGCTCGGAAGCCAGGTCCATGCCCCAACTGACAGGGAACTCAAACTGATGCCCCTTGGCGACAGCCTCCTCAAGGATGCGGACACCCTCGGTGTAAGGCAAGCGTACGAACGTGCCGGCGACCACCGACTTCAACCGTTCGATGAGCGTCTTGTCGATCATCTTGTTGAGGAATTCCAAGTCGTCTTGGCAGTTGTCCAAAGCCCACTGCACACAATACTTGATGAAATCTTCCTCCAGATCCATCAGGTCGTTCATATCTATGAAAGCCACCTCAGGCTCAATCATCCAGAACTCAGCCAGGTGCCTCGGCGTGTTGGAGTTTTCTGCACGGAAAGTGGGTCCGAAGGTATAGATGGCCCCCAATGCCGTTGCACCCAGTTCGCCCTCCAATTGTCCGCTCACGGTGAGGGAAGTTTGTTTGCCGAAGAAGTCGTCTTCGTAGATGATGGAACCCTTCTCGTCCTTCTTCAGGTCGTAAAGGTTCTTCGTCGTCACCTGGAACATCTGTCCGGCGCCCTCGCAGTCGCTTCCCGTGATGATGGGCGAGTGGAAGTAGAAGAAGCCGTGCTTGTGGAAGTAGTCATGGATGGCGATGGCCATATTGTGCCTGATACGCATCACGGCACCGAAGGTGTTGGTGCGGAGCCTCAAGTGCGCGTTCTTGCGCATGACCTCGAAACTCTGTCCCTTCTTCTGCATGGGATAGTCAGAACCACAGAGGCCGTAGATTTCAATCTCCTGGCATTGTATCTCGGAGGCCTGTCCTGCACCCTGGCTTTCGACGAGGATGCCCGTGGCGCTGATGCAAGCACCGGTGGTGACTTGCTTCAGGAGGTTGGCATCCATCTTTTCGGGATTCACCACCAGTTGCACATTCTTGATGGTCGAGCCATCGTTAAGGGCGATGAAGTCCACCGACTTGCTGCTACGATGGGTTCTCACCCACCCCTTCACATTGACAACAGTTCCGTAATCCGTCCGTCGCAGCACATCCACGACTTTTGTTCTACAAATCTTGTCCATTTTGATTGTTTGCTCCTAAATGCTTTTGTTGTTGAATGGTTATTCGAAAGCGCCCATGCGCAGCATCTCCACCTCTTTCTCGGTGAGGAAACGCCAATCGCCACGGCGCACGTTCTTCTTGGTCAGGCCGGCAAACTGCACGCGGTCGAGTTTGATGACCCTGTAACCCAAACTCTCGAAGATACGTCTCACGATGCGGTTTTTGCCACTATGGATTTCTATTCCCACCTGGCTCTTGTCGGTGTCGCTGGCATATTCGATGGCATCGGCATGAATCTCGCCGTCGTCGAGAGTGATGCCAGTGGCAATCTGCTCCATGTCGTGTGCGGTGACATTCTTGTCAAGATAGACATGATAGACCTTCTTCTTGAGGAACTTGGGGTGGGTGAGTTTGCTGGCGAGGTCGCCGTCGTTGGTCAGGAGAAGCACACCAGTGGTGTTGCGGTCGAGTCGGCCGACAGGATAGATGCGCTCGGGGCAAGCGTTGCGCACCAAGTCCATCACCGTCTTGCGCTGCTGCGGGTCGTCGCTGGTCGTCACATAGTCTTTCGGCTTGTTGAGCAGCACGTACACCTTCTTCTCCAACCTCACTGGCTGGTCGTGGAACATCACCTCGTCGGTGCGCGACACCTTCGTGCCCAATTCGGTCACCACCGTACCGTTGACAGTGACGACACCAGCCTGGATGAAGGCGTCGGCCTCACGGCGGCTGCAGATGCCAGCGTTGGCCAAGAACTTGTTGAGACGGATAGGCTCGTTGGGATCGATGTGCTCTTCCTTATACTCAATACGTTTCTTCATATTGTATTTGGCACTGGGATCATAACCCGGGCCGTGCTGGCGATAACCTTGCTGATAGCCACCTTGCTGGCGATAACCACCCTGCGGGCGATAGCCGCCCTGCTGATGGGACTGATAGCCACCCTGTTGGCGAGGCTGGTAACCACCCTGCTGGCGAGGCTGGTAGCCACCCTGTTGGCGAGGCTGGTAGCCACCCTGTTGGCGAGGTTGGTAACCACCTTGCTGGCGAGGCTGATAACCACCCTGTTGGCGAGGCTGGTAGCCACCCTGCTGGCGAGGCTGATAACCACCCTGCTGGCGAGGCTGGTAGCCACCCTGCTGACGAGGCTGGTAGCCACCCTGCTGACGAGGCTGGTAGCCACCCTGCTGGCGGTCTTCGCCGCTGTTATTATAGCGAGGACGATACTGGCGCTGGCCACCACCCGACTGGAGACCTGCTCCAAAGCCTTCGGGACGGAAGCCGCCACCATCGTCGCTATTGTGATCTGTCGAATAGGCTCGTTGAGAATGAATACGTGGACGTTGCGGACGTCCTCCGCGATAGTCGCGTGAATAGTTTCCTGAGGACTGATAGCCCTCACGGCCACCAGAGTTCTGCTCTTGTGTCTGTTCTTCCTGTTTGTTTTCGTTTTCGATATCCATAATAATATAAATAATTAATTAGCCTCACGGCTGGGTTAGTGAAATGTGTTTTAAACTCCCGTATAGTTTTGTGGCGTAATAGCCATCAATTCCTTCTTGATTTTTTCATCGACCTCCAAGGTCTGAATGAAGTCGTGAATCGACTGTTCGGTTATCTTCTGGTTGGTGCGGGTGAGATGTTTCAAAGCCTCGTACGGATGAGGATAGCCCTCGCGTCTCAGTATGGTCTGGATGGCCTCGGCCACCACCGCCCAATTATCCTCCAGGTCGGCTTCCAAGCGCTGACGGTTGAGGATGAGTTTGCGCAGCCCCTTTAGCGTGCTCTCCACGGCGATGATGGTATGGCCGAAGGGCACCCCAACGTTGCGCAACACCGTGGAGTCGGTCAGGTCGCGCTGCAGGCGGCTCACCGGCAGTTTGGCGGCAAGGAACTGCAAAATGGCATTGGAGATGCCGAGATTGCCCTCACTGTTCTCAAAGTCGATGGGGTTCACCTTGTGAGGCATGGCGCTGGACCCCACTTCACCCTCCTTTATCTTCTGCTTGAAATACTCCATGGAGATATACATCCAGAAGTCGCGGTCGAGGTCGATGATAATGGTGTTGATTCGCCGCAGTGCATCGAGCAGTGCTCCCAAAAAGTCGTAATTGCTTATTTGAGTGGTATATTCCTCCCGCTGCAAGCCCAGTTTCTCACTGACAAAGCGATTGCCAAACTGTCGCCAGTCCATATTGGGGAATGCCACATGGTGGGCATTGAAATTGCCTGTCGCGCCACCGAACTTCGCGGTGACAGGGCATGTCTTGAGCAACTCCACCTGTTGGCGGAGGCGATAGACGAACACCATCATCTCCTTGCCCAATCGGGTGGGAGAGGCCGGCTGACCATGCGTCTTTGCCAACATGGTGATATCTTTCCAGTCCTCGGCGTCATTGCCAAGTTGGGTCAACAGTTCGTCGAAAAGAGGGAGCATCACCTCGTCGATGGCTTCCTTGATGGAAAGAGGCACGGAGGTGTTGTTGATATCCTGAGAAGTTAAACCGAAGTGTATGAATTCCTTATATTTGTCGAGTCCACCGATTTTGTCGAACTGCTCCTTAATATAATATTCCACGGCTTTCACGTCGTGATTGGTGATGCCCTCGATTTCCTTCACCCGAAGAGCATCGGTCTCGGTGAAATGGGCATAGATGTCGCGAAGCCTGTCGAAGAGGTTGGTATCGAAATCCTGAAGTTGAGGCAAAGGCAATTCGCATAGCGCTATGAAATACTCTATTTCAACGCGTATCCTGTATCTGATAAGAGCAAATTCTGAAAAGTATCCTGCCAGAACCTCTGTCTTTCCTCTATAGCGGCCATCAATCGGCGAAATGGCATTTAATGTGTCAAGCGTGATCATTTATTTTCCTATTCTCCTATATATATAGATGCATCGTCGTTTGAATTTCGGTCGCAAAGTTACGAATAAAATCGAGATATTAGCAATATTTTATATGAAAAAACTTTAAGGGGACAAAAAATCCCTGCAATCCCGAAGGACCACAGGGAATCACCCCAAGTGGGCGTTGA
>CAMKSZ010000134.1 GCA_946415525.1 uncultured Prevotellaceae bacterium | reverse complement strand
AAGCCGCTAAGGCTCACTGCAGAGGCTACAACAGTCATTAACAGACTTTTTGTAAATCTTCTCATAAAAATTTTTGTTAAGTTTATAAAAATAAAATCTCTAATTTCGACTAATAGTAATAAATGTGTATATGGTTGGCAATATGGAACATGTGAACGACAACGAATGTAAATCTTTCTCTATATCCCAAATATGATGCAAAGATAAAAAACTCTTTTCTTATGGGCAAAGAATTCTCTACTTTTATTCCTTAAAAAATCATAAAAATGTTATTGGACGATTCATTTGGCAAAAAACAGGCTATTTCTGTTTTCTTTTGAATGTTGTCAACCTTCGCGAAGGAAGTCGAGTGCCTCCTCGATTTCGCCAATGGTGGCCGTTTGGTTGATGCGGATGTCGCCGATATCGCCCAAAAGGGTGAAGTTGATGGTGCCGGCCATGTTCTTTTTGTCGTGGCGCATCAGTTCTATGAGCATGGGGTAGTCGTCGCAGGTGATGGGTAACTGACCGTAATGCTCCTTGATGTATTGTACGGTGGCTCGCATCTTGTCGGTGGGGAATCCTGCCAACCGGCAACTCAGATAGAGTTCGCACACCAGGCCGTAGGCTACGGCAAAGCCATGGAGCAAGGGCTGGCCTTGTTGGTGCGACCACGACTCGAAGGCGTGCCCGATGGTGTGGCCCAAGTTGAGTGCCTTGCGGATGCCGCGCTCGTGAGGGTCGATGCCGACAATGCGTTCTTTCACGGCTACCGAACTGCCCACCATTTGCTGAAGTCGTTGCAAGTCGGGGGCGAGGATGTCGAAGTCGAGCAGGGCCGACCAAGTGGGCGTGTCGGCTATCAGGCCATGCTTGAGCATCTCCGCATAGCCTGAAAGGAGGTTGGGGGTGTCGAGCGAACCGAGAAAACGGGTGTCGATGAGCACGCACATAGGGTCGGAGAACACCCCTATTTCATTTTTCAACCCGTTGAAGTTGATGCCGGTCTTCCCGCCCACCGAGGCGTCCACCATGGCGAGCAGCGTGGTGGGGATGTTGATGTAGTTGATGCCACGCTTGAATGTCGAGGCGGCGAAACCGCCCAAGTCGGTCACCATGCCTCCCCCTAAGTTGATGAGGCAAGAGTGGCGGGTGGCACCTTGTCGGCTTAGCGATTCCCAGACAGTCGATAATGTTTCAAGTGTCTTGTGGGTATCGGTGGCGCCAATCACCATCTGGCAGGCGTCGCGCAGACCGAAATGGTTGCTGAGCAACGGCCAGCAAAGTTGGGAAGTTGTAGTGTCGGTAAGGATGAAAATCTTGTCGTGGCTGCATTCCGAGAGAGCGATGGCAAGGTCTTCATGCAAGGATGTCGATAACTTGATGTGGTGGCCCATTGAGATAACTATTTTACCTTAAAAATATTATAGACGAAAAAAATATTATATGATGAACGCGCGAAACTGGCGCGTGGGATGACAAAAGAAAATTCCTATGCTAATGGTCGGCGCGCCCGACTGGTCTTTTTACGGCTGCAAAGTTACATATTTCTGTCAAGAAATCGAAATAAATGCCGCTAAAAAATGACAATAATGGCATTTGATGGGCATTTTTACACCCTATTATTAAACCATGGAGGCGAAATTACGTCATATTGATAGTTAACAGACAGCGGTGAGACGCTGTTTTATTATTAAATATACAACACATGAAACAACTTTTCAACTGCCTATGCCTTTGGCTTATCTTTTCGGCTTCGGCATACGCTCAGCAGAACATCAAGGGAAGAATTATCGACAAGGAGACGAAAGAAGGAGTCGTGCAGGCCACACTTCAGTTGTTGAAAGCCGATAGCACCTATGTCACTGGCGTTCTCTCCGACGACGACGGCTATTTCTCCATGCCCGTCGATAGCGCCGGCACCTATATCCTTAAAATCACCAGTGTCGGTTTCAACCCCATCGCCAAAAACGTGAAAGTTCCCCAAGGTGCCGAAATCGACCTCGGGCAGGTGACCATGACGGGCGACGCCATCATGCTGAAGACCGTGACGGCCACCGGCATGGCAGCCAAGGTGGTGGTCAAGGAGGACACCTTTGTCTATAACGCATCCGCCTATAGGGCACCCGAAGGGTCGGTCGTAGAGGAATTGGTGAAGAAACTTCCCGGTGCCGAGGTGGACGACGATGGTAAAATCAAGATTAATGGCAAGGAAGTCAAGAAAATCCTCGTCGATGGCAAGGAATTCATGACGGGCGATACCAAGACCGCCCTCAAGAACCTGCCTACCTCCATCGTCGATCGCATCAAGGCATATGATGAGAAAAGCGACCTCTCGCGCATCACCGGCATTGACGATGGCGACGAGCAGACCGTGCTCGACTTCGGACTGAAACGTGGCATGAACAGAGGCTTCTTTGGCAACGTTGACCTCGCAATTGGCACTCACAACCGATATGCCGAGCGTGTCATGGGAGCCATCTTCAAGGACAAATACCGACTGATGTTCTTCGGCAGTGCCAACAACACCAACGACATGGGATTCCCAGGCGGTGGTGGCCGTGGCAGGGGAGGCGGCAACCGAAACGGACTGAACAGTTCGAAAATGTTGGGCCTCAACTTCAACTACGAGAATACGGGTGTGCTCAAAGCCGACGCCAGCGTCAGGTGGAACCACAACGACGGCGACGCCAGGTCGAATCAATCGGCAGAGAACTTCGTGGGTAATCAAAGTTCATTCTCCAACAGCATCAACCAGAACTACTCGCGTAGTAACTCATGGAACGGGCAGATGCGATTGGAGTGGACACCCGACTCGATGACCAACGTCATGTTCCGCCCCAGCATCTCTTTTTCCACCAACGACGGCAACCAGAACTCCCTTACGGCTACCTACAACCAGGATCCCTACCTCTATGTCGAACAACCGCTCTCGGAGGAAGGACTGAAGAAACTGGCACAATGGGTGCATAGCGCAGATGGCGACAGTTCTCGCGTGTTGGTCAACACCCAGGATAATGTCAACCTTTCGTATGGCAAATCGACCTCTCTCAATGGCATGTTGCAGTTCAATAGGAAACTCAACAACATGGGCAGAAATGTCACGTTGCGTGTCGATGGCAACTATAGCGACAACGACAATACCAGCCTCTCGGTGAGTAAGGTGAGCCTCTACCAATTGGCACTCGACTCCACCTACTACACCAACCGCTACAACCTCACCCCCTCCACTCGCAAGGGGTACTCGCTCCAGGCTACTTATAGCGAACCCATCGCAAGAACCATGTTCCTGCAATTCAGTTACCGCTACAACTACAGCACCAACGAGAGCGACCGCTCCACCTACGACTTCAGTCCCCTTGGCGGTGCCTTCTCCAATGGCATCAAACCGGCCTATCGTACTTGGGATCCCTATCTCTCGAATGTGCCCGGAAATTTCAAGAACTATTTGGACAAAGACCTCAGCCGTTATTCTGAGTATAAAAACTACACTCACGACATTCAACTCACTTACCGTTGGATACAGCCCAAATTCCAACTCAACGCCGGATTCATGCTGCAGCCCCAGCGCTCGCACTACACACAAGACTATCAAGGTGTCTATGTCGATACTGTGAGGAATGTCACCAACATGGCACCAACACTTGACTTCCGCTATCGTTTCAATCAACTGAGCAACCTGCGTATCAACTACCGTGGCACCACTTCGCAGCCCAGTATCAGCGACCTGCTCGACATCACCGACGATAGCAACCCCATGAACATAACTATGGGTAACCCGGGACTGAAACCATCGTTCACCCACAGTTTCCAACTCTTCTACAATACCTATATTCAGTCTCACCAGCGGTCGATCATGACATTCGCCAATATCAGTTCTACGCGCAACAGCATCAGCAATATGGTGATTTATGATGAAAAGACGGGTGGTAGGATCACCAGGCCAGAGAACATCAACGGCAACTGGAACGCCAACGGCGCTTTCATGTTCAATACGGCAATAGACAGTGTCGGCATGTGGAATGTCAATTCGTTCACCAACCTTAGTTACATGAACAATGTGAGTTACCTCTTCGACAACATTGCAAAAGTCTCGAACAGGAACCACACCCGCACCACCACTGTCATGGAGCGCCTCTCGCTCAGTTACAGGAACAGTTGGATAGAAATCGAGCCCAATGGTTCGCTCAGTTACACTCATGCCCGCAACGAACTGCAGAGCAACAGCAACCTCGACACCTGGTCGTTCTCCTACGGCTTGAACATCAACTACTACTCGCCTTGGGGCACCAACTTCAACACAGGCATCAGCGAGAACTCCCGCAGGGGATACAACGACACGTCGATGAATACCAACGAACTGGTGTGGAACGCACAAATCAGCCACAGTTTCCTCCAGGGAAAACCGCTCACTGTCAGTTTGCAGTTCTACGACATCCTGCACCAGCAGAGCAACTTCAGCCGAGTCATCAATGCCATGCAGCGCAGCGATACCGAGTACAACAGCATCAATAGTTATGCCATGCTCCATGTCACTTATCGATTCAACGCTTTCGGCGGCAAGGAAGCACGCCAGCAAATGATGGGTCCCGGCAACTTCGGTGGTGGCCGTCCTGGTGGCGGTGGCCGTCCTGGTGGTGGCGGCGGCTTCGGCGGCGGTCGTCCCGGTGGCGGTGGCGGCTTCGGCGGTGGCGGTTTTGGCGGTGGTCGTCCCGGTGGCGGCTTCGGCGGTCCGTCGAGCGTACTTTGATTTTGGAAATTAATGGCACATATTATGAAAACGATTGAGGCTGGCAATATTGCCAGCCTCAATCGTCTATGTCGTCGTCATCGTCGAACCCAAACAGTGCCGGTTCCACGAATGCGTCCATCTGCCGCCTGTCCTTTTTCGTCGGGCGGCCCGTCCCTCTCGCTCTATCGACAAAACCGCTGATGCGGCTCATCTCGAGAATTTCATATTGACGCGGGTCGGTGACATTTTCGTAGATTTCGGGTATCAGTTTGGCGCCCACACGGTTTTCGATGCATTTCAGTATGCGGAAGGAATAGGTGACGGGAGGCTTGCGCACTTCCACCACCTCGCCCTCCTTCACCAACCGCGAAGGTTTCACATTCATGCCGCCGATGGTCACCCGCCCGTTTTTGCAGGCGTCAGCGGCAATGGAGCGGGTCTTGAAGATACGAGCCGCCCACAGCCATTTGTCGATGCGTGCTTCACTGCTCATCTTTTTTCGGTTGAGGGGTGGGAGCGGCAGGATGCCGCTTGTTGTATTGGTTCATTGTGATGTCTATGCCCGCCAGCACGAAACTCTTGATGATTTCCACCGCCGTGTCAATCTGCGGGCGAAGCACTTCCACTTCGTCAGGGTCGAATTCCCCCAACACATAGTCAACCTGTGCGCCACGGGGGAAGTCGTTGCCGATGCCCACGCGCAGTCGCGGATATTTCTGTCCAATGAGTTGCTGGATGTGCCCCAGGCCGTTGTGCGTGCCGGCACTGCCGTTGGCTTTCAGGCGAAGGGTGCCCAAAGGCAGCGACAAGTCATCGACCACCACCAATAACCTCGCCTCGTCGATGTTCTCTTTGTTGAGCCAGTAGCGCACGGCGTTGCCACTGAGATTCATGTAGGTGGTGGGTTTGAGCAGAAACAGTTTCCGGCCCTTTATCGAGGTCTCTGCCACATAGCCGTAGCGGCGGTCGTCGAAAACGATATTGGACGCCTCCGCAAAGGCGTCCAATACCATATATCCTATGTTGTGACGAGTCTTGGCGTATTCCCTTCCGGGGTTGCCAAGGCCCACAATCAGGTACTTGTCCATGTGAAGTTGGCTTATTCGGCTGCTTCCTCAGTCTCGGCGGCTGCGTTCTTGGAGGCGGCGCGGGTCATCTTGATGGAGCAGACCACCACTTCCTTGCTGGTGACAAGTTCAAGACCTTCGAAACTCAACTCGCCCACCTTGATGCTCTTGCCAATGCGGAGCGGGGTGACGTCGATGTCGAGTGTCTCGGGAATCTGCTGGAACGGAGCGCGGACTTCAATCTTGCGGATGGAGAGGTTCATACGGCCACCGTCGCGGATACCCTGTGCAAGGCCCACCAGACGGACGGGGATGCCCACTGTCAGCGGCTTGGCCTCGTTGATTTCATAGAAGTCGATATGCATGACGGCGTCGGTCGTCGGATGGAACTGGAGTTCCTTCATCACTGCGGTGTGATGCTGGCCCTCGATGTCGAGGTTGATGACATAGACATGCGGGGTGTAAACCACTTTGCGCAGGTCGGTGGCCAGAATGGCAATGGCCTTGGCGGCGGGCTTGCCGTTTTCGTCCTTGGCTTCGCCGTAGAGGTTGCAGGGCACGTAGCCGTTCTTTCTCAGTTCCTTCGTGGATTTCTTGCCAGTCGAAGTCCTGTTGATTGCTTTAACGTTGATTTCTTTCATGACTGTTAATTAAATTGTGTTACTCTAAATTAAGTTGAACATTGTTGCTTAATTCGCCATCACACGACGACACCTCCACCTTCGGAGGCCGGTGCGCTAAAAAAGCGGTGCAAAGGTAAGCATTATTATCGGAAAATGAAAAACAAACCCCCAAATTTTTAAAAAAAGACCATATTTTAGGCGCTTTTCTTGCAAATAACGTGAAAAAGAATTATTTTTGCATCATTGTTTCGAATAATGTAAAAAACACATAACATCAAATTTTGATTTTCACATGATAAACAGGGAACTGATCAGAATCAAGATAGTCCAGTTAACCTACGCATACTATCAAAACGGCGACAATAACTTAAACAAGGCGGAGAATGGTCTCATCTACAGTCTGTCGATGTCGTATTCTCTCTACAACTATCTCTTGTTGCTTATCGTCACTGTCGCCAAGGAGATGCGCCATAGGGTGGAAGTGGCCAACAGCAAGGCAGAGCGTGAAGGTACGCCAAAACCTTCCACCAAATTCGTTGACAACAGGTTTGCCAGGCAACTCGAAAGCAACATCATGCTGATGGATTTCGCCGACGAGCAAAAGTTGACTTGGGACAACGACATCGAGTTCATCCGCAAATTGTGCAGCCTCATCGAGCAAAGCCAAATCTACCAGGAATACATGGTGGCGACCGACGACTCCTACGAGGCCGACCGGGAGGTGTGGAGAAAACTCTACAAGGCCGTCATACAGGAAAATGAGGAACTCGATGCCATCCTTGAGGAGAAAAGCCTCTATTGGAACGACGACAAGGAGGTGGTCGATACCTTTGTGCTCAAGACCATCAAGCGCTTCGAGCCAGAGAACGGGAAAAAGCAGGAACTGCTGCCTGAATATGACGACGAGGAGGACAAGGCATTCGCTTGCAAACTCTTCAGGGCCACCATCCTCAATGCCGACCAGTATCAGCGCTATATGAGCGATGCCTCACGCAACTGGGATTTCTCGCGTCTCGCCTACATGGATGTGGTGATTATGCAAATTGCCATCGCCGAGATGATGAACTTCCCCAACATTCCCATCAGCGTAACCATCAACGAATATGTCGATTTGGCCAAGATTTACAGCACCGTGAAGAGTGGAGGCTACATCAATGGCATGCTCGACACCATCGCCAGGTACCTTATCGATTGCGGTGAATTGCAAAAAGTGATGGATTCACCCAAACCGCGTAAATACTAACATTTTTAGAATACTTATCAATGAAAACATCTATTTTTTTGGCCGCCCAGGCTCAGGGTGGCGATGGCGGTTTCTCCATGCTTATCATGATGGTGGCCATCTTTGCTATCATGTGGTTCTTTATGATTCGTCCACAGCAAAGGAAGCAAAAGGAAGTACGCAATTTCCAAAATGCACTCACCGAGGGCACCAAGGTGGTCACCGGAGGAGGCATCTATGGCACAGTGAAGCGCATCGACATTGAGAAAAACCGGGTGGAACTGGAAATTGCCCGCGGTGTTGTCATCGAGGTCGATAAGGCATTCATCTTCGCCGATGCAAGCGCATTGCAAAGTATGCAAACAACCAAGGATGTTAGATGATAGAATTTAATTTCATCAAATCCGAACTTCTCAGAAACTTCTTCCTTTGGGTAAAAAGCAGGGAGTTTCTGGTTTTTTTGTTTTTTTTCATGGTGAGCGGCCTCTTTTGGCTTATGCTTGCCGTGAAGGATGAGACGGAAAAGGAGTTTTCCATTCCCATCGTCATCACCAATGTGCCCAAGAATGTGGTACTTACCGAGGGCGACAACGACTCCATCAAGGTGTTTGTCCGAGACTTTGGCTACAATATCCTGAAATACAACTTCAAGGATGTCAAGCCGGTGGAAATCAATTTCTCCTCTTTTAACAAAGGGGAGGATGGCAAAATATCCATCACCAACGCCGAACTTGAGAAGTTGGCGAGAGACAGGTTGGAGAAGTCGGCGCAGTTGCTCTCGATGAAGCCCGATAAACTCGACATCTATTATAGTTATGGTGAGAGTAAGATGGTGCCAGTCAGCATCTATGGCACCGTGACGGCTGAAAACAATTATTTCTTGATAGAGAAAAAGGTGGTGCCCGACAGCGTGAAGTTGGTGGCCACGGCGAGTCGGTTGGCAAAGATTGATTCGGTGCAGACACGCTACGTCTCCATCAAGGGGGTCACCGAGCAGGTGACCGACACGGTGGCGCTACAGAAAATCAGTGGCGTTGTCATCTCGCCACGCAAGGTGGTCGTCGTGGCCTCTGCCGACATCCGCTACGAGGATTCGGTTAATGTTCGCATTGTCCCCATCAACGTGCCCGAGGGCAAGATTGTCAGGACGTTCCCCTCCAAGATCACCGTTTCGTATGTCACAGGGGTGAAATTCAGAAATAGCATCAAGGCGTCGGATTTTCTCGTTGTAGTCGATTATAATGATGTCCGCGAAGGTGAAGGGCAACTCACCCTGCCGCTCTACCTGAAGAAAACGTCGACGAAAAACGTTAAAAAAGTGCGACTCTCCCTAAAGGACGTAGATTACACCATCGAGGAGATATGAAACAACTGAAATGGGCCATCACTGGTGGCATTGGCAGCGGCAAGTCCTATGTCTGCCACCTCTTGAAGGAGCATGGGATTGAGGTGTTCGACTGCGACGCATCAGCCAAGCGGTTGATGCGTTCTTCGCAACCGCTCAAGGACCAACTTGTGGCGCTTATAGGCGACCATGCCTATGTCGATGGCCGACTCAACAAGGCGGCTGTTGCAGATTTCATGATGCAGTCGCCGCACAACATCCGATTGGTCAACGAGGTGGTCCATCCTGCTGTTGCCGAGGATTTCTTGACATCAGGACTGAACTGGTTGGAGAGTGCCATCCTCTTCGACAGTGGGTTCAACCG
>CAMKSZ010000133.1 GCA_946415525.1 uncultured Prevotellaceae bacterium | reverse complement strand
GGGAGGGCATCTGTGAAGAGATGGGCTTTGAGCAGAAGGCTACCCGACGAACTATTGTCAACAGGCGATGGTGGTGGGTGGCTGCTGCTGCCGTCGTGGCCATGGTAGGACTTTTCACTCTCTACCACTTCGGCGACGACACGCTTATTGCAGAAAGGGACGATTCCATGATTCGACCTTCGAAGAAAGAAATCCCATCGAAGGATGAAAATCGAATGAAGGGTGAAACCCCTATGGAGGGAACCATTATTAAAAATGAGATTTCTGCATTGACCAATGGTGAAGAAGCGACGCCGTCGGCGCCCATAGATGCCGTGAATCGACATACAAGGGTACAGCCCCTTACTTCCTCTCACGAAACCCAGACCGCCATGGTTTCTTCGCCTGTGACAAAACCACAAGACCTACAAAAGGAAACGGTGGATGAAGGAAAGGTGGCAGACTGTAAGGCGAAAGAAGAGCGGCAATCGACAAAAGAAGAGGAACGGCAACTGGCGAAAGAGGAAGAACTACAACAGACCGATGAGGCTCAGCCATTGGTAGCCGAGACGAAGCCGGCGATGAATGACAAAATATGGAATGGTGAGAACAAAAACCGTCTGGAGAACCAACAGTCGTCATTAGTGGCTCATGCTTCCCATGAGGAAACAAGTAAATGGACAGTCGGAGTGAATGCTTCGGGCGGCTTGTTCATCGCACAAAACACGGATGGCAGCCAGCGCCTCTTTTTTGCTTCAAAGGCCCCATCCCCAATGTACGTTGGAATGTCGTCGTTCAACTATGGCAATCAAGGATATAGTTCCTATTCTAATGTGACCCGAGAAGCGAAGCACGATATTCCCATGCGTTTTGGAGTGGGGGTGCAATATCGTTTGAACGACCGATGGGCGTTGTTAAGTGGCTTTAACTACACTTTGCTGCGTTCGCGATTCTCGCTGCCGCTTTACGACCTCTTGTTGGACAACCAGCGCCTGCATTATGTAGGCATCCCTGTAAAACTTGTCTATCAACTATTGTCGAACCAGCATCTGCGGCTCTATCTCTCCGGGGGTGGGATGGCGGAGAAATGCCTGAACGCAAAACCGTGGCAATGGTCTGTGAATGCTGCGGCGGGTGTGGAATATGCCATTACTCCGTTGGTGGGATGCTATGCGGAACCCTCGCTCGGCTATTTCTTCGACGATGGTAGTTCATTGGAGCATTATTACAAGGAGCATCCCGTGGCTCCTGCCATCGAATTGGGGGTCAGGTTGCATGTACCTTATATAAAATAACTCGACTTTCGTCTAAACTCCCAAACTCCTATTCACCCCAACTCCTTCAAACTTGTGCCACTTGGATAAATAATTCTCCAAAACGGTGGGCATTTCTTTTTTTATTGTTATCTTTGCAAGTTGGAGACTATTATCAAACTTCAATAACATATAATTTAAGTCAATCAACATGAAAGAGACAATTTTGGCAATCGCCGGCAAACCAGGGCTTTATAAATTGGTATCAAGAGGAAAGAATAATCTTATCGTTGAACTCGTCGATGCCACCCATCGCCGTATGCCCGTTTTCAACAGCGACAGAATCACCAGCCTGGGCGACATTGCCATGTACACCAACAGCGACGACGTGCCCCTCATGCAGGTGTTCATTGCCATCCGCGAAAAGGAAGAAGGCAAGAAGGCCTCCATCAACTATAAGAAGGCCACCAGTGCAGAACTCAAGGCTTATTTCGCCGAAGTGCTGCCCGACTTCGATCGTGAAAGGGTGCACGACAGCGACATCCGTAAACTGCTCCAGTGCTACAACACGCTCATCGACAACGGAATCACCGATTTCGAACCCGAGGAGAAAGCCGAAGAAGAGACTGCCGAAGAAGAGACCGCTGAAGAAACAAAAGAGTGACGACCATGAGCAAGACATTGACCGAAAGATTCCTGCATTACACGCAGTTCGACACCCAGTCGAGCGAGGATTCGACGACGGTGCCCAGCACCTCCAAGCAATTGGTCTTTGCCGAGGCCCTCAAGCAGGAACTCATCGACGAGGGATTCGCCGACGTGGAGATGGACGACAAAGGTTACATCTATGCCACGCTCAAGTCGAACATGAAGAAGAAGGCGCCTACCATCGGCTTCATCTCTCACTACGACACCAGTCCCGACTGTAGCGGTTTGGGCATCAAGCCGCGTATCGTCTCCAATTACGACGGAGGCGACATCCTGCTCTCCGAAGGCATTGTCTCCTCGCCCGCCAAGTTTCCCGAACTGCTCTTCCATGTGGGCGAAGACCTTATCGTCACCGACGGCACCACACTGTTGGGAGCCGACGACAAGGCCGGCATCGCAGAGATTGTGCAGGCGATGTGCTACCTCAGGGATCATGACGAGATACCGCATGGCGACATCCGCATGGGCTTCAATCCCGACGAGGAAATCGGTATGGGTGCCCACCATTTCGACGTGGAGAAATTCGGCTGCGATTGGGCGTACACCATCGACGGTGGCGACCTCGGCGAATTGGAATTTGAGAATTTCAATGCCGCATCTGCCAAGGTTCGCCTGAAGGGAGTGAGCGTGCATCCTGGCTATGCCAAAGGCAAGATGGTGAATGCCAACCGGCTTGCCGCCGAGTTCGCAGCCTTGTTGCCAGCCGACGAGACACCGGAGTCCACCGATGGCTATCAGGGTTTCTACCACCTCTTGGGCATACAGTCGAACATCGAGGGAGCGCAACTGTCGTATATCATCCGCGACCACGACCGCAACCGTTTCGAGGCAAGAAAGCAGTTCATCAAGCAGTGCGCCGATGAGATGAACAACCGCTATGGCGACGGCACTTGCACCATTGAGGTGGCCGACCAGTATTACAACATGAAGGAGATGATCGACCCCAACATGCATGTCATCGACCTCGTGCTGATGGCCATGCAGCAGAGCGGTGTCGCCCCGAAGGTGCAACCCATCCGTGGCGGTACCGACGGTGCACAACTGTCGTTCAAGGGGCTGCCCTGCCCCAACATCTTTGCTGGCGGCGTCAATTTCCATGGACCTTATGAATTCGTCTCTGTGCAGGTGATGGAAAAGGCGATGCAGGTGATTGTGAAAATCTGCGAACTGACCGCCAATTACAACGACTAAGGCGGCACGACCACTTATACAGTTCAGCGATAAGCATCATGGCAGACTTACCTATCCTTGTCAGAGACCTTGCGCTCATCTTGATTGTCGCAGGCATCGTGACCATCATCTTCAAGTGGCTCAAGCAGCCCCTCGTCCTGGGATATATCGTTGCAGGATTCTTCGTGGGGCCTAATTTCTCGCTCTTCATGACGGTCGATGATATCAAGGACATCGAGATATGGGCCACCATCGGCATCATGTTCACCTTGTTCTCCTTGGGCCTGGATTTCTCGTTCAAGAAAATCCTCAAGATGGGGTCGGCGCCCCTCATCGCCACGGTCACCATCGTGTTCTGCATGATGACGTTGGGTATCTTGGCAGGGCATTTGTTCGGATGGGATAACATCAACTGCATCTTCCTCGGAGGCATGTTGGCCATGAGTTCGACGACCATTATCTACAAGGCTTTCGACGACCTCGGACTGCGGCAGCAGAATTTTTCCAGCCTCGTGATGAGCGTGCTCATCCTCGAGGATATCCTCGCCATCGTCATGATGGTGATGCTCGCAGCCGTGGCCGGCGAGGGCGGTGCGGGGAGTGGCGAGATGCTCTCCAAGGTGCTGCGCATCGGCTTTTTCCTGATTTTGTGGTTTGTGGTGGGCATTTTTGTCATCCCTCAGTTTTTGCGCTCCACCCGCAAACTCATCAATTCCGAGACGTTGCTCATCGTTTCCATCGGCCTCTGCTGTCTGATGGCGGTGATTTCCACCACGGTGGGCTTCAGCAGTGCCTTCGGCGCTTTCGTCATGGGTTCCATCTTGGCAGAGACGGTGGAGGCAGAGAAGATTATCAAGTTGGTCGAACCGGTGAAAAATCTTTTCGGCGCGGTGTTCTTCGTGTCGGTGGGCATGCTGGTCGATCCGCAGATATTGATCGATTATGCAGGTTCCATCGCCGTCCTTGTCATGGTCATTGTCGTGGGGCAAGCCGTCTTTGGCAGCATGGGGTTCCTCTTCAGCGGTCAGTCGCTCAAGTCCGCCATGCGCTGCGGATTCTCCATGGCGCAGATAGGTGAGTTCTCGTTCATCATCGCCTCGTTGGGCCTGACCCTCGGGGTGGTTGGCGACTTCCTCTATCCTGTGGTCGTTGCCGTTTCGGTCATCACCACCTTCCTCACTCCCTACATGATGAAGGCGGCCGTCCCTTGCTACGACTTCTTGGAGAAACACTTGCCCCGCAATTGGGTAAGACGGCTCAACCACCTGGCGATGAGCCACCCTTCATCCAAAAGTCAGCATGGGAATTGGAAGCGCCTCTTGACGGCGATGACCATCAACACGGTGGTCTATTCCATCCTCTCGTCGGCAGCCATTGCCATGATGTTCACGTTTTTCTTGCCTTTTGTAAGGAGGCTGCTGCCCTTGGTATGGGCCAACGTGGCATGTGGGCTGCTGACCATCCTGATTATCTCTCCTTTCTTGCGGGCCATCATCATGAAGAAGAACCATAGCGAGGAGTTCAAGGCGCTATGGACGGAAAACCGTCTCAACCGCTTGCCGTTAGGCTTCACCATCATGGTGAGGATTGTCGTGGCGGTGGCCTTCATCTTCTATGTCTGCAATAGCCTGAGCGATTTCCCCAAAGCCGTCCTCATCAGTGTGGGCGTGGCTTTAGTGGCCATCATGATTCAGTCGAGGAGCCTGAAACGCCGTAGCATCACCATGGAGAGGATGTTTGTCATGAACCTCCGCTCGCGCGATATTCAGGCAGCGGTCAACGGGAAGCGCCGCCCGCTTTTTGAGGGACGGTTGCTCGACCGCGACATCCACATCGCAGAGTTTGAGGTGCCTGCCGACTCCAAGTGGACGGGCCATACGCTCAAGGACTTAGCCTTGGCCACGAAATATGGCGTGCATGTGAGCAGCATCCTCCGTGCCACTCACCGGCTCAACATCCCGGAGGGCGATTTCGTCATCTACCCGGGCGACATCCTGCAAGTCATCGGCAATGACACGCAGTTGGCCACCTTTGGCAAGGTGCTCGAACGTGAAGTGGTGGAAGAGGATTACGACCTTGAGAAGCGCGAGATGAAGTTGCGCCGAATGGTTATCGAAGGCGACAGCAAGTTCGTCGGGAAGACGCTCGCGCAAAGCGGCATCCGCCATATCTACAACTGCATGGTCGTGGGGCTTGAGGAAGGTTTGGAGAACCTCTCGCAGGTGAAGCCGTCATACGTTTTTGAAAAGGGCGACATCATCTGGGTGGTGGGCGAAGAAGACGACCTCAACAGGTTGATGGCTTAAGTCGCCGGCAACCTGTTGAGGTGCTCAATACCAGCGCACGGCATTGCTTTGGCCGCTTCGCTTGTCGTATTTGAGAGCGTCGGTGAGCGTCGAGGCGTTGCACCTGAAAGTGAAGTTATAACTGGTGTAGGGGGCAAGCACCACCGAGCACGACATGTTGAAACAGTGCAGGTCGCGGGAGAGTGAGGCGGTGGTCATCGAAAGTTTTTTGTATTCGAAGTCGTAGCCGGAAGTGAAGTTGATGTTCCATCCGTCGCTCAGGCGGACGTTGCCGCTCACGTTGAGCGTCTGGGTAAACTTGTAGGGATAGCGCATGGTCTTGGTGTTGAACTTCCCCGAAGTGTTCTCGCGCATGGAGATGCTATAGCCGAAAGTGAGCGACCAAGGCATGCCGAACATCATGTAGCCGTCGTCGTCGGTCTCGGCTTTCCCCTTTTCCCTCTTTTTCGCTCCATACTGACCGCGGGTGAGTTCGGTATCGACGTTGCTCTCCAAATCGGTGTCTATGCCCTCGTGGTCGTCGTTGTCTTCTTCGTCGTCCTTCTTGTCGCCGCCGCCAAACCATTTTCTCAACTTTTCGGGGTTGAGTGTCAGGTTGAAGTTTTGCGTCATGCCTTGGAACCGTCCGAATCGGCCACGGCTCCATTCTGTGTGGGTGCCGATGTAGGGCTTGCCGTTCTCGTCAAGGTCGTAGGCGTAGGTGGCGAACACCGCATTGAGGTTGAATGTATAGTGTTTCCACCATTTCAGGCGGATGCTCATTGTCAGGTTGTCCCAAGGACGCTGCTTGTCTGCGAGGTTGTAGGAGGTGCGAAGTCCCAGTTCGTCGATGATGCTTATTTTCTTGAGCGAGTCTTCTTTGTTGCGCATCTTCATTTCAATGTTGTTCGACAGGCTCAAGGTTATTCTGCCCGCCATTTCGTTGGTGGGCACGCCAAAGATATTGGTCGAGAAGGGGGAGTATTTCACCAAACTCACATTGCCGTTGGCGTCCGTCTTCTGGTAGTAGTCCACATAGCCGAAGCGGTCGTCGGTGAAGTCGGGGGAGTAGGAGAAGGTGACCGTGGGGGTGAGGACGTGTCGGATGCGGTCGAATTTGTTGCCGAACACCTTCCTGCTGGGCACCCAGAATCCATAGAGTTTTGTCGTGGCTGTCAGGCTCAAGTTCCAGTCGTAGATGTTGTAGAAGCCTTGCACGGTTTCCAACGCCTCTCTATTTTTGGCTGCATCCCAGGTGCGGACGACCTTCGTCGTGTACATACGGTCGGTGAGATTGATGGTAGGCGTGAGGTTGAGGTAATTGAACAAGGAGAATTCACCGCTGATGGGTATCGTGTGCTTGATACCGTTTTTCCAGTCCTTCAAGAGGCTGGAGTGCAGCAGTTGACTCTCTTTGGTGAGGATTTCGTTGCGCAAATCACCGGTATAACTCATGGAGATTTTTTCATACCATTTGGGTTGTCCAACCGCTTTCTTCCGCTTGAAGGGGTAGAATTTTGTCACCATGACGTTCAGGTTGGGCAGCGTCAGCGAGATGGTGGTGTCGCGCATGTACTGTCCGATGTTGGTGGTAGAACTGATGGTCATGCCGAGGCTGGAGAAGGTGGTCGAGTAACTGAGCGAAGAGGTGCGGGTGCTTTGCGTGAGAGACGTAGGGTTGTACATGCTCGTCAGGTTGTTGCTCTCGTAACTCGACGTGGCGAAGTTGACACTGGCGGTGAGGGTGCTGAAGGGATTGGATTTTGGGTCCTTGCGGTGGCTCCATATCACCTTGAAATCCTCATTTTGGGTGTCGTCGATGCCTTTGTCGCCGGTTTTGGAGTTCATGTAACTGATATACAGCGAACCGCTGTAGCGATAGCGTTTCTTGTAATTGCTGGCAGCGGAGAGGCCCCACGACCCCTTGGTGTAGATTTCGCCGAGGAGTTTCAGGTCCCATTTGTCGTTCACGGCAAAATAGTAGCCACCGTCGCGCAGGTAGAAGCCACGCGAACTCTCGTCGCCGTAGGTGGGCATGATCAATCCGCTGGAGTAACTCTTCGTGAAGGGGAAGAAGCCGTAGGGGATGGCCAATGGCAGCGGCACGTCGGCCACCACGAGGTAGGCGGAACCGAACACCACGTCTTTTCCGGGCCTTACCTTTGCCTTTGAGAGGGAGATGTAGAAGTCGGGATGCTCTTCGTCGCAGGTGGTGTAGGTGCCGTGCTCCAAGTAGAGGTTGCCATTGGCGTCGCGCTTGGCGTGCTGGCTGCGGATATACCCGTCCTCCTGTTCGGTATAGACATTGTTGATATATCCTTTCTTGCTCTTGAAGTTGTAGTTGATGGTGTCGCTCTCGTATTGGTCGCTGCCCATCTTGAACACCGGCGTCCCCTTCATGCCTTTCGTCTCGGTGCTATCGACGGCGCCTGTGGCATACACCAAACTGTTGTTCAGGTTCATCTGCACCTTTTCGCTCGATAGGTTCATGTCTTGGTAGTCCACTTTCGACTCGCCGTAGAGGAAGGCGTCCTTGGTGATGGCGTCATAGACGATGGAGTCATTGGCGGTGAACTTCACCGGGGCTTCGATGCCGTTGGGGCGTGCTTTGTTGAGTGAGTCGAGCCGCAACGAGTCGTCGATGGCTTTGTTGTAGTTGAACACGGCAAGTTGCAGCGAGTCCATCTTCACGGTGTCGGGGGTGGCCACGCTGTCGTTGACAAGGGTGTCGGCGATGTGCCGCCATCCGGGCTGTGGGGGCCTGTTGGCGGGCATGGGAGCAGCGGCCATCATCAGCATGACGGCTGTCAGCATCAGTGCTATCATCACTCTTGCTTTCATTCCAAGATGCAAAAATACGCATTTATTGTCGAATACCTTGCCGATTTTCTTATTTTAACAACAAAAACGGCAAAATGGGGGTGGAAGAATGGGGGAGGGAGCGTCTCATCAACTCAAACAACATAAAACAACAAAGAACAACAAGGGACAACAGATAACGATAATTTGTCAGGCAGGTTGTTCCTTGTTGTTTTTTTTGTCATGGTTGTTTGATTTCTTTTCAGCCGAAAATCTCCTCCCAGTGGCGGAAGCGGACGAGCCCCTCCTCGCCGAATTTCATCAAACTGCGCTCCACATGGGCGATGGTCTTCTCCTCGTTGAGGCGAGTCTTGGAGAAGAACTTGTCGGCATAGCAGATGAGTTGTTCCTCGATGGTCTCGGGCAGGAAGTCGCGGTGGGGGAGAGGCAGGTGCTGGCTGATGATGTCGCGGAGGGCGAGTCCCGCCCCCGTGTGGCGCTCGCATACTCTTGCGTGCCGCTCGTAGCCCTCGCGCCGAAGCATGGCGGCACCGAGGATGCCATGGCAGATGTAAGGTTCTGTGCCGTGGCAGAGGATGCCGGGTGCGTCGGTCTGGCAGATGCCGATGTCGTGAAGCATCGCCGCCTCCTCCACAAACTGGCAGTCGATGTTCAGTTCGGGATGGGCGCGTGCAATCTGCAGTGCCTTTCTTGTCACCGACTCACTATGAACGACGAGGATGCGCCTCAAGGCGTCATCCTCGTCGTAGTATTTGCTGATGATTTGTTGATAGTCCATCCGTCGTGGCTTATGCCTCGGGGCGCTCGATGTAGGCGATGACGTCGCCCTTCATCACCTTGCTGCCGCGCTTGGCGTTGATTTCCACCAGACGACCGCCGATGGCTGCTGGCACTTCCACGATTTCGCCCCACGGAGCCTGGATGTAGCAGAGTTTGTCGCCCTCCTTGTATTCCTTGCCGATATATGGCTCCACGGTGGGTGCGCACTCGCCGTCGCCGTTGAATTCCCAGTAAATCTCGCCCTTCACGGGTGCCACGATGGCGTCGGCCTTCGCATGCTTGAAGGCGGCGAGTTGTTCCGGTGAGAGTTTCGAACCTAAGCGGGCGTCCTTTGCCTTCTGCAGGTCGGC
>CAMKSZ010000132.1 GCA_946415525.1 uncultured Prevotellaceae bacterium | reverse complement strand
ACATGTTTATTCGATCCAGGTAGATGTTCAATTTCCCATCTATATATACCAAAATAACAAAAAGGTAAACACTTGTTTCTTTTTTTTGATAGAACCGCCTTTTTTCTTGAGTTAGAAAGATAAAAGCACCCATAATACCTAAAATATTATGGGTGCCAATATAATCGTTAAATTATTATCTTTTTATTTCTTCTTTCAAAACACCGGCGATGATTTCCGCCATCTTGCGAACGCCTTTTTCGTTGGGGTGGATGCCGTCGCCTTGCACCTTGTCGCTATCGTTGGCAAACAGTTGGTGGAGGTCGATGACCTGCAAGCCATACTGCTGAGCCACCTCCTTCTGGATGGGGATGATGCTGTCGGTGATGATGGCGTCGTTGATGTCCCATGTAGATTTGAAGGCGGGGATGGGGGTGCAGAGGAAAATCTGCGGTCGTTTGGGCTGGACCTGGCGTGCTTTCTTGACTTTCTTCTTAGGGGTGGCGAGAGCCGGACAGAGGGTGGTGACCATCTGCTGCAGGTCTTGCTTGAACTCGGCGCCATGTTGCCAGTTCTGAGGCTTGGAGTCGTTGGTGCCTAACTTGATGATGACGATGTCGGGGTCGAAGGCTTGTGCGTCGCGCCACGCCATCTCGTTCATGTAGGGGAAGTCGCCCTTGTTAAGCATGGTGCGGGCGCTCACACCAAAGTTCTTCACCCAATAGCCGTCGCCAAGGAGTTTTTGCAGTTGGGCGGGATAGCCGTGCTGGGGCGCAAGTTCGATGCCATGGCCGTCGGTGATGCTGTTGCCGATGCATGCCACTCGGAGGGCGTCGGTCTTGGGGGCGGGATGCGCGTCGAGCCAGGTGCCCAAGTCGGCGAGCATTTGGTCATGGTATTTGAACCAAGGCCCGATGCCCCAGCCATGGTCGCCTGTGGGGTAGATGTGCATGGCGCACTCGTTGCCGGCATTCCGCATGGCAGAGTAGTAGGCCACTCCGTTGGTCACGGGGGGCACCAGACGGTCGTCGCTCGACAACAGGATGATGGCGGGTGGGGTGAGGTGGCGGCGCACGGCGTTCTGTGTCGAGAAGTCGTGTACTAATTTCGGGTCTTTCTGGCCCTCGGTGCCGAGGAAGTTGATGCAAGAGTATTTGTGCGACTGGCGCTCATCCATCGAGATGACAGGATAGAAAAGGATGGAAAAGTCGGGGCGCACGTCGAAGGCTGAATGGGTGGAGATGACGGAGGAGAGATGGCCGCCGGCAGAGAAGCCCATGATGCCCACGTCGTGGGGGTTGATGCCCCAAACGGCGGCTGAGTCGCGCACGATGCGGATGCCTTTCTCCACGTCGCTGATGGGCAGGTTGCGGTCGCCGTTGGGCAGACGGTAGTTCACCACGAAATAGGCGATGCCTTTCTGGTTGAGCCAGCCCGACCATTGGGTGCCCTCATGGGTGTTCGACAGCATGGAGTAGCCACCACCGGGTACGCCCACGATGGCCTTGCCTGATGGGGAGGTGGGCAGGAAGACCACCATCTGGGCCTTGCCGTCGTCGGTGAGGTTGATGGTGAAATTCCTTGCCGTCTGGGCCTGTGCCGCTATGCCGAGCAGCAGCAGGGCGTAAGTCAACAATCTTCTCATGGCTTGCTATGGATTACTTGAACAAAAGTTGCGCAAACTGATAGAGGCTGCGGCGCCAGGTCTGCCACTCATGGGCTGTCTCGGGCGAGACATACGAGTGGGCGTTGATGCCAAGAGCCTTCAGGTCGTTGGCGGCTTCGGTCACTCCCATATACTCCTTGCTGCCGCAACTCATGAACAGCACCTTGTTCGTCTTCTTGAAGTCCGTGGCGTCTTGCAGTTCTTCGGTCCTAAACGTGCCTCCGCTGAACATGCCCACATAGGCGAACTTCGTGGGGTTGGCCATGGTGATCATGTGGGTCTGCATGCCGCCCATCGAGAGACCGGCCAGTGCCCGGTGCTCCGTGTCGGCTATCACACGGTAGTTCTTCTCCACCATGGGGATGATGTCTTGCAGGAGCACTTGCTGGAAGCCATTGAAGCCGCCGAAACCACGACGAGGACCGCCAGGACGACCACCTTGAGGACCTCCCTGACCTCCACCCGGGCGCATGCCTTGTGGACGGCCTTGTCCACGTGGACCCTGACCTTGGGGGCGTGGACCCATGCCGGGGAATCCCCTGAACCCCTGGGCTTGTGTGGTGTCGGGATGGGCGGGCTGGGCGTTGAGGCCATTGTCCATCACGATGATGAAGGGTACGGCCTTGCCCTCGGCTATCAGGTTGTCCATGATGATGCCGGTCTTTCCTTGTGCCGACCAGCCGGTCTCGTTCTCACCCATGCCATGTTGCAGGTAGAGCACGGGGAAACGCTTGTTGGGGTTCTCGCGGTAGGCGGCGGGCAGGTAGATGTAGCAGTGGCGCATCTTCTCTGTCACCGTGGAGTAATAATACACTTCATTGATAGAACCTTGGGGCACGTTCTTCACCGTGTAGAAGGCCTCGTCGGCTGCGGGCACGTCGATGCCGCTGCCCCAGCGGCTGGCACCGTAATAGTACTTGCTGCCTGGGTCGGGGACGGAGGCTCCGTCGATGTTGAGTTGGTAGTAATGGAATCCTTCGTCTTGTGGTGCCGACTCGCCTGTCCACACACCGTCGGCGTCTTTCACTAAGTCGTACTTCACGCCTCCGATGTCGAGTTTCACGCTATTGGCGTCGGGTGCGGAGATACGGGCGCGCACCATTCGCTGTGAGTTGACCATAGGATATTCCTGGCCTTCTTGGTTGGTGCTCGCGGGCTTGAAGTCTTCTGTTATTTGAGCATTGCACATTACTGCCACAAACGCAGCAATCATCAGAAACACACGTTTCATAAGCATAGGTTGAATAAGTTGGATAAATAAGTTGATAAATCTGTAAGGGGCGAACCAAGTAAAATGGGCTCACTTGCTTTCTTAGACGTAAAAAAAGTAAAAAGGTTTAAGGCCAATTCGTTCCTTTACAACCGCAGTCCGAAGAAGCCGCGGGCACGCCACTTGTTTTGGTTGACGACCACCACGTCGTCGTCGAAGATGGAGTTGTTCATCACAAGGGTGACACCAGCGAAATAGCGGGAGGAGAAGTTGTGGACTATGGCGGCACGCTCGTTGAAAATCATGTTGAAGCGTATGTGCTTGGCCTTCTTGCGCTCGTCGTTCACGGTGAAGTTGTTGCGGTTGTACACCACAAAGGTGGGCAGCATGGAGAAATGGATGAGCCATTTCTTGCCAAGCACCCAGTTGTAGCCATAGCCGCCGCCAATGCCTAAATGGCCTACATAGATGCGTGTGTCGGGGGCGTTGGGATTCCTTTCTTTCAACTTGTCGGTCGTCTTGATGCTGCCCCCTTGGTAACTGATGCCTGCCAGCCAAGAACCTGCCGAACGACGCTGGATATAACTTTGGGTGAAGGCGGCGGGAAAGGAGAAATGGCGATGGTTGAAGGTGTAGTAGGCAGCAAGGTTGGCAACCTTCAGCGTGATGTCGTCGGATTCCAACCTGCTGTCGATGTCGCCGCGGTGAATGTCGCCTGTCAGCGATTCGGAACGTTGGTAACTGAAGTCAAGACTGATGCGGCTGCTGTAGTAGTTGAGGTTGAACTCATAGTCCTTGTAAATGCCTTTCCATTTCGAGGGGTTGATGGCAACTCCTACACCTATGCCTCGGTAGATGGCTGCTAATGAGAAGGTGGTCTTGTGGCTGGTGCTGAGGTCGGCCTTGCAATAGACGTCGTTCACCGTTCCTTTCGCATGGAAACTATTGCCCGTCTGGTTCACCCTTGTCTTCAGGGTCAGGCGGCCCACTGGGCGGGTTACATAGTTGGTGTCGTAGGGGGTGCGGTAATAACGGGCGGCAAGCGCACTGTCCATTCGTTCCCTCCGTTGCTGCTGGGTGAGTTTTTGGGCAACAGCCGCTCCGCAAGCCAGCATAGCGAACATGACTATCAATAGTATCTTTTTCATTGGCATTTTATTGCTTTGCTTATAATTCGGAAATAGATGGCGTGAATAATAAAGTATAACTCAACTTTTATGCATTCGTACAAAAGTACAAAGAATCTGTCAGATATAGGCTTTTTTTCAATAATAATGGTGCTTGCAGCCCAATGTTTAACATTTTGAGGGCTATTATAATTAATAGGACACATCTTTGCTAAGGTACATGAGAAAAAAAGACATTCCCTTTTCTTTGTCGGTTCGCATTTATTCTTTAACTTTGCATGCTAATTGACACAATGATACATCAATTCAATATCATAACATCTTTGCATCATGAAGAATTTAGATTGGGAGAACCTCTCCTTCGGCTATATGCCGACCGACTACAACGTGCGGTGCTATTACCGCGATGGTAAATGGGGCGAAATAGAGATTTGCTCCGACGAATATCTAAAACTCCACATGGCGGCTACCTGCCTGCATTATGGACAGGAGGCGTTCGAGGGACTGAAAGCCTATCGCTGCCCCGACGGAAAGGTGAGGGTGTTCCGTGTCGATGAGAATGCTGCTCGTCTGCAGAGCACTTGCCGCGGCATCATGATGCCCGAGGTGCCCACCGAACTCTTCGAGGAGATGGTGACCAAAGTGGTGAGGCTCAACCAAGAATATATCCCCACCTATGAGAGTGGCGCCACCCTCTATATCAGGCCGCTGCTCATCGGAACGTCGGCACAGGTGGGCGTTCATCCCGCCAAGGAATACTTGTTCATGATTTTCGTCACTCCCGTGGGACCGTATTTCAAGGGCGGATTCGCCACCAATCCCTACGTCATCATCCGCGACTACGACCGCTCGGCTCCCCTTGGTACCGGCAAATATAAAGTGGGCGGCAACTACGCTGCATCGCTCTTCGCCAACAATTTGGCCCACGAGAAGGGATACGCTTGTGAGTTCTACCTCGACGCCAAGGAAAAGAAATACATGGACGAGTGTGGCGCTGCCAATTTCTTCGGCATCAAGGACAACACATACGTCACTCCCAAATCGACTTCCATCTTGCCCAGCATCACCAACAAGAGCCTCATGCAACTGGCTGAGGACTTCGGCATGAAAGTGGAGAGAAGGGCCATTCCCGAGGAGGAACTGGCTACCTTCGAGGAGGCTGGCGCTTGCGGCACCGCTGCCGTCATCAGTCCCATTTCCTACATCGACGACCTCGATACGGGCGAGCGTTTCACCTTCAGCAAGGACGGACAACCCGGCCCCATCTCGCGCAAACTCTACGACACCCTCCGCGGCATCCAGTATGGCACCGTCGAGGACAAGCACGGGTGGACTAAAGTGGTGATTGAATGAGCAAAGGAAAATTGGCGAAATTCGCCGATATGGCAAAATACGAGAACGTGTTCCAATACCCTTATTCGGTGGTGGAACACGTTCCGTTTGAAATGCAGGGCCATTGGCGTGAGCAGTATTTCCACAACGACCATCCCATCGTGCTCGAACTGGGATGCGGAAAGGGGGAATATGCCGTCGGACTGGCTAAAATGTTCCCTGACATCAATTTCGTGGGGGTTGACATCAAGGGGGCGCGCATGTGGACGGGCGCGACGCAGGCTCTCTCCGAGGGACTGCACAACGTCGCTTTCCTGAGGACGAACATCGAGATTATCGAGCGCTTCTTCGCTCCGGGGGAGGTGCAGGAGATATGGCTCACCTTCAGCGACCCGCAGATGAAGAACCCCAGGAAGCGCCTTACCAGCACGTTCTTCATGGAGCGCTACCGCAAGTTCCTCGTCGATGGTGGGGTGGTACACTTGAAGACGGATTCCAATTTCCTCTATACCTACACTCGCTTGATGGTGGAGAAAAACCAACTGCCTGTGCTCTTGGCGACCGACGACCTCTACCATACGGAGGGCATCGACGAGGCGACTCGGCAAATCCTTTCCATCCACACGTATTATGAAAACATGTGGATAGAACGGGGCTTGAATATCAAGTATATCAAATTCAGACTTCCACAGGAGGGAACCTTGGAGGAGTCGGAAGTGGAAATCCCTCTCGACGATTACCGCAGTTATCGGCGCGACAAGCGCAGTTCGCTCGAACGGGCAAAATAATGAAAACTCAAGTTTCGCAATCGCTCAACTTTTTGGAGTTTAGGAATTAAGGAGTAAAGGAGTTTGGACAATAGAACTGATTATTCATCGTCAGTATAGGCTATGATTTGCAAGAGTATTGTCTAAACTCCCAAACTCCTTAACTCCTTAACTCCCCAAAAAACTCCTTAACTCCTGAGAAAAACTCCTCATTTCAATCTCGCTGATATCCACTCCATTTGCAGGCGGTTGGTGGCATCCGAAGTCCAATGCTCGTTGATGGGGGTGATGAGGCTCTCTTTCTCGCAACTTAGTGTGTTCCACACAGCATACGAGGTGGTGGGAGGGCAGGTGTCGTCGTTGAAACCCCAGGTGAGGAATGTGGGGCACTTGACAAAGCGGGAGAAGTTCACTACGTCATAATAGGCCATCGTACGCACATTGGCAGGGGTGTACATGTCCTTTTCTGCCTTGAAGTGGGGATAGCCGCTCGTCAGTCCGGCACTGCCGGCGGCCATGTCGCTCAGAGCGGGGTGGTTGGCGACGCAGAGTTTCACGCGGGGGTCGAGGGCGGCGGCGACTATCGACAGGGCACCGCCTTGGCTGCCACCCACGACGGCGACGTTGCGCCCATCCCATTCGGGCAGCGAGGTGAGGAAGTCGATGCAGCGGACAAGGCCGAGATAGACATGGCGCATGTAATAATGGTCGGGGGAGTCAAGGCCCATCTCAAGATAGTCGGCAAAAGCGGAGCGCACGTCCTGGAAGTCGGACTCGGCAAGCGTGGGGCGGAGACCGTGGATCTCGGTGACGAAACGGATCATGCCGCGCTCTTGGTAATAGGGGCGGGTGGTGTACTCCTTGATGGTCTTCACACCGGCACCCGGAGGGGTGAGCACCACGGGGCAACTGCCTTTTTGCGCTCCCTTGGGGACAAGCAGGTAGCCATAGAGCCAGTGGCGGTTGTCAACACGGAGTTTCACCAAATAGACATCGGTCACGTCGTCGGAGGTTTCCTCTACCTTTTCCATGTCGTATTTCATCGGTATCTTGTGGTTGTCGGCAATGGCCTTTTGCCAGTAGTCGGAGAAATCCTTGGGTAATTGTGTGAAGGGCTTGATTTTCTCGGGTGAGAATCCCACTTTCACATGATGGCGGTAGGTGGTGCCGTCAACGGTGGCGGTGAGTCGCAGGTCGCGGAAGCCTGGGGTTTTGCTGGTGCCCATGTCGATGGTGGCGCGACCGTTTTTCAAAGTCACCTTGCCTTGCTGGTCGCTGGCGAGGAGGTCGCCGCCGACGGCGTATTCCACGACAGCGTCGCAGGGGATGCCATATTTGTAGAACTGCACTTCCACACGGGCGTGCTCGCCGGTCTTGTAAAGCCAGTTGGCATGGTCGGGGACGGTGACCCAGAGATAGTCGCTGCGATAGGGATAGTTCTCGGCTGGGGTGCTCACGCTGACAAGGAGCAGCAGGAGCATGGTTAGTAGATGAGTTTTCTTCATTGTTGGTAGTGGATTGAGTGGGTTGGTTTGATTTGTCCTCTGCAAAAGTAGCATTTTTCCTCGATTTCTTTTCGTTGGCGACTCGTTTTTTCTTGAATTACCTTCCGGCGGCTCCCAATGCCACGCACCTTAACCATCTGAAAAATGTTTGGTTAACTAATTTAAACACGATTTTCTTGATTGTTTGGGTCTTTATTCCTATTTTTGCATGTTGAAAACAAAAACATATTTGCGACAATGAGAAAATTTTTGATGATGCTGTTGATGGCGATGGTGGCCACCGCTATGACAGCCAAGGACATTCGCACGCTCGTCGTGACAACCAATCCGCAGATGCATTGCAAAAACTGCGAGAACAGAGTGAAGAACAACTTGAAGGACGTGAAGGGCATCAAGTCGGTGGAGACCAGTGTGGCAGACCAGACCGTCACCATCCAATACGATGCCAAAAAGACTTCCGAGGAGCAACTCATCCAGACCTTTGAGGGCTTCGGATTCAAGGCTCGCAAACTCGCCGAGGGCGAAAAAGTGGTGCGTGAAGCACACGAGTGCAAGGAGAAATCGGCAGGAGGGGATTGCAAGGAATGACACTCTATCCCAAACTGATTCTCGACGCCTTGGCCACCGTCACCTACCCGGGCACGAAAAAAAACTTGCTGGAGAGTGAGATGGTGGCGGACAACCTGCGCATCGACGGCATGAAGGTGTCGTTCTCACTTATCTTCCCAAGGGAGACGGACCCTTTCCTCAAATCGACAGTGAAGGCGGCTGAGGCAGCCATCCATTACCATGTGGGCAAGGAGGTGGAGGTGAACATCAGCACCGAGTTCAAGCCTGCGAAACCGCCCAAGTCGGAGAAATTGCTCCCCAACGTGAAGAACATCATCGCGGTGAGTTCTGGCAAAGGGGGCGTGGGCAAAAGCACCGTGGCGGTCAACTTGGCCATATCGCTGGCAAGGCTGGGCTACAAGGTGGGATTGCTCGACACCGACATCTTCGGACCTTCCATCCCAAAAATGTTTGGCGTGGAGGATGCAAGGCCCTACGCCGTCAATGTAGATGGGCGTGACCTCATCTCTCCTATCGAGCATTATGGGGTCAAACTGCTCAGCATCGGCTTCTTCGTCAGTCCCGAGACGGCTACGCTCTGGCGCGGGGGCATGGCGTGCAACGCCTTGAAACAGTTGATTGGCGATGCCGATTGGGGCGACCTCGACTTCCTCATCCTCGATACGCCGCCGGGAACAAGCGACATCCATCTCTCCTTGCTGCAACTGCTTGACATCACCGGGGCGGTCATCGTTACGACGCCGCAGCAGGTGGCGCTGGCGGATGCCCGGAAGGGGATCGACATGTACCTCAACGAGAAGGTGAACGTGCCCGTGCTGGGACTGGTGGAGAACATGGCGTGGTTTACGCCTGCCGAACTACCGCTCAACAAGTATTACATCTTTGGTAAGGAGGGGGGAAAGAATTTGGCGGAACAACTCAATGTTCCCTTGTTGGCGCAGATCCCGCTCGTGCAGAGCATCTGCGAGAGTGGCGACAACGGTGCGCCGGCTGCCACCAACATCGAGACTGTCACAGGGCAGGCTTTCCTCAACCTCGCACAGGCTGTGCTGACGGTGGTCAGGCGCAGGAAAGCGCAGAAATAAGGCGAATACACTATTCACAAAGACGGGGTGGACCAAGGTCCACCCCGTCTTTGTCCTGCCGCCTCCCGTTGCCCGTCCATCGTCGCTCCGCCATTCTCCCCATCTATAGCCTCTATTGCTTCTATAGCCTCTATTGCTTCTAT
>CAMKSZ010000131.1 GCA_946415525.1 uncultured Prevotellaceae bacterium | reverse complement strand
TTTTCTCGGCCACCTTCACCACTTTGTATTTGCCGTCGCGGTAGAAGACGATGATGTCGTCGATGTCGGAGCAGTTGCAAACAAATTCGTCCTTTTTCAAGCCGGTGCCGATGAATCCCTCGTTGCGGTTGATGTAGAGTTTCTCGTTGGCTTCCACCACTTTCGTGGCCACGATGGTGTCGAAGTTCTTGATTTCGGTGAGGCGGGGATGCTCTGCACCGTATTTCTCAAGGATGTGCTCAAACCACTTGACGGTGTAATCGACCAAGTGGTTCAGGTCGTAGTCGATCTGTTCTATCTCGGCCTTGATGCGCAGGATGAGGTCGTCGGCTTTGTCCTTGTTGAACTTGAGGATGCGTTGCATCTTGATTTCCATGAGCCGGAGGATGTCGTCCTTGGTCACCTCGCGCACAAACTGGGGATAGAAGGGGGTGAGGCGCTCATCGACATACGCGCAGGCGGAATCCATGTCGGGGGCATTCTCGAAGGGGCGGCCTTTGTAGATGCGCTCCTCGATGAAGATTTTCTCCAACGAGGCGAAATGGAGTTGTTCGAGCAGTTCGCCTTTACGTATCTCCAGTTCGCGCCGCAACAGTTGCTTGGTGTGGTCGGCGGAATGGCGGAGCAGGTCGCTGACGGTGAGGAACTCTGGCTTCTTGTCAACAATCACGCAGCAGTTGGGCGAGATGTTGATTTCGCAGTCGGTGAAGGCGTAGAGGGCGTCGATGGTCTTGTCTGACGAGACGCCGGGGGCGAGGTGGACGAGAATCTCCACCGAGGCGGCGGTGTTGTCGTCCACTTTCTTCACCTTGATCTTGTTGTTGGCAATGGCTTTGAGTATCGACTCAATGAGGGTGGTGGTGGTCTTGCTGAAGGGGATTTCGCGGATGACGAGCGTCTTGGTGTCGAGTTTCTCTATCTTGGCGCGCACGCGAAGACCGCCTCCTCGCTGTCCATCGTTGTAGCGTGTCACGTCGATGGAGCCGCCGGTGGGGAAGTCGGGGTATAGTTGGAACTCCTCGCCGCGTAGGTAACTGATGGCGGCTTGGCACAGTTCGCAGAAGTTGTGTGGGAGTATCTTGGAGGTGAGGCCTACGGCGATGCCTTCGGTGCCTTGGGCAAGCAGCAAGGGGAATTTCACGGGCAGCGCGATGGGCTCCTTGTTGCGCCCGTCGTAACTCATCTGCCAGTCGGTGGTCTTGGGGTTGAACGTGGTCTCAAGGGCGAATTTCGATAGTTTCGCCTCGATATATCGGGGGGCGGCGGCACGGTCGCCGGTGAGGATGTTGCCCCAGTTGCCCTGGGTGTCGATGAGCAGGTCTTTCTGGCCGAGTTGCACCAAGGCGTCGCCGATGGAGGCGTCGCCGTGGGGGTGGAACTGCATGGTGTGGCCCACGATGTTGGCCACCTTGTTGAACCGCCCGTCGTCCATCCGCTTCATCGAGTGGAGGATGCGGCGCTGCACGGGTTTCAGTCCGTCGTCAATCTGGGGCACGGCACGCTCTAAGATGACATACGAGGCATAGTCGAGAAACCAGTTTTGGTACATCCCGCTCAGGTGGCGCACTGCGGAGGCGTCAAACCGGTTGACGGGCTTGTAGTCGCTGTGCTCGTCCTCTAAAAGTTCGGCTTCTTCTTCGTCTTGCGAATCTTCTTCTACGTCCAAAGGAATGTCGTCACCTTCCTGCTGGCTGTCGGCCTCCGGCTCCTGTTCATTGCTTTCGGGCTGCTCCTCGCTGCCTGTTTCCTCGTCGTTTTCAGGTGTCGTGGTGTCGTTTTCCAATATTTCGTCGTCTCTCTTGTCGTCGTCCATGGATTTGTATTTATGTGATGGTGATTCTGTCAATGCAATTGTTGCAGCCAAAGGTACGAATAAACGAGTGAAAAACCAAAAATATTTCGCTTTTTCCGAGAGGGAAGGCCTTCGAGGGCAACTCAAAGGTATAATTATAGACGGCGAATATGGACAAAATAGGTTCAGGTATTCCGCCTCGGGATAAAAAACAAACGAGTTTATTTTGTTCTCCGCTCTACTTTTCGTAACTTTGCACCCAATATGCCGAAAGGCAGAAAGACAATGGAATCAATTAACAAGTCAATATGGCACAAGAAGATGTATTCAAGAAGATAGTGAGCCATTGCAAGGAATATGGCTTTGTCTTCCCCAGCAGTGAGATTTACGATGGCTTGGCTGCCGTCTATGACTATGGTCAGAACGGCGTTGAGTTGAAAAACAACATCAAGGAGTATTGGTGGAAGAGCATGGTGCTCATGCACGAGAATATCGTGGGCATCGACTCCGCCATCTTCATGCACCCCACTATCTGGAAGGCTTCCGGACACGTGGATGCTTTCAACGACCCCCTCATCGACAACCGCGACTCGAAGAAGCGCTACCGCGCCGACGTCCTCATCGAGGACCAGTTGGCGAAGTACGATGAGAAGATTCAGAAAGAGGTGGACAAGGCTCGCAAGCGCTTTGGTGACGCCTTTGACGAACAGAAGTTCCGTGAGACCAACGCTCGCGTGCTCGACCATGTGGCAAAGCGTGACGCCCTTCATGCCCGTTATGCCGCCGCCATGCAAGGCCCGGACTTGGCAGAACTGAAGCAGATTATCCTCGACGAGGAGATTGTCGATCCCATCAGCGGTACCAAGAACTGGACCGACGTGAGGCAGTTCAACCTCATGTTCTCCACCGAGATGGGGTCTGTCTCCGACGCCGCCAACAAAATCTACCTTCGCCCGGAGACGGCACAGGGTATTTTTGTCAACTACCTCAACGTGCAGAAGACGGGCCGCATGAAGATTCCTTTTGGCATCGCTCAGATTGGCAAGGCTTTCCGCAACGAGATTGTCGCCCGACAGTTCATTTTCCGCATGCGCGAGTTTGAGCAGATGGAGATGCAGTTCTTCGTGAAGCCGGGCACCGAACTGGAATGGTTTGAGAAATGGAAGAAGACCCGCATGGCTTGGCACCAGGCTCTTGGTTTCGGCGCCGAGAACTATCGCTTCCACGACCACGACAAGTTGGCTCACTATGCCAACGCTGCCACCGACGTGGAGTTCCGCATGCCGTTCGGCTTCAAGGAGGTGGAGGGCATCCACAGCCGCACCAACTTCGACCTCTCGCAACATGAGAAATACAGTGGACGCTCCATCAAGTACTTCGACCCGCAGTCGAATGAGAGTTACACTCCGTATGTCATCGAGACTTCCATCGGTGTCGATCGTATGTTCCTCTCGGTGATGTGCCACTCCTATGAGGAGGAGAAACTCGAAAATGGCGAGACCCGTGTCGTGCTCAAGTTGCCCGCAGCCTTGGCTCCCGTCAAGTTGGCCGTGCTCCCGTTGGTGCGGAAGGACGGACTGCCCGAGAAGGCCCGCGAGATTATCAACAACCTGCGGTTCCACTTCAACTGCCAGTACGACGAGAAGGACACCATCGGCAAGCGCTACCGCCGTCAGGACGCCATCGGCACCCCCTATTGCGTCACTGTCGATTACGACACGCTCAACGATGGCACCGTCACGCTGCGCTTCCGCGATACCATGGAACAGGAGCGTGTTTCCATCGACCAACTCAATGGCATCATCGAGGATAAGGTGAGCATCGCCAGTTTGCTCAAGAAACAGCAGTAATCGTAGCGGATGAAACATCTCTCTTATATCAAGATGGCTGTGGCCGTAGTGGCTGTGCTCTTGGGCTTGGCGTCGTGCTCCGAGACCGACGACACGGTGGAGGAGTATCCCGACTGGCAGAACAAGAACGAGGCTTTCTTCAACTCAAAGTACAACGCAGCGCGCCAGCAAGTGGCCAATGGCAGTACTGAGTGGAAAATCTTCAAGTCGTATGCCCGCGATGGTTCCACAAGCGATTCGCCTACCGACTATATCTTGGTGAAGGTGATTCGCAATGGTTCGGGGAGCGGTTGCCCGCTCTTCACCGACACGGTGAGGGCACACTACCGCGGACAGTTGTTGGCCTCGGCGACACATGTCGATAAGCGCGACAGCGAATTGGGGTATGTGTTCGACAAGAGTTGGAGTAGCGACGAGTTCGACGAACGGATTTCGGTGCCGAGCAAGTTGGCGGTCGGCGGCATGATAGATGGCTTTTCCACGGCTTTGCAGCACATGCATATCGGCGACCGATGGCTGGTTTACATCCCTTATCAGTTGGGCTATGGCACGTCGGGAAGCACGAAAATCCCTGGTTATAGCACGCTGGTTTTCGACATTGCCCTTGCTGCCTATTACCGGCCGGGAAAGGTGGTGCCTGCCTGGACGGCCAATGAGGCTTCGCTTTGGGAGGAGATGGAATAGAATATGTAGAAACAAAGGAAAATCCCCATTCGGCAATGGCGCCGAATGGGGATTTTCCTGTTATTCGATAGACAGGTAAGCGCCTTCCACTTTCACTTGTTCCTCGGCGACGAGATGGGCAAGGGCGGCATCGAGTTGGGCTTTGGGCAACAGCAGTCCGTGGAGTTCGGAGATGTGGTGGCGCTGGCGGTCGCTGAGCAGGGCGAGGAGGCGGTCTGTTGCCGACCGCTCGCCTTGGGGACTGCCGTCGGTGGCGTAGGCACGGCATACGTCGCATTGGCCGCAGTCGTGTGAGGTGGTCTCGCCAAAATAGCGCAATAGTTGTCTGCTGCGGCACACGGTGTCGTTGGTGGCGTAGTCGATCATGCTGCCGATGCGGTTTTCGTAACTGTGGAGCCGGTCTTCATACACTTCGGGCGTGATTCTCAGCCGATGGCCGTCTTCGCGGGGTTGCGTGTAGTAGATGGCGGGTAGTTTGCGCCGTGGGATGAAGTGGATGATGCGGCGGTGGCTGAGTCCCTTGAGTGTCTGATAGACGACGTCGGTGCCGAGCCCGGACTTGAAGGCGATGGCACTTTCGTCGATGAAACTGTAGTCGGAAAACAGTCCGCTGTAGAGGCGCAGCAGTGCGGCAATCACCGCCTCTTCGGTGGGCGAGGTGCGCTCCAACAGGTAGAGTTGGTCGCGCTCAAGCAAGAAACGTAGTCGGGCGCTGTTGTCGGGGTCGGTGTCGTATTCGAGATAACCGGCTCTCTGCAGGATTTTCAGCGCCGCATCTACTTGGATGGGGAAATGATGGAATGAGCGGCAGAATTTCTCGATGTCGAATTCATGCATGGTGCCTTCGCCGCTGCCTACGCCCATTTGGAAGAAATCGGCGATGTGGTCGTAAACCGTGCGGATGTATTCTTTTTCGGGGAAGGTGTCGCTGATGCGCTTGCGTAGTTTCCGGCGGTCGGACGAGTTGTAGAGCAGCACGGCATATGACTGCAGGCCGTCGCGCCCGGCTCTGCCCGCTTCTTGGAAATAGGCCTCTGGCGAGTCGGGACTGTCGGTATGCACGACAAGGCGCACGTCGGGCTTGTCGATGCCCATGCCGAAGGCGTTGGTGGCCACCATGACGCGCACCTTGTCGTGCTGCCAGTCGTTCTGCCGCTGGTCTTTGACGGCGGGGTCGAGGCCGGCGTGGTAAAAGGTGGCGGCGACCCCCTTTTCGCACAACCATTGGGCGGTGTCCTTGGCATTTTTGCGGCTGCGCACATAGACGATGGCGCTACCGGCCATGCGCTGGAGGATGCCGAGCAGTTCGGCGGGCTTGTCATTGGCTTGGCGCACCACGTAGGCGAGGTTCTTGCGCTCGAAACTCATCCTGAATACCCGTTTTTGGGTGAATCCTAATTGCTCCTGGATGTCATCGACCACCTGCGGGGTGGCGGTGGCGGTGAGGGCGAGGATGGGCACTCCGGGTTTGATGCGGCGTATGTCGGCTATCTTCAGGTAGGCGGGACGGAAGTCGTAGCCCCATTGACTGATGCAGTGGGCTTCATCGACGGTGACGAAACTCACGTCGATGTGGCTAAGTTTGACTTGGAAAAGAGGTGAGGCGAGGCGCTCGGGTGATACGTAGAGAATACGGACACCGCCGAAGACGGCGTTGTCGAGCGTGGTGACGATTTCCTTGTGGGTCATGCCCGAGTAGATGGCGGAGGCGAGGATACCCTTGGCCCGCAAGTGGGTCACCTGGTCTTTCATGAGGGCGATGAGGGGTGTCACCACCACACAGACACCAGTGCGGAGCAAGGCGGGCACCTGAAAGGTGATGCTCTTGCCGCCACCGGTAGGCATGAGTCCCAGGGTGTCGTGTCCGCTGTCGATACTTTCGATGATGTCGCGCTGGATGCCCCTGAAGTCGTCGTACCCCCAGTATTGTCGGAGTATCTGCCGATATTTGTCCACGCAAAAGGCCTTATTTCCCGTCGGGGTCGAACTCTTCTTTCTCGCGGATGTCTTCTATCTGCAGTTGCACGGCTCCGTGCTTGTAGATGTTCTCCTCGATGGTATAGACGATGTCGAAACTGCGCTTCGACTTGATGTAGCGGGCGGCTGCGCTTTGGCCGAAGGCGATGCCGTTCATCACGTGGCTCGACTTCGAATCTACCAGTTCGAGTTTGATGTGCTCCTGGTCGCGGCCCACCACCTTACTGGTGCCGAAGTCATAGACGCCGATGGTGCAAAAGAGGGGCTTCTCGTTGCCAGGACCGAAGGGGGCGAACTTCCGCAAGTCGTTGTAGAGGCGTTTCGAAGAGATGTCGCGGAAGTCGATGACTGCGTCGATGTTGAGGATGGCCTCGGTCTGCTCGGGCTGGATGTGCTCTTCGACGTATTTTTGGAACTTCTGTTGGAAAGTCTTCACGTCGGCCCATTTGAGGGTCAGTCCGGCGGCATAGGTGTGCCCGCCGAAGTTGAGCAGCAGGTCGCGACAATGCTTGATGGCGGAATAGACGTCGAAGCCGGCGACGCTGCGGGCGGAACCGGTGGCGAGGTCTTCGTCGCGGGTGAGCACCACGGTGGGCCGGAAGTAAATCTCGGTCAACCGCGACGCCACGATGCCGATGACGCCTTTCTTCCAGTTTTCGTCGTAGAGCACGATGCTGGAATGGTGGCGCTGGCTTTCGAGTTTCGACACGATTTGGTTGGCCTCCTCGGTCATCTGCTTGTCGATGTCCTTGCGCTGCTCGTTGTACATGTTGATGTGGCGGGCCTTGCGCAAGGCGGCGCTGAAGTCGCGCTCGATGAGCAAATCGACGCTCTCCTTGCCGTTTTCCATACGGCCGGAGGCGTTGATGCGGGGACCAATCTTGAAGACGATGTCGCTCATCGAGAGGTCGCGGCCACTGAGTCCGCAGATGTCGATGATGGCCTTCAGACCGATGCTGGGGTTCTGGTTGAGTTGCTTCAGTCCGTGGAAGGCGAGGATGCGGTTCTCGTCGGTCACGGGAACGATGTCGGCGGCGATACTTACGGCACAGAAGTCGAGCAGGGGGATGAGGCGAGAGAAGGGGATGTCGTTGTTCTTGGCAAAAGCCTGCATGAACTTGAATCCCACGCCGCAACCACAGAGGTGCTTGAAGGGGTAGGGGTCGTCCTCGCGTTTGGGGTTGAGCACGGCCACGGCATCAGGCATCACGTCGTCGGGGACGTGATGGTCGCAAATGATAAAGTCAATGCCTAAACTCTTTGCGTAGGCAATCTCCTCGATGGCCTTGATGCCGCAATCGAGGATGATGATGAGTTTCACACCAGTTTCTTGCGCGTATTCCAGTCCTTTCTTGCTGATGCCATATCCCTCGTCGTAACGGTCGGGGATATAGTAGTCGATGTTGGAGTAGAATTGTTGCAGAAACTTGTACACCAAGGCTACAGCAGTGCATCCGTCGACGTCATAGTCGCCATATACCAAAATCCGCTCCTTACGGCCCATGGCATCGTTCAGCCGGTCAACGGCGATGTCCATGTCCTTCATGAGAAACGGGTTGATCAAATCTGCCAACTGTGGGCGGAAATACCGCTTTGCGGCAGATTCGGTGGTGATGCCTCGCCTGATGAGGAGCGATGCGAGGATAGGGCTCATGCCTATCTTCTCGGCCAGTTCGTCAGCTGCTTTCTTCTCGTCTGGTGTAGGTGGTTCGTAATTCCATTTAAAGTGCATTTATGTTGTTTTTATTCTTGTTTTCTGCTCTCGTGGGGGTGGCTGGAAGCGCTTGCCCCAACTGATTTTGCCGTAATAGGGCAAAATAGCGTGTAAAGTTACGAATAAAAAACCATATTATAGCCATCCACCCCGTTTTTTTTATATTATTTAGGGATTCACGGGGTGGTAGGGCTATTTGGGGAATCACGAAAACGCTATAAACGGCACGATAACCTTGAAGGTGTCACTCATCGGCATAATTCGTGTCGGTCATGTGGGCGCTTACCTTGTAGGTCTTTCCTTTGGAGTTTTTGAAGGTGCCGAAGATTTTCTCTTTGGTCTTGACAATGGTGAAGGTGCCTGTGTGCCTTCCGTTGATGTATTCGTACCAGATTTCATAATCTCCTTTGTTTTTCTGGTAGAATAGTTGGATGGGCTCGCCTTTGTTCACCACGATGGTTTTGTAGGTGTAATAAAACTCTATTCCATTGCCCATGTGAAGATTCATGAACATGAAGTCCACCTTGTAGGGACCGATGGTGCCTTCGTAGTTGATGTAGCCCCCTTGCATCGTTTCCACTTCGTTGCAATCGGGCCAAGTGCTGGTGGTGAAGTCCTTGCCGGTACCTTGTAGGTGGCTACACAGGACTATTGCCACAAAAAGAAAGGCTATTTTTTTCAACATGGTTTGATGGTTTTAGATTTAGGAGTTAAGGAGTTTGGGAGTTTAGGAGTTTAGGAGTTAGGGAGTTAAGACATTACCCTTGTTAATCTCCGGTCTCTACAGACGAAAACATTCAGGACTATTGTCTTAACTCCTTAACTCCTAAACTCCTTAACTCCTACACCCCTACACTTGAAAAGCAATGTCGTCAATCGCCAAGGGGCTGGTTCTTACGGGCGTCCTGCATTTTCTTGAGGATGTCCTTCGGGATGGCGTTGATATTCACCATGTAGTCCATGGTGTTGGCTGCGATAAAGGCCTTGGTCATGTACCAGATGCCTTTGTAGTCGCCTGCCTCGCCCCAAGAGTTCTTCACCATGTAATATTCCTTGCCGTTCTGGTCTTTGGCGAGACCGAAGATGAGCATGCCATGGTCGTCGGTGAGTTCCCAGTTGTCATAGCGCTCCTGGCGCTTCTCCTGTGTCGGCGTAATCTCGGGCACCTTGCAGCCTAATGAGTCGAGCAGGTTGGTCTTTTCCGTACGGGACAGTTTCAACCAGCGGGCCATGTCGCTGCCAGCCAGACTTTGTGTCTTCTTCGAGTCGATGGCGTAGGCCAGACCCTTGCGGGTGAAGCCATCCTCAGAGACGTCGCCACCCCAAGCCACGGTGTAGCCTTTCTCTATGGCATTGTCGATGATGCGCATCATGTCGTCCATCGGGAGGTTCCACGACAGCGG
>CAMKSZ010000130.1 GCA_946415525.1 uncultured Prevotellaceae bacterium | reverse complement strand
TCGTTGATGAAGATGGTGTTGGCATTGGGGATGTCGATGCCGTTCTCCACGATGGTGGTGGAGATGAGCACGTCGTAGTCGTGGTTGATGAAGCCGAGCACGACGTTTTCGAGTTCCTCGGGTTTCATGCGGCCATGGCCGATGGCGATGCGTGCATCGGGCACATGCTCGTGGATGATGCGCTCTATCTCCGGCAAGTTGGAGATGCGGCTGTTGACGAAATACACCTGTCCGTTGCGGCTCATCTCGAAGTTGACGGCATCGGCGATGACCTCATGGTTGAACGTGGTGAGTTCGGTATAGACGGGATAGCGGTTGGGCGGCGGCGTGCGGATGATGCTCATGTCGCGTGCCCCCATCAGCGAGAACTGCAAGGTGCGCGGGATGGGCGTCGCCGACATGGTGAGGGTGTCCACGTTGGTTTTTAGCGTGCGCAACTTCTCCTTCGTCGAAACGCCGAATTTCTGTTCCTCGTCGATGATGAGCAGTCCGAGGTCTTTCCATTTCACGGTCTTGCCCAACAGTTTCTGGGTGCCGATGAGGATGTCCACCTTGCCGTCCTTCAGTTGTTCGAGAATCTCGCGGGTCTGTTTGGCGCTGCGTGCCCTTGAGAGATACTCCACCTTGACAGGGAAGCCGTCGAGACGCTCGCTGAACGTCTTGTAGTGCTGGAATGCGAGCACCGTGGTGGGGACGAGCACCGCCACCTGCTTGCCATCGCACGCCGCCTTGAAAGCGGCGCGTACCGCCACCTCGGTCTTGCCGAAACCGACGTCGCCGCACACCAGGCGGTCCATCGGCCGCGGACTCTCCATGTCGGCTTTCACGTCCTGCGTCGCCTTGAGTTGGTCGGGCGTGTCCTCATAGAGGAAACTCCCCTCAAGTTCAAGTTGCATGTAGTTGTCGGGACTGAAGGCAAAGCCACGCTCATGGCGTCGGCGGGCATAGAGGCGGATGAGGTCGCGGGCGATGTCCTTGATGCGCTTCTTCGTGCGCTCCTTCATGCGCTCCCACGCGCCGGTGCCGAGGGTGCTGAGCCGTGGCGGTTCGCCAGTGGCGTTGCTGCGGTATTTGGAGATTTTATAGAGCGAATGTATCGACACGTCCACCGTGTCGCCACGCTGGTAGATGATGCGTATCAACTCCTGGTAACTGTCGCCCGTCGCCACCCTGACCAGTCCGGCAAAACGCCCTATGCCGAAATCGACGTGAACGATGTAGTCGCCCGGCTCCATCTCCTGCAGTTCCTTCATCGTAAGCGCCATCTTGCCCATGCGGGCGGTGTCGGAGCGCAGGTTGTATTTATGGAAACGGTCGAAAATCTGGTGGTCGGTGAAGAGGCAGAGCCGCTCCAAATTGTCCACGAAACCGGCATGGAGGGTCTTATCGACATCGGTGAAGACGATGGGGTCGTCGCCTTTCACATCGGCATCGGCGGCGAGGATGTCGCGCAAGCGCTGGATTTGCTTCGGACTGTCCGACAGCACGAACAGGCGATAGCCGCGCTGCCGGTAGTCGGCGAGGGTCTCGCGCAGCAGGGGGAAGTTCTTGTGGAAAATGGGTTGGGGCGAGATGTCGAAGGGGATGGTGGCGGCTGGCGTCCCGCAAGGATGCGTGCCGAAGTCGATGCGGCGGAAACCGGAGATGCCTTCGGCAAACTTCGTGGCACGGATGAGTTGGCTCTCGCTGCGCAAGCGCCGCATGATTTCGTCGCGCTCCACCTCGGTGGCCGTCTCCACCTGTTCGGCGACGGCTTGTGCCGAGAAACCCTCGTCGTAGATATGGCGGATGGTCTCGGTGACGTAGTCGAGGTCTTTCACGGCGACGATGGTGTCGGCAGGTAGGAACGACGTGAACGGCATCTTCTCCTCCGTCATCGTGAGGCGAGGGACAATCTCTATCCTGTCGCGCTTCTCCACCGACAACTGTGTCTGGATGTCGAAGGTGCGGATGGTCTCTATCTCGTCGCCGAAAAAGTCGATGCGGAAGGGATGCTCGCAACTATAGGAATAGACATCGACGATGCTTCCCCTGATGGCATATTGCCCAGGCTCATAGACATAGTCCTGGTATTGGAAGCCGAAGTCGAGCAACGTCTGGTTCACCTCACTCACATCGATGGTCTGGCCCACGCGGAGCGAGAGGGTGCGCTCGTCGAGCCGCTGTTTCGACACCACCAACTGGCTCAGCGCCTCGGGACAAGTCACCACCAACGTGGAGCGGCCATTGGCTTTCGCCCCTCCCGCCACTGCCGACAACCGTGCCAGCACCTCGGTGCGGAGAATCTCATTGGCGGCATCCACCTGTCCGTACTTCACGGCACGGCGGAAGGAGGAGGGGAAGAAGAACACGTCGTCCTGCCCCATCGTCTGTGTGAGGTCGTGGTAGAAATAGCCCGCCTCGTCGGCATCCTGAAGGATGAACAGCATGTTCACCCGTGTGCGCGAAGCCAAGCCCGCAAACAACAGCGGGGCGGCGGAAACGGCCACCCCCTGCAGATGGATGGGCACAGCCTGTCTCTCCAACAGGTTCGCCATGGCTGCACACTGCGGCAAATTGCCGTAGATCGTCTGTAATTCCTGTATTTTCATGAATGAGGATTGTCAACATCCACGCATCCCGCCTCAGTGGGTGGGCATTGGAGGATATTTGCGGAACCAACCGTCCCAGCGCAGGCGCATCACGCCGAAGAACGCTTCGGAGAAAATGCCGCCGCTCATCTTGCTCACCCCCTCGCGGCGGTTGACGAAGATGACGGGCACTTCCTTGATGCGGAACCCGATTTTCCAAGCCGTGAACTTCATCTCAATCTGGAAGCCATAGCCCTTGAAGCGCACCTTGTCGAGTTCGATGGTCTCAAGCACGCGGCGCTTGTAGCACTTGAAGCCGGCGGTGGTGTCCTTGATGTGGAAACCCGTAATCACCCTGACGTACATCGAGGCGAAATAACTCATCAACACGCGCGTCATGGGCCAATTCACCACGTTCACGCCGCTGACATACCGCGAACCGATGGCCAAGTCGTAGCCTTCGAAATGGCAGGCGGCATAGAGGCGGGGCAGGTCGTTGGGGTCGTGGCTGAAGTCGGCGTCCATCTCGAAGATGTAATCATAGCCGTGTTCCAGCGCCCACTTGAACCCCGTGATGTAGGCGGTGCCCAATCCCAATTTGCCCGAACGCTCGATGATGAAGAGGCGGTCGGCAAGGCCGCCGTCAATCATCCGGTGGACGATGGAGGCGGTGCCGTCGGGACTGCCGTCGTCGATGACCAAGATATGGAAGAACTTCTCCAACCCAAACACGGCTTGGATGATTTTCTCGATATTCTCCTTCTCGTTGTATGTCGGGATGATGATGATACTGTCGGAGGTGTTCATAATATTATGCAACCCTTTTCTTCTTTGTCGATGGTTTATGGAATTGCAAAAATAGCGTTTTTATTGTAAAGCGACAACTTTTTGGGATGAAATTTATAGGGAATTAACAAGAAGTCCCCTCATTGGTCGGGGTTCTCCACAAAGCCTTGGTATTCGGGCACCAACGATGCCATCACCGCGCTGTAACTGTCGGTCATGGTCGAGGCGACATTGGTGGGACCTTGCTCCACGGGATAGACCGGTTCGTGGACGGTGAGGCTCAGCGGGTGCCAATCGACGAAATGCCAGTCGCGCGTGCGGGGCATGACGTTGAACGAGCCGTTGATGGTGATGGGCACCACCGGCAACTGCAGTTCGTCTGCCAACATGAATGCGCCACGGTTGAAACGCCCCATGTGGCCGGTGAAGGAGCGTGCGCCTTCGGGGAACACCATCAGCGAGATGCCCTCCTTGAGCACTTCGCGCGCCTTGTCGTAACTCTCCTTGATGCGCTTGGGCCCGCGCTTGTCGATGATAATCTGGTGGGAGGCCTTGCAGGCAGCCCCCACGAAGGGGATTTTGAGAATCTGGTGCTTCATCATCCACTTGATGTTACGGCCAAGGAAGCCGTAGATGAGGAAGATGTCGAAAGCGCCCTGGTGGTTGGCCACGAACACATACGACTTGTCTTTCTCTATGTTGCCACGCCCCTCCACCTTGACAGGCAGGAGGAAGATGCGCACGATGAGCCATCCCCACCACTTGCCCGGGTAATAGCCCCAGAAATGGCCGTTGCCAAGGGTGCACCCCACGATGACGGTGAGGGCGATGACGATGGACCAGACAATCAATATGGGCAGGGCCACCAACAATTGATACAAGCGATACAGGTATTTCATGACATGAGGTATTTTAATGTGGTTTCTTGTGCAGGGTGAGCAGCACCACCTCGCCCGTCACGTTGAAGCGTAGGGGGATGAGGCCACCCAGTCCGCGAGTGACGAAGAGGTGCTGCCGCCCGATGTCGTATTCGCCGTCGTCCTCGGCATACATGATTTTCGTGGGCGAAAATCCGAAAAGGGCCACCTGTCCGCCGTGGGTGTGGCCACTCAGCGTGAGGGGCACGTCGGTATGGTCAACGACGTATTTTTGCCAGAACTGCGGATTGTGGAGCAGCATGATGGAGAATAATTGCGGGTCGATGCCTTCGACCGTTTTCTCCCAAATGGGCTGGCCATGGTCCTCGCCCAACCCGTCGTTGCCCTCCATGCCGGCGAGGACGATGCTGTCGCCTCCATGCCGCAACAGGGTGTGCTCATTGAGCAACAACCGCCACCCCATCTGCCGTTCCAGCGCCATGGTCTTTGCCTCGGAAGCCATTTTCTCTTCACGGGTGCCGCCAATATAGTGGGCGTAGTCGTGGTTGCCGAGGATGGAGAAAACGCCGTCGGGGGCATGTAGCCTCGAGAGCACGGGCAACTTCCGCTCAATCTCCTCGGGACGGGTGTTCTGGATGTCGCCGAGGAAGAAGATAGCGTCGGCGCCCATGGCATTCAGGCTGTCGATGGCGGCTTCAAGCACCGGGGCGCTGTCGTATTGGTAACTGCCGACATGGGCGTCGGAAAAGAGGGCGATGCGGTAGCCGTCGAAGCCGGCGGGCAACTCGTCGGACCAATAGTCGATGTGCCTCACCTCAAACTTGTTGAAGCCCGCGGTAGAGCCATAGAAGGTGGCGAAGGCGATGAAGGCGGCCGCCAAGAGACCGAGCACCCGCCCGAAACGGCGACTGCGACGGCTGCGGCGACGGCGGCTCCACCAGCGCCCGCAGGCATCGAACAAGGAGAACACCGCCTTGGGGATGGTGAACACGCCCAAGACGAAAAGGAAAATATTGAGTGGTCGCTGGGGCTGCGGCGTGAAGTCTTCGCACAATGCCAACAGGCAGGTGCATGCCAAGAGCAAGACACAAACAGTCCACCACGCCACTTTCGTCCATGCGCCTCCACGGCGGCCCACATACACTCGATAGAGGTAGATGTCGGGCAGCAATATCAGCAGCAGGAACAGAGGCAAACTTTTCAATATCATATCTTCATCATGACTTTATCGTACTGGTGGCAAGAAACTTCCGCGCCAATTCCAAGGGGATGGCGCGGCGGCGGGCATAGTCCGCCAACTGGTCGGGCCCGATTTTGCCGATGCTGAAATAGCGGGCTGCGGGATGCCGCAACATCAGGCCGGAGACGGAGGCGTGGGGGCGCATCGCCCCATTCTCGGTGAGACGGATGCCTATCTCACCCATGCCCACCAACTGGTCGATGAGGAAGTTGAGGCTCGTGTCGGGCAGCGAAGGGTAGCCCACGGCGGGACGGATGCCCTCGAACGCCTCGGCATGCATCTGTTCGATGGTGAGCCGCTCGGCGGGGGCATACCCCCAGAGGACGGTGCGCACTTGCTGGTGCAGCCGTTCGGCGGTGGCTTCCGCCAACCGGTCGGCAAGGGTTTGGGCCAACATGCGCATATAAGGGTCGTCAACGTATAAGGTCTCGACGATGGGGTCGATGGTGGTGGCAAACACGCCTATCGTGTCTTCGGGTGCCGGCGACAGCGGACGGACGAAGTCGGAGAGGCAGAGACAAACACCGGTGCCGCTGTCGGGCGACTGTTGCCGGAGCAGGGGCAGGCGCACGCCCTCCACCATCAGGTCGTCGCCATCGCTGCCGGCGGGAAAGATGCCCACGACGGCATGTGTGCGATAGGCACCCGACCACTCACGGAGCAGTCGGTCGGCATCGCCGCGCAGGGCGTCGCGCTCCTCTTGCGGTTTGCCGTTCATCTGCCAAGCATGGAAGAAGTACCCCCAGTTGACATAGGGGCTCACCTCGTCGATGCTATAGTGGATGACTTCGCGCATGGGTCAATGGTGGAAAGTAACCTGTTCGCCCCGGCAACGGTCGTCGAAATGGCCACGGTCGAACAAATGCCGACCATTGCAGAAGGTGTGCTCCACCTGCCAGTCGAAACGATGGCCGAGCAGCGGACTCCACCCGCAACGGCTTTGGATGCACGGTTCGGTGACGATCCAAGACTCGCGGCGCACCACCACCAAGTCGGCCTTGTAGCCGGGGCGCAGGAATCCCCTACCCTCGATGTCGAAGAGTCGGGCGGGATTGTTGCACATCAACTGCACCAGTCGCGGGAGCGTCAGCACCCCCTCATCGACCAGTTCGAGCATGCAGGGCAACGAGAACTGCACCATGGGCATGCCCGAAGCAGCCTTGCGGCAACCGCCATTTTTCTCACTCCACTGATGGGGTGCATGGTCGGTGGCGACAGTGGTCAACCGCCCTTCGCCAATGGCTTGGCGCAGAGCGGCACGGTCAGTGGCGGTTTTCACGGCTGGGTTGCACTTGATGCGTGTGCCGAGAGTGGCATAGTCGGCATCGGTGAACATCAGGTGGGCGATGACCGCCTCGCCGGTGATGGCAGGGAGAGAGCCGTCTGCCACAGGGTCGAGCAGGGTGAGTTCGCGGGCGGTGGAGAGATGGGCGAGATGCAACCGCGCCCCTCCTTCGCGCGCCAACGAAACGGCTAACGACGACGAAGCATAACAAGCCTCGGCAGAGCGGATGGCAGGATGAAGCGTCACGGGAGGGTCGTCGCCATAGCGCACGCAGGCCTCCGCCATCGCATGGTTGATCATGGCGGTGTCTTCGCAATGGGCGACGATGGGCAGGCGCACCCGCCCGAAAATGGCTTGCAGCGCCTCTTTGCGGTCAACGAGCATGTTGCCGGTAGAAGACCCCATGAAGAGTTTCACCCCCGGGATGAGGTGTGGGTCGAGGCGGAGCAACCAGTCGAGATTGTCGTTGGTGGCCCCTGGGAAGAAGGAATAGTTGACGTGGCTCTTCTCTGCCGCCCGCCGCCATTTGTCCTCCAACGCCTCCTCCGTGACGGTCTGCGGGACGGTGTTGGGCATGTCGAAATAAGTGGTCACGCCACCGTAGGCGGCGGCACGGCTCTCACTCTCGATGTCGGCCTTGGCGGTGAGGCCTGGTTCGCGGAAATGCACATGGGTGTCGATGACACCGGGCAAAACGACACACCCTGTGGCGTCTATGCACTCGTCATAGTCGCCGCAGGGCGGTTGGATATGTTCGTCAATAGATGCTATGCGGTCGCCGTCCAACAGCACGTGCCCGGTCAGGGTGCGCCCGTCATCGACGATGGTGGCATGCTTGATGAGTGTCTTCATGGCCCGACGTCACTTTTTGTCGGCACCCTTCTGTTCGGCAGCGGCCTTCTCGTCGGCGGCAGGGAGTTTTTCAGCGGTGGCGTCAGGGGCGGCCTTAGCAGCCTCCTTCTTGGCGGGAGCAGCCATCTCGTTGGGCGTGGGAGCGGCAGGGGCGGGTGTGTCGTCCACCGACGTGCCGGCGTTCGTGGCGCCTGGTTCGCTCACCAGTCCGTTTTGCACGTTTTGGATATAGTCGGCTGCCTCAAGGTATTCCTTCACATAGGGGTCGTTCTTGAAATTGTCGGTGGCCTTGCTCATGATTTCCACCACCCACGGACTCATCTGCGGCATCTGCTGCATCTGGGTGACGAGCATGAAGATGCCCGGCCCGAGGATGTTGTCGAAATTCTCGGCGATGGAATGGGTGATTAGCGTGTCGATGTGCATGTTGATGACCTGGTTGGCACGCGACAGACGGGGAATCACCTCGTTCATGTCCTCGCCGTCCATGAAGGCAAGGGTGTATTGGTGCTCCAGGTCCTGCAACTGCACGTTGAGGCTGTCGAGCGTCTTCACGAAACGGTAGAGTTTGTCGTTGAGGGGCGTGCCTCCCCACTCGCTGCGCGTCTTGTTGATACTGACGTTGATGTCGCCCTTTTCGAGTACAAGGGGGAGCGGCATGTTGCCTTCATCGACGACGAGGAAGGCGATGCGCACGGAGTCGGTGCTGCCCGAGAATCCGAACTGTCCATGCACCACCTCGGTGGAGTCGATGGACTTGTACTCACTGTTGATACGGGTCTTGAGATACATCATCCTGCTGTCGAGCCCTGAGATGTCGGAAGACCCCTCGATGTTGTAGGACACGCCACAGGATGCCAGCGACAGCATCGCCGACACGAAGGAGAAAATAGAGAATAGTTTGTTCATTCTACTTAGGTCAACTATTTTTTGACCTACAAAAATAATATCTATAATTGACGTGGGAAAATAAAACTGCAAAATCGGGGCGATAACGCCCAACTTTTAGTTTTTTTTCAATCTTTTTGCAATTCGTTTGAAATTCTATGCGAGGAATAAATCTGCAAGATGGCCCCCACGAGCATCAGCATCACCCACTTGTTATAGACAAAGGCGATGTAGGTTTGATAGGGGATGAAACGCGCGAGATAGAGGTGCTGGGTATCGACGAGGGAGACACCGGCAAGGATGAAGAACACGCCAGAGACAATCATAATCTTGCGCAAGCGACGGATGGTGAAATTGTCGCCCTCATAACGCTGCTGCCACTGCATGGAGACAAAGGCAACCGCACCGACCAAAAACACCCAGGAAAAGATTTTGGCTTGCCACAAGAAGGCACAGCAACCGGCCCCGACGGCCATGAGCAGGCCCCCAACGAGCATGAGGGCGGTCTGCCAACTACTGAGCGGCTGCATAGGCTTCCTCCTGGGCTGCTATCTCGTCGCTGAAGACATAGATGTCCTCGTCGGCGGCTTTCATGAAATATCGTTCACGGGCAATGGTGCGGATGGCGCTGGGGTCGCGCTCCAACTCGACGAGGCGCAACGAGTCTTGCAAGAACTGCGTCTCCTGCTTCTCTATCTCGTCTTCCAACTCCGAAATCTCACGGTCGTATTTATAGCGCTGGAGCAGACTGTTCTCGCCGATGACGGTGAGGAGCAATATGCCGACAATGGCGACGAGCACGTACTTGAAACGGCTCAAAATCCTCAATAATGTCTTTCCTATCTTCATTCTACTAATATTAGTACATTTCCAAAATCAAAACCATCTGCAAAGTTAACGCAAATCACCGCCAATGCAAAATTATTTTTCATTTTTTTAACGAGAAAGGGCTATGCATCCCCATGTCGATG
>CAMKSZ010000129.1 GCA_946415525.1 uncultured Prevotellaceae bacterium | reverse complement strand
ACATCGACTTCAGCAACTATCAAGACATGATTGGCGATGGCGACAATGAGAATGAGAACGCCAGCGAGCGCTTCTATAGCCAAGACTACCGCACTTTCTCCAACAGCCGAACGAAGAGTCTCTCGCGTAGCAACAATTGGATCGGCAACTTGCGTGTGGAGTGGAAACCGGATACTCTTACAAACGTCCTTCTGCGTGCTAACGGCAGTTTCGGAACTGGCGATGGCACTTCGACTTCACTTAGCGCCACTTTCTCTGAAGACCCCTATCGCCATGCCGACGACCCGTTGGCCTCGTTGGGTTCGTTGTCGCCATATCTCGTGAACCATAACACGAGCAGTAGCCTGAGTTATGACGAGAACAAGAATGCTTGGGCGATGTTGCAGTTATATCGCCGGCTGAACCCGCGAGGCCGCAACATCACCGTCCGTGTGGAGGGGAGTTTGGGCAATAGCGAGAACCGCAATACCTCGAATAATGAGGTGCACCTTTTCCGCGTGAAAAACCAGGCTAATGAAGACTCCACCTATTTCACGGCTCGTTACAATACTACGCCCAGCGATAACAAGGGATATGTGTTGAGCACCACCTATAGCGAACCGTTATGGAAGGGGGCGCACCTGCAAGCCAATTATGAGTTGCGATACAGCCAAAACATGAGCGACCGCCGCACGTATGACTTCAGTCACGAGGCGGTGAATTATTTCGCTGGAATCGTGCCTCATTATCGGCAATGGGACGACTGGCTGTCTCCTGTCTATGACAATTTGGACGACTTCATGGACAAGGGGCTCAGCCGTTACTCCAAGTACAAGAATTACACCCACAACATCCGGCTTACGCTTCGTCACTGGCAGGAGGAGTATGACTACAATGTGGGTTTCCTCATACAGCCTCAAAACTCGAACTTCATTCAGGACTATCGTGGAATATATGTCGATACCGTGCGCAATGTCACCAACTTTACACCGACAATCGACTTCCATTACAAGTTCAGCGACCAGCATGACATATGGCTTCACTATCGGGGCGACACCCGGCAGCCTGATATCACACAACTGCTCGACATCACGGATGATTCCAACCCGCTTTACATCTCGCAGGGTAACCCAGGGCTGAAGCCTCAGTTCACCAACTCCCTTAATGTGTATTATAAAAACTACATCGCAAAGTACAAAAGGTCGATTGTCCTGTATGGCAACTACCGCCATATACGTAACAGCATATCCAACCTTGTTCGGTATGATGCCGAAACCGGCGGGAGTGTGTCGCGCCCTGAGAACATCAATGGCAACTGGAATGCCGACGGCGGTTTTACGTTCAATACCGCCATCGACTCTGCGGCTCATTGGAATTTCGGCAGCGACACCCGTCTGCGCTACAATAACTATGTGGGCTATGTGGCACAGCAGAAACAGGACGCACAGAAGAACACCACTCGCACCACCAATTTGAACCAGCGACTGAACGTGAGTTTTCGCAACGACTGGATGGAGGTGACCGTCGATGGGAACGTGAATTACCAACACTCGCGAAACGAACTCCAACCGACGGCGGACCTCGATACATGGCGGTTCAGTTACGGTGGACAACTTTTGTTCAGGCTTCCCTACCAATTTGAGGTCAGCACCAATTTGCATGAAAATAGCCGTCGGGGCTATAACGACCCGACATCGAATACCAACGAACTGATTTGGAACGGGCAGGTGTCAAAGTCTTTCCTGAAGAGCAAAACCCTCGTTGTCGCGCTGAATTTTTACGACCTGCTCAGGCAGCAGAGCAATTATGAGAGGTGGGTGAATGCCTCTGGGAGAAACGACACCCGCTACAATAGCATCAATTCATACGTCATGCTTCATGTCCGATACCGTCTGAATATGTTTGGCGGAAAGGTGGATACCGAGGGAAGGTATGACAAGAAGTGGGGCAACCGTGACAGGCGATGAGAAGAATAAGTGAAATCTAACTAAAACTAAAAACAGATATTTGTATGCCAATGAGAAAGATTCTATTAGCAATGCTTCTGACGGCAGGAGTCGTTAGCCAAGCGCAAGAGTTGAAACTGAACGACCTGGAGTATTTTGAACGTCAGGGGGTCAATGTACTGGTTTTCAGCAATAGTTTCAACGGCGGATTCAACGACGAAAAGAATTCGGGCATAGAGATTATACACCATGGTGTGAGGAGCATACAGGGCGGGGCCATCCGCCTGAACAATACTCCGGAACAATGGGACCTTGTGCCAAAGATGACCAATAGGAAGGTTGACCGTGAGCATGGGTGCATAGAGGTGTCGTTGCGTTACGATGATTATGATTTCGACAGTAGGGTGACTGTCACCGCAAAGGGAAAGGCGGTGGAGATTGCCGTGTGGCTTGACAAGCCCGTGCCTGACTTCCTGGCTGGAGAGGCAGGCTTCAACCTGGAGTTCCTCCCGTCACGCTACTGGCTGAAGACTTTCACAATGGATGGACGGTTGGGGCGTTTGCCGCGTTATGCTACCAGTCAGACTATCACTCGCCCCAATAGTGAAAAGCCTCGGCAGTTTAAGGGCTTTAAGACCTATGACGACCGAGGGACGGGCCGTTTCATCGACCCATTGCCCCTTGAGACTGGCCATCAGATTGTAATGGCTACCGATGCTCCGGAACAAATGGTGAAAGTGAGTTGTGAAGATGCGGAACTAAAACTGTATGACGGCCGTATGTTGGCTCAAAACGGATGGTTTGTGCTACGTAGCGTGCTGCCGGCAGGGAAAACAGGAAAGGTGCTCACTTGGACGGTGGAGCCTCATGCCATCCCAAATTGGATTCGTGAGCCGAACATCGGATTCTCGCAAATAGGTTATATACCAGAGCAGCCGAAAGTGGCGGTGATTGAACTTGACAAGAACGACAAGCCGGAGACTACAGCCTCTCTTGTGCGCATCAATGAAGACGGGAGCACGGTGACGGCTTTCAATGGTACGATACAGGCGTGGGGACGTTATTTCAAATATGATTACGTGAAGTTTGACTTCTCTACGGTGAAGCAGCCGGGGGTCTATTACATACAGTATGGGAAGACAAGAACCAACGACTTCTTGATTGACGAGGGTGTTTACGACAAGATTACCGATGCCACCACAGATGTGTGGGTGCCTATACACATGAACCACATGTATGTGAATGAGGGCTACCGAACATGGCATGGCGAACCATTCAAGGAGGGCTACCTTCAGGCCCCGCCAAGCGACCATTTCGACCTGCATTCTCAGGGGGCGACTACCGACACGAAGTACAAGCCATTGGAATTGATTCCGGGACTGAACATCGGCGGGTTCTTTGATGCAGGAGATTTTGACATCGAGACTGGTTCAAACATCAATGTGGTGCAAAATCTCATCCGTGCATGGGAATTGTTCAAGCCGTTGCGCGACGAGACTTTCGTAAGTCAGAAACAGAGATATGTTGACTTGCACCGTCCCGACGGCGTACCCGACATCCTCCAGTTTATCGAGCATGGCACCCTGAACCTTGTGGCACAGGCTGAACAAATAGGACACATGGCGCAGACTCTCTCCAATTCCGTGCTCGACAACTACCATCATTTGGGCGACGCGGCAAGTATCACCGATGGCTTGCATTACGACCCCACACTGGCTCCCTATGAGGTGTCGGCGGACGGCAAACGTAGTGGCACTCCCGACGACATGTGGGCTTTTACTACTCGCAACGCATCTCTTGATTTCAGGGCTGCCACGATGATGGCTGCTGCAAGCCTGGCGTTAAAGGGATATAACGACGAACTCGCCGCCAGGGCTCTTACGCAGTCGAAACGGCTGATGGAAGAGGCTACCGGCATCATTGCCCAGCGTAGAATTGAAAGACAGCGGCAGATGGAGGAGGACTCCAACTGGATAGATGGCATGGAAAACCGCAACAGGAACAGTCAACCGGACAAAAAGCGACAAAAACTGATGGAGAGAAGTCGCAAAAACAGGGAGCAGTTGGGGGATATGGCGACCAATCTGCAACTCTATGGAGCCACAAAGGAGCAGAAATATCTCGACAATTTCGAAAAGCAGATTTGGGATGCGCTGGAACTGAACCTATCTTCCAATATGCAGACCGCACTCGACGCTATTCAGTATATGGAAAAGGACTATCAACAGAAGTTAAGGCCTTTCGTGGAGAAATACTACGCTTATATCAAGGGCTTTGACAAGCAGAACCCATACGGAGTGCCCATTGGACTGGGCAACTGGGCGGGGGTAAATATGGTCCTCAATTTCGGCATTACCGTCAATTACGCCCATATCTACTATCCCGACATCGTGGGAAAAGATGAGGTTTATCGTGTGGCCAACTGGTTGTATGGCTGCCATCCCTACCACAATTATTCGTTTGTGGCTGTGGTGGGGGCTGCACGTCCCAAACAAGTATTCTACGGAAATAATCGGGCTGACTTTTCATTCATTCCGGGCAACGTGGCTCCTGGATTGCTGTTCCGTAAGCCCGACCATTTCGAGAATTTCGATGACTGGCCTTTCTTGTGGGGACAAAATGAAGGCACCATTGCCGGAAACACGCAGTATATCATCTTCGGTTCGGCACTGAAGGATATCGTGAAGCGGCGATGATGGTGCCCATGTCTTAAGAAATCAAGGGTTGACTTTCTGGCCTAACAGGCTCCGGATGTGAGTTTCAAGAATATGAAAGCCGGGCTCCACCATGCCGCCATGCCCATGACCGTCCAACTCATAGAGGTAGGTTTGCTGGTGCCCGGCTAATTTCATCATTCGGGCAAGATACTGATTCTCGTCGTAGCGGCCGAATAGTTCAAGTTCGCGGTCTCCGCAAATCAGTACAAAGGGCGGACAGTCGGAGCGTACCCAGTAGAGGGGGGCGTATTCGTCAATGGTGGGTTGTAATGGTCCTATCCCTTGCATCTTCCTGACATTGTAATGGGTGATGGCTTGCCCGCTGAAAGGGGCATAGAGCCAAATGGAGTCTGCGTCGGTATCGTATTTTCCCAACCATGCCTTGTTCAGGCAGAGCATCATGGAAAGATAGCCTCCGGCAGAATGGCCTGTGACGACAATCTTCTTGGGGTCGCCACCGTATTTTGTGCAGTTCTTGTACACCCAGGCCACTGCCTCGGCTGCATCGTCAAGGGTTTCCTTGACGGTCACTTTGGGCAGTAGGCGGTAATTGGCGCCAATCACCACCCAACCTTTTTCTTTCAGTTTGGCGGGGATTTCTTTGTTGCCTTGTTCCAGTCCGCCGCCATGAAACCAGACAACGACGGGAGCGTCCTTGGTGTTCTCAGGATAGTAGATGTCGAGTTTTAACCGCTCCTTTGAATAGGCATCGGTCTTGACTGTGTAACTGATGTCGTTGACTTGCTTGTAGCCCTGCGCCCAAATTCCCAATGTCATGACGAGGGAAAGGGTGATAATTGATATTCTCTTCATACGTTATTGTTTTTTGTATTTTCCTGTTGTGTGTCTCTAATGTTATTCAACCAACGATTTCTCCATTCTGTAGCAGGTGAATGTCTCGCCGACAATCTTTCGGGAGTAGTCTGCTACATAACCCATCGTCTCGTAAAAGTGAATCTTGTTGTCACGACTCTCCACGACAGAGGAATGAAAACCAAGTTCCTTTGCCCATTTCTCTGCCTCCATGACAACCTTTGTTCCAAGTCCTTGACGGCGATATTCTGGCAGAACGACAATTCGCCCAAGCATCACATGTTTTGTGTCGATGGCATATAATCGACAGGTTGCCACTGGTAGGTAGTCGTCAACGATGACGATATACTTGGTTGTAGGCGTGTCGTGCTCGTCAAACTCCACATGAAGGGGAATCTGGTGTTTCCTTGCCATGGCCTGTATGCGGACATAGTAGGCACCGGCTTGCTCTGCTGTTTTTGTCGCTCTGATAATCTCCATGTCTATAACGGCATCTATTGCTTTGCTATTCTCGCCAAATAGTCGTAATGCTCTCCTTCTGCGACCAACTCTACTGCATAGCCGTGTTCTTCTGCAACATGTCTTAGGGTGTCGAGGTCAACATACAGCCAGGGAAAAGGTGCTCCTATGGTGTCTTTGTATTGCATCTGATAACTCAGTTCTCCGTAGTAGGCTCCTGTGTCAGGGTACTCAATGGTTCCTTCCTCTGTTTCGAATACATAACTGATGTCCGACGAGTCGCAGAGCAACTGGCCGCCAGGGGCAAGGATTTCGTCGAGTTGGTGGAAAAACGCTGGCAGACGCTCAAGGGTGCCGACAATGCCAATGCCGTTCATCAGCATGAGAATGGTGTCGTATTGCTGGTCTTTCAGAAGAAAGAAATCCTGTTCGTACACTTGTCTGAGGCCACGACATTTCATGGTTTCAACGGAAAGGGGGGAGATGTCAATGGCTGTCACGTCCACCCCTCGACGCTGGAGGACAAGTGAATGACAGCCTGCGGCGGCACCCACGTCGAGCGTCTTGCCTTTGACCATGTCAAGGGCCTTGCGCTCTATACCGGGCATGGCATCATAGGTGCGGAAAAGGGTGTGCAAAGGTATCTCATCCTCCTCAAACATCGGGGAGAATACCCTGAGCCTGTCTGCTTTCTTGTCCTTGTGGTAGTCGGCAATGGCTCTGCCCATTGGGTCCTTCTTGCTGTCCATGGGAGCGAACTGGCAATGAATTATTTCAGGATGTTTTCTGCCATGCGTCGGCCGGCTTCGTAGGCTCGTTGCAGGTCTTCCTCCCAGTGTTCTTCGCGATAGGCTCGCTTGGCTTCTTCTGAGAATCCTGCCAGTTCATAACGGTCGTAATTCTTCACTTGATAGGTGTTGTAGGCAATGAGGCGTTCTGGCTCGCCAAGGGCTGCGGAGATGCAATATTCCATCGAGCCATATCCTTGGCTGTTGTTCCTCTCGGGCACACCGTTCATCGTTTCCAACAAGACGACGGGCATCCGCTTGGGGGCTGTCATGCTGTAGTCATTGTAAGAGAGCCAGGGGAATGCCAAACGCTCCAAAAATGTGCGCATCTGCCCTGTCACGTCGCCAAAGTATATCGGGGAACCGAGTACAAGACCGTCGGCTTGGGCGATATCTTCCAAGATGGGGGTCAGCGCGTCCTTGAACTTGCAGACGTTGGTGGCCTTGCCCTTGATCTTGCAGGCCATGCACGACATGCAGCCTTTGTAGTCGAGACCATAAAGGCGCACTGTCTTCACTTCGATGTCACCATCCACTGAGGCGGCTCCTTCAGCAAACTTCTTTAGCATTGAGGCGGTGTTAAAGGTCTTGCGGGGACCGCCATCGATAATCATAATCTTTTTCATAAATAGTATTGATTTTTAGTTGTTCCACAGTGTCGTTATATCGTCATATCGATATATCGATATCTCTCCATCTCTCTTGCCAATCTCCACCTCCAATCTCTATTTTTTCCAGGCATTTACCACCTCACCGATATACATCGTGTGTATGCCGGCGGGGAAGTTCTGATACATCTTTTGGGGGGCGTCGCTCTTGAAACCTTCTGGGGAAAATGGAGCAGCATACATTATCTTGCACTCTATCACCATTGTTGCCTCTGTGTAATAGGGGGTGCCGTTTTCGGTAAAGGCGGTATGAAGGCCAAGGGCAGTGGCTTTGTCTTCGTCTCGTCCACTCTTCGTGCCCATGTACCTGAGCACTTTGCTGTCTGCCACGTCAAAGGTCATCACGGTGAAATATGCAGCCTTGTCCATGAACTCCTTTGTATAGCGTTTCTCTGCCACATATACAGTCAGGGCGGTGCGTCCCCAAAGTGTGCCTATGCCGCCCCAACCAATCGTCATGGCGTTGCTCTTCTCCTTGGTGCCGGCTGCTAACAGTTCTGCGTCATGAAACCATTGAAAGCCGTTCTCTTCGAAATCCTGCCTTACATCGAACTTCTTAAAACCATTCTCTTCCTGAGCAAAGGCGGGAACGCCAGCCATCATCAAAATGGCAAAAATCGCGGTGATAAAACTTGTTTTCTTCATAATCATTCGATTTTTTGTTGCAAATTTACTCAAAATCGGGCAAAAACAAGTAAATTTGCATATTCTTTTAAGTGTTAGATATAGATTATTTTGATTTCCTTCTTACATAAAATCAACAATCATTAATATGAAAAGTTTTAAGTCAAATGCGTGGCTGTTGCCACAACCGGTGTTGATTATCGGCACTTACGACAAAGAGGGTAAGGTGAATGCGATGAATGCTGCTTGGGGCGGTCAATGGGACATGCACGAAATCATGATCTCTCTTGGTTCGCATCAGACAACCGATAACCTTAACGTGAATCCTGAGTTCACCGTTGCTTTTGCTACGGCGGAGACGATGATAGCCTCTGACTATGTGGGTATTGCAAGCGGGAGAAACACTCCTGACAAAATGGAGAGGACGGGATGGACAGCGGAAAAGGCACCCAACGTGAATGCTCCTGTCTTTAAGGAGTTTCCCATGACACTGGAATGTCGGGTAAAGCAGAAGATTGATGAGTCTGAAACGGGCTATTACCTCATTGCTGAAATTGTCAACATCCTTTGTGATGAGAGTTTCCTTGGCGAAGATGGAAAACCTGATGTCGAGAAGATGAACATCATCACCTTCGACCCTGTTCATCACACCTATATCCAGTTGGGAAAAACGGTGGGAAAGGCTTTTGCTGATGGCAAAAAGTTGAAAGAATAAAGAGCGCCACTCCTGCCAAAATGATCAAAAGGATTGAATTATAAACTTTTAAAAATGGAAAACATTGAGGATAAAGGTCGCAAGGTGGTGATAGACCTCTATAAGGCGAACGTCTTTTGCATCGTGCTTCTGGTGCTTTCTGCCATTGTGTTTGCAGTGCCATTCTTGATAATATGGAAAGGCGCACCGATGAAGAGTTTGTTGGCTTCTTTTGGGGGGTGGGGATTGTTCTTGGTTGTCATGTTGGCGGGCATTGTCGTTCACGAACTGATACATGGCTTGACATGGGCGTGTTATGCCAAAAACGGCTGGAAGAGCATCAGTTTCGGCGTAATATGGAAAATGCTGACTCCATATTGTCATTGCAACGAGCCGATGCGCATATCCGGCTATATGATGGGGGCGATGATGCCATGTGTCGTGTTGGGAGTCGTTCCTGCCATAGTGGCTCTTTTTGTTGGCGACTTGACTTTGCTGGTCTTTGGCATTATCTTCATCGCTACTTCGTCTGGCGACATCTGGATTACGTGGTTGCTGACAAAGGAGAATCCCAAATGCCTTGTACTCGACCATCCTACAGAGGCTGGATTTTATATTCTCGATGAAGAATGATAATGATGAAAACTGACAAGACAATCAATAACCCAAAGGCATGACACTACGTGAACTCATTTTGTCTGTAGATGCAGAGAAATATGCGGCTTCTCAGTTGTACCAGGTATTACTGAAGGTGAAGCCTGAATATGGTGCTAATAGATGCATCGAAGTCAAGAAAATGGGCGAGAACATCATTGTGACGAATGCACATGTAGGTTCGTTGG